>NZ_JBAKFQ010000009.1:0-173667 GCF_053484255.1 Martelella sp. FLE1502
CTGGAACTACTTCAAATCAACAGCATGCGTTGCAGACTAATCGCCCGATGCTCTAAGGGCCTTCAGGCGGCATCCGCCTCCGAGGCGATCCGGCAGAATTACGACCGCCGCGCGGCCTCTGCGCCATAGCTGTTCATGAAAGTGCGGACGCCGCGTTCGGCCATAAGCTGGATATCGGCGGGCGGCGGCGGCCCTTCCATCAGCCCGAACAGCCGCATTTTCCACATATGACCGGTACACAGGTCCAGAAGCTGCTGGGCGGCGACGCGCGGTTCGTCGGCGACCAGTTCGCCCGTCTCGCAGCGCGCTGCCACAAAGGCGGTGAGGGTTTCGATCAGGTTGTCGGGGTGATCGCCGAAGAAGGTGCGCACCAGTTCCGGAAAGCGCTCGGCAACGCCGATGGCGATCCGCATCGCCCTGATGGTTTCCTCGCAGGTCAGGCCGGTGGCAAGCTGCGCGCCAAATCGCGTCAGCACGTTTTCAACCGCATCATCCTCGGCAAGAGTCTGGCGCAGATCCTCGAAGATGCGCTGCTTGGCCTCCAGGATGATGGTCTGGAACAGCTCACCCTTGTTTTCGAAATAGACGTAGATCGTGCCCTTGGAAACGCCGGCGGCGCGGGTGATGTCGTTCATGCTGGCGGCATCGAAGCCGACATTCATGAACACCTGGCGCGCGCCTTCCAGTATCTGCGCGCGCTTGGCCGGGTCCTCGCCGGCAGCATGCCGGCCGATGCCGCGGAATACGCAGCGATCCGTCTCATCCTTCGGTCGACAGAAGCCGCCCCTGGCTTTTCCAAATCCCAAATTCGCCTCACTCGCCGGCGCGATCGCAAACCGCGCCGTCAGCCCTGAATGCTCCGGCAGTCCGGCGACACGCCGGGTTTTTATATTGACCTGTGCGGAACACATTTACGCATACGATGCGGGGCCGCTCAATTCAATGGTTAATTGAACTGAGCGGTTCGATGGGTCAATCCTGGCCGAACTCCTCCGGCGCATATTCATACGCCGTCGAGCAGAATTCGCAGGTCACGGTGATCTTGCCGTCCTCGGTGCTTTCCGCAATTTCCTCGGCCGTGAAGGCGCCGAGCACGTCGCGGATTTTCTCGCGCGAGCACGAGCAGCGGTCATAGACGCCGTGCGCGGGATAGACCGTGACGCCGCGTTCGTGAAACAGCCGGTAGAGCAGCCGTTCGGCGCCGACTTCGGGGTCGGTCATCTCGTCGAGATCGATGGTTTCCACCATGGCGCGGGCTTCCGACCAGGCATCGTCCGGATCGTGCGACAGCACGCCGTCATCGCCGTCGCCGCCGTGAAGGTCCGGCTGGCGCATGCGCTCCGGCTCCTGCGGCAGAAACTGGGCCACCAGCCCGCCGGCCCGCCAGCTTTCGCGCGGCTGGCCGTCCTCGTCGCGCGAGAACAGCTTCGCGACGCCGAGACGCACCGCCGTCGGAATCTGCTCCGACTGGCGGAAATAGGCCATGGCGATTTCCTCGAGCGAACGCCCGTCGAGCTCCACGATCCCCTGATAGGGTTGCATGAAGCCGCCCTGATCGATGGTGAAGGCCAGCACGCCGCGGCCAAGCAGCGCTTCCGGCTCGGTCTTTCCCGCCGCGATCGCGGCATCGAGCGCGTCCTGATCGAAGCGGGCATAGCCGCGCAGCGCATCCGGCGTCGAGAAATCGGCGACCAGAAGGTCGACCGGGCCGTCGCCCTTTGTCTGCACGGTGAACTTGCCCTCGAATTTCAGCGAGGTGCCGATCAGCGCCGTCAGCACCACCGCTTCGGCCAGCAGCCGGGCGACGGGCTCGGGATAGGCGTGACGCGCCAGCATGGTGTCCAGCAGCGGGCCGAGCTGGACCGTGCGGCCGCGCACATCGAGCGCATCCACCTGGAAGGGCACAACCATGTCATCACCGGCGAAACCGAGTTCGCCGAGTTGCGTTTCAAGATTTTGCATTGTTCATCTCCTTGCCTGGCAAGGCGGCGCTTCAGTCGAAGACGCCGAGGCACCAGGCCAGAACGGATTTCTGGGCATGAAGCCGGTTCTCGGCCTCGTCAAAGACGACCGATTGCGGACCGTCCATCACCTCGTCAGTCACCTCCTCGCCGCGATGGGCGGGCAGGCAGTGCATGAATATGGCGTTGCCATTCGCCTTTTTCATCAGGTCCGCATTGACCTGATAAGGCTGGAACACATTGTGGCCGCGCGCCTTGTGCTCCTGGTTCATCGAAACCCAGGTATCGGTGACCACGCAATCGGCGCCCGCGACAGCTTCGGCGGCGGTATCGAAGAAGTTGACCTCCGCCCCTTCCGCGCGCGCCCAGTCCACAAACCGCATCTCCGGTTCCGAGCCTTTCGGCACGGCGATGTTCATCCGGTAGGAAAACCGCCCGGCGCCCTCAAGGAAGGAGTGCAGCACATTGTTCCCGTCGCCGGTCCAGGCGATGGTCTTGCCGGCCACGGGACCATTATGCTCCTCGAAGGTCTGCAGATCGGCCATGATCTGGCAGGGATGGGTCGCATCCGTCAGCCCGTTGATCACCGGCACGGTGGCGGTTTCGGCAAGCTCCAACAGCCGGTCGTGATCGGTGGTGCGGATCATGATCGCGTCGACATAGCGCGACAGCACCTTGGCCGTATCGCCGATCGTCTCGGCGCGGCCGAGCTGCATGTCCTTGCCGGACAGCACCAGCGTATCGCCGCCGAGCTGACGCATGCCGACATCGAAGGAAACGCGGGTGCGCGTCGACGGCTTTTCGAAGATCATCGCCAGCACCTTGCCGGCCAGAGGCTTGTCCGCGGTGCCTGCCTTCTGGGCGGTCTTTCGGCTCGCCGCGTCATCGAGAATGCCGCGCAACGCGGATTTCGAAACGGCGGAGAGATCGAGAAAATGCCTCGGATTGGACATGGAACTACTCTTTCACAGATAGAACTTCGTTTTGCGCGCGCTCAGGCGGCGGAAAGCTTCTCGGCGGCGCGGCCCAGTCGGGCAAGGCCTTCGCGCGCTTCCTCGGCCGTTACCGTCAAGGGCGGCAGAAGCCGGATGACATTGTCGCCGGCGGGAACGGAGAGCAGCTTCTCCTCGCGCATGGCCGCTGCCAGCTCGCCGGCGGGCACGACCGCCTTGATGCCCAGCATCAGGCCTTCGCCGCGGATTTCGCCGATCACGCCCGGATAGCGGTCCTTTAGTTCGGCCAGTCCCTGCTTGAACACCAGCCCCACCTCCCTGACATGCTCCAGGAAGCCCTCTTCCAGCACCACGTCGAGCACGGCATTGCCGACGGCCATGGCCAGCGGATTGCCGCCGAATGTGGTGCCATGCACGCCCGGCACCATGCCGGATGCGGCCTCTTCCGTGGCAAGGCAGGCAGCAACGGGAAACCCGCCGCCAATGCCCTTGGCGATCGCCATGATATCGGGCGCGACGCCGGTCTGCTCATAGGCAAACAGCGTACCGGTGCGCCCAACGCCGGTCTGCACTTCGTCGAAGATCAACAGCAGGCCGTGTTCCTCGCAGAGCGCGCGCATGGCCTGAAGGAAGGCCTTGTCGACGGTGCGCACCCCGCCCTCGCCCTGGATCGGCTCGATCATAAGCGCGGCGGTGGTCTCGGAAATCGTTTCCTTCAGCAGATCGATATCGCCGGCCGGAATCTGGACGAAGCCCGGCGCCTTCGGCCCGAAGCCTTCCATGTATTTCGCCTGGCCGCCGGCCGCGATCGTTGCCAGCGTCCGCCCATGGAACGCGCCCTCGAAGGTGATGATGTCGATCTTCTCCGGATGGCCCTTGGCATAATGATAGCGCCGCGCGGTCTTGATCGCCGTCTCCAGCGCCTCCGCGCCGGAATTGGAGAAGAACGCCTTGTCGGCGAATGTCGCCGCCGTCAGGCGCTCGGCCAGCTTTTCCTGGCCGGCAACCTGATAGAGGTTCGAGACATGCCACAGCTTTTCGGCCTGGTCCTTCAGCGCCGCGACCAGATGCGGGTGCGCATGACCAAGCGAATTGACCGCAACGCCGGCGGCAAAGTCGAGATATCGCTCGCCCTTGTCCGTGATCAGCCAAACGCCTTCGCCGCGCTCGAAAGTGAGCGGTATTCTGGCGAACGTATTATAAAGAGGCGATGCACCGGACATGGCGGTAAAACTCCGACAAGATGACATGGGCGATTTTCAACGCCCGCAGAAATTAAAAATGCCGCCTTGAGGCGGCGGCAGGCCTTATATTGTCATGTCCGCCTCCAATGTCAACAAACGCGGTGGCGGCAAGGCGTTTGGGCGAATCCGCCGCCGTTTTCGCCCCCGCCAGCACAAAAATCACCAAGTTGGGGAAAACCGAGAAAAACGATTCGCGCGATTCCCCATAACCTTGCCACGCCCCGACCATAGGCCTACCTTACGAGCCAACAGAGTACTGCAAGCGGCGGATCTGATTACCCGGATTGGCGAGTTTTTCCTGTTTCGGACATGTTTCGGAGCACGACGCCGGATTCCGCCCGCAATAGCCGGAGACGACATATGAGCTGGACAGACGAACGCGTCGAAAAACTCAAACAACTCTGGTCGGAGGGCCTGAGCGCCAGCCAGATCGCGACCCAACTCGGCGGCGTCAGCCGCAATGCCGTGATCGGCAAGGTGCATCGCCTTTCGCTGCCCGGCCGCGCCAAGAGCGGCGGCGCGCCGGCACAGGCCGCGCCCCGGGCAACCGCGCGCAACACCGCACCGCCGCGCGCGCCGAACTTCGCCTCGCGCGTTGCCGGCCGCCGCCCGGCCGCTCCGCCGCAGAGCACGCCATCCGCGCCGCGCACCGCCGGCGCCACCGCGCTCAAGCAGGAGGTCGAGGCCGATATCGCTCCGACCGCGCGCCCGCGCTCGACCCCCGACAATGTCGTGCCGATCATGAAGAAGGTGGCGCTCACCGAGCTCACCGAAATGACCTGCAAATGGCCGGTCGGCGACCCGACCCAGGACGATTTCTATTTCTGCGGCTGCGATGCGAAGGAGAATTCCCCCTATTGCAGCTACCACGCCAAGCTCGCCTACCAACCCGTCAGCGACCGCCGCCGGGCGGGGTAAGCCCGCAGCAGACCTCCTCCGTGAAAAGCGCCTTCGGGCGCTTTTTTTGTTACGCCCTCACCCGTCCCAGCCGATCACCGTCAGGTCCGGCTACAGCGTCTTCCAGCGCTCGACCTTGTTCTCATAGGCTTCGCGGGATACCTGCGTCTTGTTCGGGCGCACGACGGCGTTGAGGAGATCGGCGAGACCGAAGGGCGCATCGCATGCGAAGCCGTCGCCCGTCGGTCTGATGCCCAGGGCGGTGGCCGTGGTCGGAAAGGTCGTGATCGCCTCCGAGACGCTTTCATATGCTTCGATGTCGAAGCCGAAGCGGTCGCCGTACCAGAGGTGCACCCGGGCCTGGTTCTTGACGTCGATCCAGGCCGGCAGAGCGGAAAACGCCGCGCGGATACGGGCGGCATGGCGGGCTTCCGCCCGCTCCGACAGGTCGGTGGGGTCGAAATAGACGATATCGATATCGGCGATGCCGTGCGCCGGGTCCATCCCGAACCGGCGGTTCCAGACCGTCTGCGCCAGGGCGCCAGCGACCAGCCAGCAATCCGGAAGATCGATCAGGCGCCAGTTCTCAAGAAGCGGCCTGATAAGCGGGCTTTCCGATACCGCCTCCATGACCTCTGCTAATTCAGTCTGCATCCGGCCCCGCTGCGATAACCCGCTCGGCACGGCTGTAGACGCTGAAGCCATCGCCGCGCGCCGTGGCGATCAGCGTCAGGCCCGCGGCTTCCGCCGTCTCGACGGCGAGCGCCGTCGGCGCGGAGATCGCGATCAGCACCGGACTGCCGGCGATCGCCGCCTTCTGCACCATTTCCACCGAAAGCCGGCTGCTGACGACAATCGCGCCCGCGCCTGCATCAATGTCCTCGCGCGCCAGGGCGCCGATCAGCTTGTCGAGCGCGTTGTGGCGGCCGACATCTTCCCGCACCGTCAGCATGCCCTCGCCCGGACGATAGAAGCCCGCGCCATGCACCGCGCGGGTGGCGGCAAACAGCGGTTGCGCGCGCGACAGCGCCTCCACGGCGGCATTCACCTCGCCCGCCCGCAGGCGGAAGTCCGGGGCGGCGACATTCGGCACGGCCCGCACCGCGGCCTCTATGCTCTCCAGCCCGCAAAGCCCGCAGCCGACGGGACCCGCCATGGAGCGGCGGCGGGCGGCCAGCGCCTCGGAGCGATCCGCCCGCAGCGTGATCTGCACATCGATGCCCTTGTCGAAGGCAACGATATCAACCGTCTCGATCTCCCGAGGATCGCTGACGATGCCTTCCGTCAGACTGAAACCATAGGCGAAATCGACGAGATCATCCGGCGTTGCCATCATCACCGCATGGGTCGAGCCGCCATAGCTCATCGCCACGGCCATCTCTTCGGCAAGGGGTCGGTCGGCCGCGTTGTCCCGACTTCCATGGGTAAACAGGGGCTTCAGGGGGGCTCCGGCCATCGCCTTACACCATCACCGGTTTGGGCAGTTGCCGTTCGCCCTTGAGGATCGCCGCGACCAGCGCCAGCGACGAGGCGAGTTCAAGCTCGCTCGAGGCGGCGAGCGCCACCCGGATCGCCGGCGGCGCGGCGGCGCGGCCCACATGGAAGCTCGACCCGGCCGCGACAGCCACGCCCCGGCTTTTCGCGCGCTCAACCATCGCCGCCTCGGTGAGGCCCTCCGGCAGCGGTATCCAGACATGCAGCGCGCCGGGCGTCATCCGGCAGGCGATGCCGGTGAGCGCTTTTTCCGCGATCGCGCGCCGACGCATCAGCGCCTGGCGCTGCCAGTTGACGAGCTCGATCGCGGTTCCATCGAGTATCCAGCGGCTGGCGATCTCCGCCATCACCGGCGTCGCAACCCAGTTGGCCGCGAGATAACGGTTGGAAACGGCGGCTGCAAAGCGATCCGGCGCGGCCACGAAGCCGCAGCGCAAGCCGGGAATCGTGTTCTTCGACAGGTCGGTCATGTAGACCGTGCGCTCTGGCGCGAAGGCGGCGACCGGCGGCGGGCGGTTTTCGACGAGCGGCCCCAGCACATCGTTTTCGATGATGGCAAGGTCGAGCCTGCGGGCAATCGCCGCGATCGCGCGGCGGCGCGGCGCGCTCATCACCAGCGCCTGCGGCCCGGCGGCCGATGGCTGAAGGAAGATCGCCCTCAGCCGCTTGCGGCCGGCAACCGCCTCGAGCGCGGCCGGCACAATGCCCTCGCCATCCACCTCCACGCCCTCGAGATCGATGCCCAGATAGCCGGCGAGCGGGCGCACCATCGGGTGGGTCAGCGCCTCGACCGCGAGCGCGCCGCCGGCCGGCACCACGCTCATGAACGCCGCCGTCATCGCATCGCTGGAGCCGTTGGTGACCGTGATGCCGTGGGCGGGGGCCTTCAGCCCGCAGGCGGCCAGCCAGTTGACGCCGGCCATGCGGTAGCGCTGGAACAGCGCGTTAGGCATCATCGAAAACGCCAGTTCCGGCGGCATGGTCGCGCCGAGATCGGCAAAGGCTGCACGGAACTTGGCAAGGCTGCGGCTCTCGCACACCGGCTTCAGGATCGAAAGGTCAATGACGCCGCTGCCGCCCTCAGTGAGGTAGGGCCGCTCGGGCGCCACCGGCTCGGCCTTGATGTAGGACCCGCGCCCGACCTCGCCGACCACCATGCCGCGCCGCGTCAGCTCCTCATAGGCGCGGCTGACGGTCTGCACCGAGACCTTGAGATCGGCCGCCATCTCGCGCTGCGGCGGCAACCGCATGCCGTCGATGAGTAGGCCGTTGCGCACGGCAGCCGCGATCTGTTCGGCGATGGAGAGATAGGCCGGCCGCTTGATCAGCCGGGGATTCGGGCGCCATTTTGTCATCTCCGGATGGTGGGGCAAATCCGGGAGAATGACAAGCGCACGGCTGAAAGCGGATTGCGGAAACGCAATGCCAAAGCCGTGAAATGCCTAACGCTTTCGAAACGACAGTCAGGTTTCGGAAAAGAGCGCGGCGGACCGGACCGGCTTTGCTTGGCGCTGCAAACCGTCTAGAACGCCCCGAACGAAACCGGCGACGGGGCGACCATGTCCGAGAGCAAAGCGAAAACCGCGATAACCGACACCGATGCGCTGGTGGCGCGCGGGCTCGTGCCAGCGGAAGCGGCGGGCGATATCGCGCGGGTTGCCGAGGATTTCCGCATCCGCATTCCGGCCCATATCCTGTCGGCGATCGACACGGTGGCCGCCGACGATCCGCTGGCGCGCCAGTTCGTGCCGGATCGCCGCGAGCTTGAAGCCTATGACGACGAGATGGAGGACCCGATCGGCGACGGGGCGTTCGAGCGGGCAAAGGGCGTCACCCACCGCTACCCCGACCGGGTGCTCTTGAAGCCGACCCATGCCTGCCAGGTCTATTGCCGCTTCTGCTTCCGCCGTGAAACCGTGGGTGAGCCGGAGGCCGCGCTTGACCGGGACGAGCTTGCCGCGGCGCTCGACTATATCCGCACGCATGACGACATCTGGGAGGTGATCCTGTCGGGCGGCGATCCGCTGGTTCTGTCCGACCGCCGGCTTTCCGAACTGATGAAGGCGCTTGGCGAAATCGACCATGTCGCCGTGATCCGCATCCACACCCGCGCCCCTCTGGTCACGCCGGAGCGCATCACCGACGACCTTGTCGCGGCGCTGAAGCAGGCCCGCAAGACGGTCAATATCGTCATCCACGTCAATCATCCGCGCGAGCTGACCGAGGCGGTGAAGACCGTTCTCGCCCGCCTTGCTGATGGCGGCATTCCGCTGTTCGCCCAGACCGTCCTGCTGAAGAGCATCAATGACGACGCCGAAACGCTGGCGACCCTGTTCAGGACGCTGCTCGCCAACCGGGTCAAGCCGTATTACCTGCACCATCTCGACAAGGCCAAGGGCGTTGCCCATTTCGCCGTGCCGATCGCGCGCGGCCAGGCGCTGATGCGGGCGCTGCAGGGCAGTATCTCGGGGCTCTGCCTGCCGACCTATGTGCTCGATATTCCGGGCGGCCAAGGCAAGGCGCCGATCGGCCCTTCCTATCTGGAGCAAACCGGAGAGAGCGAATACGAGGTCACGGATTACCGGGGCGGAAAACATTCCTATTCCGACTGGCGGTAAGCGCCAGTCTGGCCATGCCGGGTGCGTCACCTCCGTTTCGCCTCGCCCTCAGCGAAGGCCAGGGCGAGGATCGCTTCCTTTGGAGGGGTGGCGCTGCCGCCCTCACGCGCCGACGGTGCGCGCCTCGATTTCCTCCAGCGTGATGCCCTTGGTCTCGGGTGCTGCGGCGATCGCGTAGACGATGCCGACGACGCAGAAAAAGGTGAATATCCCGAAGGTTCCGACGATGCCGATGCCCGCCAGCAGATCCGGAAACACCAGCGCCACCAGGAAGTTGAAGAACCAGTTGGCGACCGAGGCGAGCGCCATGCCGCGCGACCTGAGCCGCAGCGGAAACAGCTCCGCCATATAGAGCCAGGGCAACGGGCCGAGACTGACGGCGAAGAAGGCGATGAAGGCGAAAATGCCGATCATGGCAAGATAGGGGGTTGCCGCGACATCCATCATCGTCGCCACGGTCACCAGCGCCATCGACGCCGCGGTTCCGATGAAGCCGAGGATCAACAGCTTGCGACGGCCCATGCTTTCCACCAGATACATCGCGACGACGGTCAGCGCGACATTGACGACGCCGATGCCGACGGTGGCCAGAAGATCGGTCGTTGTGCCGGAAAAGCCGGCATTCTTGAAGATTTCCGGGGCGTAATAGATGATCGCGTTGATGCCGGAAAGCTGCTGCAGCACGAACACGATCATGGCGAAGCTCGTCACCGGCAGGATGCCGCGCTTCAGGAACGTGCTCCAAGCAGGCGTCGCCTCCTCGTCCTTTGCGCTTTCCTTGATCTCGGCGATGATCTCGTCAACCTCGGCGGGCGAGGATTCCGGCTGCAGCTTCGCGATGATATCGCGCGCCTTGTCGGCATTGGCGTTGAGCGTCAGCCAGCGCGGCGTTTCCGGCGACAGCAGGATGCCGATCAGCGCCACGATCGACGGGAACACGCCGACGCCGATCATCCAGCGCCAGTCGCCCGAACCGCCAAAGGCCGCATCCGACATGTAGGACACCATGATGCCGATAGTGATCATCAACTGGAAAGCCGAGACGATGGTGCCGCGAATGCGCGCCGGCGCGACTTCCGCCAGAAACATCGGCGCGGTCATCGCCGAGGCGCCGATGCCGACGCCGATCAACAGGCGGGCGAGCGTCAGCACATACTGGTTGAAGGCGAGCGCGGAAATCAGCGAGCCGACCAGGAATATCAGCGCGCCCAGTATCAGCATCGGCTTACGCCCGTAGCGATCGGTGGTGACCATGGCCAGCACGGTGCCCGCCACCGCGCCGAGCGGCACGGCCGAGGTGATGACGCCCTCCATGAAGGGCGAAACCGTGAAATCCTGCTTGATGAACGGCAGGGCGCCGGAAATCACGCCCTGGTCGAAACCGAAGAGCATGCCGAACAGCGCTGCCACAATGACGATGGCGATGAGCATGGGTTTTCCTCCGCTTGGGCGGCGGTTGCCGCCTTCCCCTCTTATGACCCCGTTTATGAACCGTCGCTGCAAACCGCAAACGGCCTTATACCAAAAGTTGAAAGTCAAAACGGCATCCGTTGTCAAATCCTTTCGGACCTTAGCGTTTATATTAGCGGCGTTCCCGACTTCGCCGGCGGGCCCTTGACCGGCGCGCCGGCGCGCGGCATAGAGGGGGCATCCGAGGGGTGTGTCCGTGACACTGAGATGGCCGAAGGCCGAACCCTTGAACCTGATCCGGGTTATGCCGGCGTAGGAACGGAGTTTGGTCTTGAGCGACACGCCCAGAAAATCAGCCTCTATTGACGCCTCCGCTGCCCGGTACTGCCGGGGAGAGCGGGATTGAAGCGTACCCTTTCGGCTGTTCTCACCTTCCTGACGATCACCTTTGCACTGCTTTTGCTTTGGCAGGCGATCATCGATCTCGGCGACCTGCCGCGCTATATCCTGCCGCCGCCGCTTGCCGTGCTGGCGAAGTTCCAGACCGCCCACGCCATGCTGCTTGAAGAGGCGCTGGTGACGCTCAGGGAAATCCTGGCGGGCTTTGCCATGGGCGCGGTCTTCGGCGCGGCGGCGGCGATTTTCATTGCCGCCTTTCCCCGCATCGGCCGTTTCATCTGGCCCGTTCTGGTGGTGCTGCAATCCTTTCCCGTCTTCGTGATCGCGCCGATGCTGGTTCTGTGGTTCGGCTTCGGCATCGCCTCCAAGGTGGTGATGACGACGATCATCGTGTTCTTCCCCGTCGCCTCCAGTTTTGCCGACGGGCTGAGACGCACCGATCCGGAGATCGTGGCCGCAGGCCTGCTCGATGGCGCGGATCATTTCGAGATGCTGCGCCATATCCGTCTGCCGCTGGCGATGCCGCATCTGTTTTCCGGCCTCAGGATCGCCGCGCCCCTCGCGCCGCTCGGCGCGGTGGTGGGCGAATGGGTGGGCTCAGCCGGCGGACTCGGCTTTCTCATGGTCCAGGCCAATGCCCGCATGCAGAGTGACACCGTGTTCGCCGCCATGCTGATCCTGGCACTCGAGGCCGTGCTGTTTCGAAAGGCGGTGGATCTCGCCGCTCCCTTCTTCACCCGCTGGTCGCACGAGGATTGAGCGACCGGCTCAGATAAACAGGAGAATGACATGCTAAAGAAACTCGCATTCGCCGCCGCTCTTGCCCTGGCCCCCGGGCTGGCGAGCGCCGCCGACAAACTCGACGTGATCCTCGAATGGTATGTGAACCCCGATCACGGACCGCTGGTGGTAGCCCAGGAGAACGGCTATTTCGCCGATGAGGGGCTCGATGTGGAACTGGTGCCGCCGTCCGACCCGTCGATGGTGCCGCGCATGGTGGCGACCGGAAAGGTCGATATCGGCATTCACTACCAGCCCAATCTCTATCTCGACCACGAGGCCGGCATCGATATCGTCCGTTTCGGCACGCTGGTCTCAACCCCGCTCAACACGCTGACGGTGCTGAAAGACGGACCGATCAAATCCGTCGCCGACCTGAAGGGCAAGAAGATCGGTTTTTCGGTGGCCGGCATCGAGGATGCGGTGGTGGCCACGATGCTGGAGAACGCGGGCCTCACCAAGGACGACATAACCCTCATCAACGTCAATTTCGCGCTGACCCAGTCGCTGCTGTCCGGACAGGTCGACGCGACCATCGGCTCATTCCGCAATATCGAACTGCCGCAGATGCGGATCGCCGGCCACGAGGGCAAGGCCTTCTTTCCGGAAGAGCATGGCGTGCCGGTCTATGACGAGCTGATCTACGTGACCCGCAGCGACATGCTTGACGATGACCGCCTGCCGCGCTTCCTCGAGGCTGTGGAAAAGGCGACAGTCTTCATCGTCAACCATCCTGAGGAAGCATGGGAGAGCTTTGCAAAGGCCTATCCCGATCTCGACGACGAGCTAAACCGTCAGGCCTTCGCCGAATCCGTCGTCCGCTTCGCCAAGCGCCCCGCCGCCTCCGATGCCGAACGGTACGAGCGTTTCGGCGCGTTCATGGCGGAAAACGGACTGATCTCTGAAGCGCCGCCGGTTGATACAATCTCGGTCTCACTGTCGCAGGAATAACAGACCGGCCTTAAATCGCCACAAAAGCACTTTATAAAGAATTGAAAGAGGCGGCGCGCATGCCGCCTCGCTGTTTCGGTCTTTTGTGACGACAATTGCGGCGATACCGCCATCCAAAGACCGATCTCTATTCCTTCACGACAGGAGATCGGATCATGAAACTTGCCGGCCTTGTGCTGGTGGTGGTCGGGCTTGCGGGCCTCACCATCCGCATCTTGCTTTATCAATATCCCGACGTCGCGGGCACCATCGAGGGCAGCCTGCTGAGCCCGCTCTCCCACCTCGTCCTGGCCGCCGGCGCCGCGCTGCTTGCACTGCATCTGCTCTACCGCGTGCTGCGCCACGTCATGCATTTCTGAAATCGGCTAAATCCGCTTGCCCGCCCGCTCGTTCAGCGTGCTTTCGACAAAGGCCGCGACATCGCGGTCGGCGGGATAGAATTCGAGATAGCGCCGCCAGACCGCGACCGCGGCCTCCTGTCGTCCGGTCCTGTCGAGGATCGTCGCCATCAGACCGAGCGCGCCGAAATCGCGCGGCTCCAAGGACAGCGATGTGCGGATATCGTCCATGGCGCGTTCGAGATCGCCATGGGTGTAATGGAGCACCGCGCGCTTGCGGTAGGGGGCTGCCTCGTCCGGCCTCAGCGCGATCGCCTCCGACAAGAAATCGAGCGCGGCGGCGGTGCGGCCGTTATTTTCCGAATCATCCGACCATTCGATCAGCAGGGAAACCGTGGCGCTCGGGGAGCGATCGAGATATTCGTCGATCTGACGGGCGAGATCCGCCGCCTGCCGGGCATCGCTTGTGCGTTTCAGCCGATCATAAAGCCTGTCCAGCGGATCGGCCTCGACAACCGAGTCGAGCATTTCGGAAATCTGTTCATCCGCGGCATTGCCCTGCGCAAGCGCCGGCAGCGGGCCGGCGACGGCCATGGCGGCGAGGATCAGAATGGCGGACACAGAAAAGCGCATGACGGGAATGGTATCCCGTCATGGCAAAAATTCAAACAGATAATGCGCTGAATATCTCAGCCCTGGCGGGCCTTGAAGCGCGGGTTCTGCTTGTTGATGATGTATACTCGGCCCTTGCGGCGCACCAGACGGTTTTCCCGGTGACGGGACTTGAGCGCCTTGAGCGAATTCTTGATCTTCATGTTTTCGATCCGCTGTTTGTGCCGCTCTCGACTGATCAGTAAAGGCGGTCAGTATTGATATTCAAAGGCGCGCCTTGAAAAGCGCGCCCGACAGTGGCCGCTACCTAGCGAATGATCGCCGCCAAGTCAACCGTCGCGACGCTTTTCCAGCACGGTGACATGGCCCATTTTCCGCCCTGCCCGGCTTTCCGCCTTGCCATAGAGATGCACGAGCGCGCCTTCGGTCGTCATCCACGCCCCGATCCGGTCCATATCATCGCCGATGATATTGTGCATCACGCAATCGCTGTGGCGAACGGGGTCGATCAACGGTAGGCCGCAAACGGCGCGGATATGCTGCTCGAACTGCGAGAGGACGCAGGCCGCCTCGGTCCAGTGGCCGGAATTGTGGACGCGCGGGGCGAATTCATTGGCGATCAGCCTGCCGTCGCGGGCGACAAACAGTTCCAACCCCAGCAGGCCCACATAATCGAGCCCAATCAGCAGCCGCTCCGTCGCCTTCACGGCGGCCGCCGCAATGTCCGGCGAAACGCTGGCCGGAACGGTGGAGGTCCTGAGAATGCCGTCGCGATGCACATTCTCGGCGGGATCGAAACAGACGAACGTGCCGTCCATGCCGCGCGCGGCGATCACCGAGATTTCGCGATCGAAATCGATCCACTCCTCGAAGATCGCAGGCGCGCCATTGAGCGCTGCAAATGCGGCCTCCGGATCATTGTCGCTGCCGTCAAACACCCACTGGCCCTTGCCGTCATAGCCGAAGCGGCGGGTCTTCAACACGCCGCGCCCGCCAAACGCCTTGAGCGCGTCCGCAAGGTCCTCAGCGGTATCAACCGCGCGGAAACCGGCGGTGGCAATACCGCTGTCGTTGAGGAAGGTCTTTTCGGTGAGGCGGTCCTGCGAGACGGACAGCGCGCGGGCCGGCGGATAGACCGGCCGTTCGGCGGAGAGAAGCGCGGCGCTTTTCTCCGGCACATTCTCGAATTCATAGGTGATCACGTCACAGGCGCCGGCGAGTTCAAAAAGCGCCGCCTCGTCATCATAAGCCGCCACGATATGGCGGTTTGCGACCTGGGCGGCCGGGCAATCTTCCTGCGGCTCCAGAATGACGGTGCGGATCGAAAGCCGGGCGGCCGCCATGGCCAGCATGCGGCCAAGCTGGCCGCCGCCGATGATACCGATGGTCTTCATGAAACTCATTCGTCCTTGTCGATGGGGTATTCGGCAACGCTTGCCGCCTGGCGCACGCGATATTCATCCAGCCGGCCCGCAAGCTCGGGATCGGCAAGCGCCAGAACGGCCGCCGCCAGAAGCGCCGCGTTGACCGCGCCGGCCTTGCCGATGGCGAGCGTTCCGACCGGAATGCCCGCCGGCATCTGCACGATCGACAACAGGCTGTCCTGGCCGGAGAGCGCGCGCGACTGGACCGGCACGCCAAAGACCGGCAGCGGCGTCAGCGCCGCCATCATGCCCGGCAGATGCGCCGCGCCGCCGGCACCGGCAATGATGATCTGAAAGCCCTCGGCGCGGGCGCTGCGGGCGAACTCATACATGCGATCCGGCGTGCGGTGGGCGGAGACGATCCGCGCGTCGTAATCGATGTCGAGAATATCGAGAATGTCGGCGGCGTTCTTCATCGTTTCCCAGTCGGACTGGGACCCCATGACGATGGCGACAGGCGGATTCTTGATCGGGCTCATCGGCATTCCATTGTTTCAACAAATTCGACGAATGTGGCACGCGCCGACCATGCGTCGTTTCGGGCGAAACACGCTCTAGCATCAATCGTTTTCGGTGAAAAGCAAGGCGCCGGAGAGTTCAGGCCTGCCTGGGGCAAAATGCCCTCACAAAATCACATTTCCGCCTTCGACAAACGTCTTCGATCATGGCATGCTGATATTGCACTTTGATGACGAGGCGCCGCATCCGGCGGCGCGAAACCAAAGGAAGGACGTGTGCAATGACAGTTCAGACGCATCTTGCCGCTCTCGAGGAAAAGCATTCCGAACTTGAGAAGAAGCTTCACGACGTAATGGCTTCGCCGTCCAGCCCCGACCAGGAAATCGCATCGATCAAACGCAGGAAACTTCACCTGAAAGACGAGATTGAACGCCTCCATCACTCAGCTACGTAAGACACCCCCCTGTCCTCAAACGCCCCGGCAAAAAACCGGGGCGTTTTTGTTTGCGCAACGCGTATCTGATCGCCGGCTCGAAGCCTCCGCAATGCTCAAGCCTCGCCGCCCTTCTCCCGCTTCTTCATCACCCCGATCCTGAGCATCACCTCGCGCGGTATGTCATAGGTCGACTTCAGATGGTGATCGGTGCGCAGCCCCAGATAATCGCGCTGGATGAACAGCGCGAAAGCGCGGTCGGCCGCTGCCTGCACCAGTTCATCGCGGTCCTGATTGGAGCCCGGCGTCTCGTCGTGGCGTCTGAGCGCCGCTAGCGCCTCCTCCAGCCGCCCGCCGATCCGCCCCAGCGCCTGCGCCGTCTCCTGCATGATCTCGTATTGAAGGGCGTCCAGATCGGGATCGAGCGGCCTGCTGCTTGTGCCCGGCAATATCGGTTTCCTGGGGGCCATGATCTTTTCCTTGCGTCTCCTCCGAAGATTGGAAGGTGCGCGCGCGAGGTCAAGTGTTCCGGGGGATAAAAGGAGGCTAACCCGCAAATGCCCGGACGGCAGTTTATTGACAAAGTCCCTTTTCCGGCTCCTCCGTCATGCCGGCCTTGAGCCGGCATCCAGGGCAATTTCGACAATGGTCACGAGTAAAGCCCCTTGAACGTAAGGCGTCCCCTCGCCCTGGACCCCGGATCACGTCCGGGGTGACGGACAGAGGGGAGGCAAGCTCAAAGTGTCTGCAACGTGGTTTGCCAGCAAACGTGACGGGTTGTCATATGGCACAAAGATTACTATATTCAGCCAAAAGGCAATAACGGGATAAACGATGCCCCAACTGCAAGTGATCGAAAAAACCGCTTATCAGAACACAGCCCCCGAGATTACCGAGGCGGAAGGGCAGGCCATGGCGCGGGCGGCGGTCAATCTGTTTGCACGTTGGCGGGTGAGTGACAGCCAGGCCTGCATTCTGCTGGGCGGATTGTCGCCGCGCACATGGGCGCGCTGGAAGGGCGGCGATATCGGGCGCATTCCGCGCGATCTCAAAGCCCGGCTTTCCAACCTGATGGGCATTCACAAGGCGCTCCGGATCATCTTCACGGATGCGGACCGGGTCTATGGCTGGGTGCGACGCGACAACGCGGCTTTCGGCGGCGCATCGGCGCTTGACGTCATGCTTGGCGGAGAACTGACCGATATCATGCGGGTCCGGCGCTATCTCGACAGTGTCCGGGGCGGCTGAGCTTGACCATGCCCGATATCGTGCGCGTCACTTGGGCGAAGACCCACCGGATCATCCGTTCCCGCTTTCCGCCGATCGATCTCTTCGAGGATATCGCCGATCCGGCCGACTGGGACGCGATCCTGTCAGCCGAGGCCAAGACCAACCCGCGCGTAAGCACAAGCGTCGGCATGCTCGATCTGGTGCCGCCCGAGCGCCGGGTTGCCGGAGAAGGCGCCTCCTGGGCGATGGCGCCCTTCGTTCATACCTCGACGGACCGACCGAGCCGGTTCAGCGACGGTTCGTTCGGCGTCTATTATGCCGGCGACCGGATCGAGGTCGCGCTGTTCGAGACCATACATCACCATGCGATCTTCATGGCGGCCACAGATCAGGCGGCGGGCTGGACCTCCGATTTTCGCGAACTCGTCGGCACGCTCGATGCCGATCTCCACGATGTCAGGGACCGGGCGCGGTTCGCCAAACTCTACGATCCGGACGACTATCGCAAGCCGCAGGCGCTGGGCGCGGAACTCCATGCGGAAAACGCGAACGGCATACTCTATGGCAGCGTCCGGTATCCTGAAGGCGCGGCGGTCGCCTTGTTCTGGCCGGATGTCGCGGGCATTCCGAGCCAGGGCCAGCATTTTTCCTATTACTGGGACGGCGCGAATGTCACCACGGTCAAGAATCTGAGCACCGGCGATCTATTCGCCGTGGTCGATTAGCGCCCTTCAGGTCCTGCACCGTTGTGTGGCCGTCTGTCAGCCGCACCGCCGCCACCGTCAGCAGCGTGTGGGGCAGCGCGTTGCGGAGATCGAAGAGCAGGCCGGCGTGACGGTGGAAGCCGGATAAGTCTTGTTCAACACAAAAAAGCCCCGGCCAATGGCCGGGACCCGCATCGCGGGGATCACCAGACTTTGGCAGCCTGATGATCCGGGGAGAATGTTGGCCTACTGCCGGTCGGGCAGCGGCATCCAGTCGGGCGTGGCGACATCGGCGTGGGCGAAGGCCGGCAGTTTCTCGCTGAGCTCCTGCATGTTCTTGATGTCGTCATCAAGAAGCGCCTGCTGGGTGATCAGCGTCGGCGGCACGATGACGTTGTGGCCGGGGTCTTCGCCGGCGAGCATCATTGCCAGCGCGCGCACCGAAACCTCGCCGACGACAGCCGGATTGGTGGCGGCCGTCGCAACCCATGCGCTGCCGGGCTCGCGCATGGCGGCGATATCGGAGGTCGAGACGTCAGCCGAATAGATCTTGACCGCATCCGACATGCCGGCCTCGTCCACGGCGATCTTCACGCCCTTGGCGAATTCGTCATAGGGGGCGAACATCACGGTGATGTTCGGATTGGCCGACAGTACCGAGCGGGCCTGGTTGGCAACGGAGTTGGCGATCGGGTTGTCGAGCGTGCCGAAAGTGGCGACTTCGTCGATGCCCGGATATTTTTCCTTGAATTCCTGCCAGACCTCGTCGCGGCGGTCGAGCGGTGCGATGCCCGCAACATAGACATAGCCGGCGGTAAAGCTGTCGCCATTGTCCTTGATCGCCTGTTCCAGCGCCAGACGGGCGAGATCATGGTCCGACTGTTCGATCTGCGGGATCGCGTCGTTTTCGACATTCACGTCGAAGGCAACGACATCAATGCCGGCATCGACGGCGCGCTGTGCGGCCTCGCGCATGCTTTCCGTCAGACCATGCTGGATGATGATGCCATCAACGCCGAGCGCGATTGCCTGGTCGACCATGTCGGCCTGAAGGGCTGCATCCTGGCGGCTGTCAAGCACGCGAAGATTGAGGCCGAGCGCCTTCGACTGGGCTTCGACGCCAGCCAGATAGGACTGGAAGAAGTCGCCGGTGGAAAGGTAGCGCACCAGCGCGATGGTGACATCTTCCGGCTTGTCGAAGGGTGCCGGCATGTCGGCGGCCATTGCCGGCATGGCGGCGGCGGAAAGCATTGCGCCCGCCGCCATGGTGTTGAACAGTCTGCGTGTGATTTTCATTTTCTCATTCCTCCACGTCTGAGATCCAGATTTGAGATCGCTTGCGCCTCCTCCCGCAGTGCCCGATACCGGCGCCAGTATCGGTCCTGTCGACGGGCGGTGAACACCGCCCGTTCATGTTCAGTGCCCGGTCAATGTTTGTGCCGCGTCGAGAGCGCGAAGGTGAAGACCAGCGCGATCACCAGCACCGCGCCCTTCACGAAATCCTGGGTGTAATAGGGCGCGTTCATCATCGTGAGCCCCTGCAGCAGAATGCCAACGAAGAGCGCGCCGATGGCCGTGCCAAAGGCATTGGGCTTGGCTGCACCCAGCACGGCAAAGCCGATCAGCGCAGCGGCCACGGCATCGAGCAGAAGATTGTTGCCGGAGGCGATATCGCCGCGACCGAGCCGGGCTGCCAGGAGAATGCCGCCGATCGAGGCGAACTCTGCCGAAATCACATAGGCGAGGATCTTGTAGCCGTTGACCGGCGCGCCGGCGAGGGCTGCCGCGCGCTCATTGGAGCCGACGGCATACATCATCCGGCCATACCGGGTGAACTCCAGAAACAGCCAGATCGCGATCGCCAGAACGATCAGCACCACGACCGAGACCGGCACGAGATTGGGCAGGATGAAATCGAAGCGGTGGCGGCCGAGCGCCAGAAAGGCGGCGCTAAAGGCGCCTTCAGCCTGCGAGCCATCCGGCAGCGTCATGCCGGTCGCAATCGAACGCCCTTCGGTCGGAATGCGCTGCAGGCCAAGCAGCAGGAACATCATGCCGAGCGTGGCGAGCAGATCGGGAACGCGGCCATAAACGATCAGAATACCGTTCACAAGGCCGATCAATCCGCCGATCACGAGGCAGACGGCAACGGCCTCGAACGCGTTGCCGCCCATCACCACCATGACATAGGAAGACGCCATCAACGCCGTGGTCGCGACTGAGCCGATCGAAAGATCGAAGCCGCCGACTACAAGCGTTGCCGTAACGCCAAGCGCCAGAATGCCGGTGATCGATACCGATTGCAGGATGAAGACCGCGCTCTGCGGCGAGGCAAAGCCCGGAGCGGCGATCGAGAAGATCAGCACCAGCGCAAGCAGCAGCGCCAGAAAGCCATAACGGATTGCCAACGCGCGGACATTGCCAGAGCGGCGGCCTTTGTGTTCCGGCTTCGCAACGGCGGAATTATGGGCGAGTGCGTTCTCTTCGTTGGTCATTGGCTCACCATTTCCAGACGCCCGGCGATCTGGGCGAGAAGTGTATCAAGGTCGACTTCGAGGTTTCTGTGCTCGCCGACAATCGTGTGTTCGGACATGACCAGAATGCGGTCGGCAATCTCGAACGCCTCGTCGAGTTCGGTCAGGAAGACCAGCGTTGCCCGGCCGCCGGCCGATTGCCTGAGGGTCGACGCGATATCGCGCCGGGCGGCGATGTCGACGCCCTGAAACGGCTCGTCGAGGATCAGCAACCGCGCGTCATGGCTCAGCCAGCGCCCGACCATGACCTTCTGCTGGTTGCCGCCGGACAGCGTCTGCATGGCGTCCCGCTCCGTGCGGCAGACAACGTTGAGGCCCGAAATCTGATCGCGCGCCTGCGCCTTTTCGCGCGACCGGCTCATGATCCCGAAGGATGACAGGCGCTTCAGGAACGGCAGGCTGATGTTTTCGTAGATGTTGAAATCGGGCACGATCCCGCTCACAGCGCGATCCTTGGCGACCAGAAACACGCCGCTTCCAATCGCAGCGCCCGGATTTTTCGGCGCATAGGCTCTGCCCTCCAGCATCATCTGCCCACTATGAGGCCGGCGCGCGCCGAACAACGTTTCCGCCAGCACGGTCTTGCCGACGCCGACAAGACCGGTCACAGCCACGATTTCGCCCTCGCGCAGCGTCATCGAGAACGGCTTCTTGCCGGGGGCAATCTGGAGATCCGTTGCGGAAAAAACCTCGGTCCCGCCATCTTGCACGTCCACATGGCCATGGCTGATGGTGCGGCCGAGCATGGCGTCGACGGCGCCCTTGTAGTCAAGCTCGGGCCCCTCGAACACACCGGAAATCCGGCCATCGCGCAGCGTGACGATGGTATCGGCCAAGCGCCTGATATCCGACATGCGGTGCGAGATATAGAGGATCGCAACGCCATCGGCGCGCAATCTGTCAAGCAGGGCAAAGAGGCGATCGGCTTCAGCGCTCGAGAGCGACGAGGTCGGCTCATCAAGAATGAGAACGCGCGGCTTATGGGCCATGGCGCGGGCGATTGCCACCATCTGGCGGTCGGCGAGCGACAGGTCGGAAACCTGGGCCGAAAGATCGAGCGAAAGCCCCATGGCCTCGGCGACGACGCGGGCCTGTTTGCGGATCCTGTAGGGATTGAAGAACACCGAAGCGCCGCGCCCTGTCAGCCGGTCGAGCACGAGATTGGTCGCGACATCGAGATCGGCGGCAACGCCGTCATTGATGTTCTGATGCACGGTGACGACGCCGGCGCGGATGGCTTCGGCGGGGGTAGCGGGGGTAAACGGCTTGCCGGCCAGCGTGATCGTGCCGCTGTCGGGGCGATAGAGACCCGTGACGGTGCGCACCAGCGTGGATTTGCCGGCGCCGTTCGCTCCCATCAGCACGGTCACTTCTCCGGAACGCAAGTGCAGGTCGACGCCATCCAGCACCTGGATCGGCCCGAACGCCTTGCGCAGCCCGTCTATGCGGAACACTGCGGTCATGAAATTCATTTCCTCCCGCCATCATCCTAGAAGCGGAGATCATCAAATGTCAACAGCAATGACATTTGCCAGAAAATAAAAATAGCAAATGTCATTAGTGTTGACAAATGACAGATCGCGGCGCTACCGTGCTGAAAAAGCCCCGCGAGCGCAAACCGCCGGGGCGCATTTGGGAGGATGTCTATGGCGCTGGAAGAGGCCTTTGCGGCACTTGGGCCCGAAACCCTGCCGTCACGGCTGGGCTCGCTCGAAATCCTGACGGACAAGCTTGGACCACCCTCGGGCTGGCAGGTCCGGGAGGTCGGCGACGGCAATCTGAACCTCGTCTTCATCGTCGAGGGCGGCGGGAAAAGCATGATCGTCAAGCAGGCGCTGCCCTATGTGCGGCTTGTGGGCGAAGGCTGGCCGCTGCCGCTGACCCGATCCTTCTTCGAGTATAACGCCCTCATCCGCCAGGCCGAACGCGCGCCGGGCAGCGTGCCGGAAGTTTTTTATTTCGATGAGCGCCAGGCGATCATCGTTCAGGAATTCCTGAGCCCGCACATCATTCTCCGTAAGGCGCTGATCGAAGGGCAGGTACTGCCCCGGCTTGCCGAAGATCTCGGCCTGTTCATGGCGCGCACGCTTTTCCGGGGCTCCGACCTTTCCATGGAAGCGGCGGCGCGCAAGAAGGACATGGCGCTTTTTGCCGGCAATGATGCGCTGTGCGACATCACCGAGGCGCTGGTCTTCACCGACCCCTATTACGATGCCGAGATGAACAGCCACACGACGCCGGAGCTCGACGGCATCGTGGCAAGGCTGCGCGCCGATCGCGACCTGAAGGTGACGGCGCAGGAAATGAAGCACGCATTCGTCACCCGCGCCGAGACCATGCTGCATGGCGACCTCCATACCGGCTCGATCATGGTCACCGAGGACGAGACCCGGGTGATCGATCCCGAATTCGCCTATTACGGCCCGATGGCCTTCGATGTCGGCATGCTGCTCGCCAATTACTGGATGAGCTTCTTCTCGCAACGCGGTCACGAACAAAACGGCGCGCGTGAGGATATGCGCCGCCACCTGCTGAATACGATTTCGGAGACATGGACCGTCTTCCGCGACGAGTTTTCGCGGCTGTGGCGCGAGGAGCGCACCGGCATCCTGTTCCAGCGCGCGCTCTATGAGGTCCAGGGCGACACGCTTGGCGCGGAACAGGCGCTAGAGCGGTTCCTGCATGCGCTGTTCGAGGACATGCTGGGCTTTGCCGGGCTGGAAATCCATCGCCGTATTCTGGGCCTCGCCCATAATGCCGATTTCGAGACCATTGCGGATCGCGCGCAGAAGGCGCGGTGCGAGACCGCAGCCCTCGAATTCGGCCGTCACATCGCCGTCAACCGCCGCCATATCAGCAGCCTTGACGCACTGGAAAGACTGGCCATCCGGCTGGAAGAGGAGAGCGCCCCATGAAGGTTGGCGATAAACACTACCGCACGATCTGGCCGCACGAGGATGGCCGCTCTGTTGAAATCATCGATCAGCGCTGGCTGCCGCATGATTTCCGTGTCGTCACCCTGTCTACGGTTGACGAGATCGCCACGGCGATTGCCGACATGTGGGTGCGTGGCGCGCCGCTGATCGGCGTGACGGCCGCCTATGGCATCGCCATCGCCATGGCGGATGACCCCTCTGATGCAAATCTCAATGCGACCTCCGAGAAGCTGCACGCAACGCGGCCGACAGCCATCAATCTCAAATGGGCGCTCGACAAGATGCGGCACACGCTCTCGAACGTCGCGACCGACGAGCGCGCGGAGGCAGCCTATCGCCGTGCCGCCGAGATCGCCGATGAGGATGTGGAGCTGAACCGCGCGATCGGCCGCCACGGGCTAGAAATCATCAAGGAGATCGCAGCGAAGAAGAAGCCGGGCGAGCCGGTCAACATCCTCACCCACTGCAATGCCGGCTGGCTTGCCACCGTCGATTACGGCACGGCGACCGCGCCGATCTATCTGGCGATGGAGGCCGGCATTCCGGTCCATGTCTTCGTCGATGAAACCCGCCCGCGCAATCAGGGCGCCTATCTCACCGCCTGGGAAATGGAGGGCCATGGCGTGCCGCATGACCTGATCGTGGACAATGCGGGCGGCCATCTGATGCAGCATGGCGAGATCGACATGGTGATTGTCGGCACCGACCGCACTACAGCCTCGGGCGATGTCTGCAACAAGATCGGCACCTATCTGAAGGCGCTGGCGGCGAAGGATAACGGCGTGCCGTTCTATGTCGCCTTGCCCTCGCCCACGATCGACTGGACGGTGAATGACGGCGTTGCCGAAATCCCGATCGAGGAGCGCAACAGCGACGAGGTGAGCTTCGTCCAGGGCGAAAGCGCGGCAGGCGAAATCATCTCGGTGCGCGTATCGCCGAAAGGCACGCCCGCCCGAAACCCCGCCTTCGACGTCACCCCCGCCCGCCTTGTCACCGGCCTGATCACAGAGCGCGGCGTCGCGGAAGCATCGGCGGCAGGCCTTGCACGCCTGTTCGAAAAAGAGAACTGATCCCATGTCCCTGACCAACGAAAAATCCACCGAGGATATCGCGCACGGCATCCGCAAGCGGGTGTTCCTGCACACGATGCGCAACAATGGCGGCTATCTGAGCCAGGCCTGTTCGGCGGCCGAAAGCCTCGCCTTTCTCTATAACGAGGCGCTGCATCTCGGCGCGCCGACACTGCCGCCGGTTCCCAAGCCCTTCGCCGGCGTGCCGTCGGCCCACAACCCGGATGCCTTCACGGGCGCGGGCTATCACGGCCCGTTCGCGCCCGAATATGACCGCTTCTTCGTCTCGCCCGCTCATTATGCGCTGGTGATCTATTCGGCGCTGATCGAGGTCGGCCGGATGGACGAGAACGCGCTCGACCACTTCAACAAGGATGGCGGCTCGGTGGAGATGATCGGGGCCGAGCACAGCCCCGGCATGGAAGTCACCACCGGCTCGTTGGCACAGGGGCTTTCCATGGCCTCCGGCGTCGCCTTTGCCCGCAAGCGCGCGGGCGAGAAGGGCAAGGTCTGGGTCTACATGTCGGACGGCGAATTCCAGGAAGGCCAGACCTGGGAATGCATCTCCGCCATGCGCCACCACGCAATCGACAACATCCGCGTCATCGTCGACGTCAACCGCCAGCAATGCGACGGGGCGATGTCCTCGGTGCAGGAACTCTACGACCTTCCGGAACGGATCGCCGCCTTCGGCGCGACCTGCCGTTCGATCGACGGCCATGATCTTGAGGCGATGCGCAAGGCCGCCGTCAGCGCCGAGCCCGGCAAGCCGCTGGTGATCCTCGCCAATACATCACCCTATCAGGGTATGAACTTCCTGAAGAAACGCTTCCCGCGCCTGCATTACGTGCGTTTCAAGGGCGCAGACGAGCGCATCGAGATGCGCGATGCGCTGGCGGTCGAGCTCGGCGTCGACCTCAATGAAATCGAAGAGGCCTGATCATGGTGGACATCGTCAACAGACCCTACGCCACGGCGTTCGAAACCTTCGCCACCGCGCGGCCCGAGGTGATGTGCCTTTCGGCCGACCTCACCTCGTCCTGCGAGGTCGACGGCTTTCGCGACCGACATCCAGACCAGTTCCTGTCCATGGGCATGGCCGAGCAGAACATGCTTTCCTTCGCCGGCGGGTTGGCCATGCAGGGCTACCGGCCCTTCATCCACACCTTCGCGGTGTTCCTCTATCGCCGCCCCTATGACCAGCTCATCAATTCGATCGCCTATTCCAATCGCAAGGTGCGGATGATGGGCTTTCTGCCCGGCATCACCACGCCCGGCGGCATCACCCATCAGGCGATCGAGGATATCGCCGTGATGCGCGCGATCCCCAATATGACGGTGCTGGAAACCGGCGACGCGACCGAGGTGGAAACCGTGCTTGAGGTTGCCGACAGCATTGACGGCCCGGTTTATGTGCGGGTGCTGCGCGGCCAGGTGCCGCGGTTGTTTTCGACCCCGTTCGCATTCAACAAGCTGCGTACGCTCAGCAAGGGCGACGATGTGCTCGTGCTGACATCCGGCGTGTGCACCGAGGAGGCGCTGCGGGCCACGGCGGCGCTTTCGGAAAAAGGCGTCGGCGTCCATCACCTCCATGCCTCGACGCTTAAACCGTTCGACCGCGACACCTTCATCGAGGCCGCGCGCGGCAAGAAGGGTGTGGTGACGCTCGAAAACCACATCATCACCGGTGGGCTTGGCACGATTGCGGCGGAAATCATTGCCGAGGAAGGGCTTGGCGTGAAGCTTCGCCGCCTCGGCCTCAACGACACTTTTGCCCATGGCGCTTCCAAGCCTTATCTGATGAAGAAATACGGGCTTGATGCCATCGCCCTGGTGCGCGCAATCGAGGATGTGCTCGACCACGAGCTCGACATCACCGACGATGCGCTTGAGGCCGTCCGCCTCGATGCGGTGCATTCGGCTGAAAAGGCGGAGGCGCTTTGATGGCGGAGCGCTTTTCCGCAGGCTACCTGCTCTCCGACGCCGATTACGAGACGGCGAAACAGCGCGCGCTCAACATCACGGTCGAGCAGACCGTCGAGATTCCGCGCGATATCGTGCCCGCCGGCTATGTCGAGGATGAAATTCTCGGCCGGCTGGAGGGGCTCGAGGCGGCCGATGGTGGCTATGTTGCCGAGATTTCCTACAGTTTCGACGATGCCGGTGGCGATTTCCTGCAGCTTCTGAACGTGCTGTTCGGCAATTCCTCGATCCTTTCGAAGACCCGGCTTGTCTGGATGAAACCCTGCGCGGGGCTTGAGGCGATCACACCCGGCCCGCGTTTCGGCCGTGCGGGGCTTTACGATCTCGCCGGCGTTTCCGGCGGACCGCTGCTGATGTCGGCGATCAAGCCCGTCGGGCTTTCGACGGCGGAACTGGCGCGGCTTGCGGGCGATTTCGCGCGCGGTGGTATGAACTTCGTCAAGGACGATCACGGCCTTGTCGACCAGAAGACCTCACCCTTCTCCGAACGGCTTTCCGCCTGCGTCGAGGCGATCGGCGAGGCCAATGCGAAAACCGGTTGCAACACCCGGTTCATTCCCAACATCACCGCGCAACGCGGCCAGACAATCGAACGGGCCTACGAGGCGAAGGAAAAGGGCGCGGGCGGCGTGATGCTGGCTCCGGCGCTTGCCGGCTACGATGTCGCGCTGCAACTGGCGGCCGACCCTGATTTCGGCCTGCCGGTGATCTCGCACCCGGCCTTTTCCGGCGCCAATGTCGTGGGCGGCGACTGCGGTTTTTCCCACCGCTTCTATTACGGAACGCTGCAGCGGCTGATGGGCGTGGATGCTGCGGTCTACCCCAATTTCGGCGGCCGCTTCGGCTTTTCGCGGGAGGAATGCCTGTCGATTGTCGATGGCTGCGCTGCGGAATTTTCGACGCTGAAGCCGATCCTGCCCGCCCCCGGCGGCGGCATGACATTCGAACGCGTGCCGGAAATGAAGACGGCCTATGGTCGGGACGTCATCTATCTGATCGGCGGCGCGCTGATCCGCGAACGGGAAACACTGGTGGATGCCTGCAGACGCCTAGGCGAAACGGTCAGGGCGGGGTAGGAGGCCCTTCTTGCGGCGCGGGAGCGAAGCGGGCAAATTCACTTTTTTCACCCGACATGGATAATGTCCAGACCACGATGAGACACTGATGCTGATCCGACCGAGCGACCGCATTCTCCACAAAGCCGCCTGGCTCTACTACACCCATGGCCTGCGCCAGGATGAGGTGGCGAAACAGCTCGACATATCGCGCGCCTCGGTCGCCATGTATCTGCGTCGCGCCCGCGAAATGGGCATCGTCACCATCTCCACCTCGACCGAGCTTTTCGCCGATGACGTTCTGGCGCGGGAGATGGAGGATGCGTTGGGCCTGGACGCGGTCTGGATCGTCCCCGAGGACCGTCAGGCGCTCGACCCGGAGACCGAAATGCCGGTCGTGGCCGCGGCGGTGTTCCAGGGGCTGATCAACAAGGGCGACAAGGTTGGCGTTGCCTGGGGGCGGACCGTCTATCACATCGCCGACGCCATGCCGTTCGCCGATCTGCAGGGCGTGACCGTGATCCAGCTCTGCGGCAATCTCGGCGCGCCGTATAACTACCGCCCGGACCAGTGCACCACCGAAATTGCCCGTCGGCTGAATGCCGAGGGCATCAATTTCTACGCGCCGCTGGTGCTGAGCACCGAGGCGCTGTGCGCCCAGTTGCGCGATGAGGAGATCATTCACCAGCAGATGGCGATGATCGGCAAATGCGATCTGGTGCTTTACTCGGTCGGCGGCATTGCGCCCGACAGCCATCTGGTGAAATGCGGCGCGCTTTCCGCCGCCGAAATCGAGACGCTTGGCGAACAGGGCGCGGCCGGCGTGATCGCCGGACAGGTGATCGACCGCGATGGCGCGATCATGGATTGCGAGCACAATCGCCGCTGCATCTCCGCCGATCTCGACACGGTGCGCCAGATTCCCAAGCGGCTGATGGTGGTGCAGGAGGCCGAGAAATTCGAGGCGCTGAAGGCAGCGCTTCGGGGCGGCTTCGTGTCTCACCTGGTTGTGACGCGGTCCATGGCCGAACAGCTTATGGATGCCTGGAAAGCCTGAACGCCGACCACTGAACGAAGATTAAGAGAAAGACCGAAGCCAGTGGCTTCAGGGAGGATAATCGATGGAAAATCTGTGGCGCGATGACAAGGCGAAGGCGGCGGTCGAACGCTATGGCGCAAACGGCGTCAACGAAGACCTGGCGCTCTGCACCTACACCACGAGGCTTCTCGGCGGCGAGCCGCGTCTGGTGCTGCATGGCGGCGGCAATACTTCGGTGAAGACGGTCGCGACCGACCTCGTCGGCGAGCGTTTCGACGTGCTTTGCGTCAAGGGCAGCGGCTGGGACATGGGGATCATCGAGCCGGCAGGACTGCCGGCGGTCAAGCTCAACCCGCTCCTGAAGGCGCGCGCCTTCGACAGGCTTTCGGACGAAGACATGGTCACGCTCCAGCGCGCCAACCTGATCGACCCTGCCTCCCCCAACCCTTCCGTCGAAGCCCTGCTCCACGCCTTCCTGCCGCAGAAATTCGTCAACCACACCCATTCCACAGCGGTGCTGGCGATCGTTGACCAGGCCGAAAGCCGCCGGCTTGCCGATGCCGCGTTCGGTGACCGTTTCGCCTTCGTGCCCTACATCATGCCCGGCTTCGCGCTCGCCAAGGCGTCGGCCGAGGCGTTCGAGGCAAAGCCGGATGCCGACGCCCTGATCCTCGACAAGCACGGCATCTTCACCTTCGCCGAGACCGCGAAGGAGGCCTACGACCTGATGATCGACTATGTCTCGCGCGCCGAAGATTATGTCCGGCGCGAGGGCAAGCCGGCCTTCCACGCCGTCAGCCTGCCGGACGGGCTCGCCGACGCGGACATGATTGCACCGATCCTGCGCGGCGCGGTGGCCATCAGGGAGAAGGGCAAGCGCTTCGGGCGCATGGTCAACGACTTCCGCACCTCGCCCGCAATCATGGAATTGGTGAACGCCGAGGAGCTTTCCGATATGGCCGGGCGCGGCGTCTCCACGCCAGATCTCTCGATCCGCATCAAGACCGGGCCGAGTGTTCTGCCGGCCCCGATAGCGGACGATCTTGAGGGCTTTGCCGCCGCGACGGCTGGTGCGGTGGAGCGCTATGCCGAGGCTTACACGAAATATTTCAACGAAAACAACGACCGCGACGACGTCAACCGGACCATGCTCGACGCCATGCCGCGTCTGACGCTGGTGCCGGGCGTCGGCCTTTTCGGCCACGGCCGCACCGCCAAGGAGGCAAAGATCGCCGCCGATCTCGGCGAAATGTGGATCGAGGCGGCGCGCGACGCTGAAATGGTGGGCCGGTTCGAGCCGGTCAGCCGTCCAGAGCTTTTCGAGCTAGAATACTGGTCACTGGAGCAAGCCAAGCTTGCCGGCAACAAGCCGAAACCGCTGACCGGTCAGGTGGCCCTCGTCACCGGCGGCGGCGGCGCGATCGGCGCGGCCGTTGCCCGGAAGTTCGCAGCGGAAGGCGCGCATGTGGTGGTTGCCGATCTCGATGGCGCGCGGGCCGAAGAGGTCGCGCGCGCGGCCGGCAATGGCGCGATCGGCGTGGCGATGGATGTCACCGATCCGGCCTCGGTGAAGTCCGGATTTGCAGCCGCGGTATCCCGCTTCGGCGGGGTCGACATCGTGGTCTCGAACGCAGGCGCCGCCTTCCAGGGGCCGATCGCGACGCTTGACGACGCGGTGCTGCGCAAGAGCTTTGAGCTGAACTTCTTCGCCCATCAGAGCGTGGCGCAGGAGGCCGTGCGCATCATGCGCGCGCAGGGCACCGGCGGCGCGCTGTTGTTCAACGCCAGCAAGCAGGCGGTCAATCCCGGCGCGAATTTCGGCGCCTACGGGCTTTCCAAGGCGGCAACCCTGTTCCTGTCACGCCAGTATGCGCTGGAGCACGGCAAGGACGGCATCCGCTCCAACGCCGTCAATGCCGACCGCATCCGCTCCGGCCTGCTCGACGACGCCATGATTGAAAGCCGGGCCGCCGCGCGCGGTCTCTCGGTAGAGGAATATATGGGCGGCAACCTGCTGCACCGCGAAGTTACCGCCGAGGACGTGGCCCGCGCCTTCTTCGATCTCGCATGCGCCGAAAGCACAACCGCCAATGTCACCACCGTCGACGGCGGCAATATCGCGGCGGCGCTGCGCTGAATTGTAGAAACCAACAGACAAAGGGCAAGCGCGCCCACGCGAGTGCTCATGCCGGCCTACCCCAGGACGTAGACATAGGCATAGGCGTAAGCGCATTCGGCGTTGATCGGCCCCGTCACGGGTTGCGCGCTGCCGCCAAAGGCTTTCGAGACCGGGGCGGCGGCAATTGTCGCTAACGAGGCAGCGAGCAGTGCGCGGCGTGTCAATGGGAACTGTCCGCGCCTTTGCACGGCGATGGGATCTTCGTGATCGTCAGTCATGCTCACTCCGGTAAAGGGTGTACCCTGCCGGGCAATCAAAGCCGGCGGCTTCGGCTGCTCGGCAGGACAACCCCAATGTCTGGTCAAAAGGGGTTGCGAGGATCGGCCAGCAGCGCCGGATCCGGGACAACCGATTTGCTCGCCACATTTGCCAGCATCTGATGCGCCATGTGGAAACCGAAATCTTCGGAGATCGCCTTCTTCCAATGTCGCGACAGGATATTGTGGGTCGCCCAGCGCGTGTAGCGCGGCCGTTTCATCATGTAGCGGGCGAGGTCCCAGGCCCTGTCGAGAAGCGCGTCCCGCGGAAAGATCTCGTTGACGAGACCGAGTTCGAGCGCCATTGGCGCCGGAATGGATTTCGACGCGTAGATAGAATAGGCCGCGCGCTTTGGCCCCATCAGGGCTTGCAGCGCCATGCCCTGCCCGTCGCCCGGAGGGCTTCCCAACCAGAAGTGGGGGTCCATGAAATCCGCGTCCGGGGCTGAAAAGGTGACGTCGGACAAAAGCGCGAATTCCGTGTGGACGCCGGGCCCATTGACGGCCGCGATGGTGGGCATGTCGATGCCGTAGATGAAGTTTTCGATATGCTTCCACCCGTCCATCATCCGCTGGTAGATGTGGTCCGGGTCCAGCTCCGACGCCGGTTTCGGATTGAGCCCTTTCGGATCGCCCATCATCCATTTGTCACCCGTGCCGGTCAGGATCAGCACCTGGTTCTCGGGATCGTTGCCGACATCCTGCCAGACGCGCGCCCAGGCGTTGTGGGCGGCGTGGGTATGTCTGTAGGGGCCGTCGTCGGTGTGCATGCACAGCTCGATGATGCCGCCTTCGCGCCGCATCCTGAAGAAGCGCTCGTAGCGCTTCGCATAGTCATCGAACGATGTCGGTGCGGCATAGCCCGTCCATTCCGCGCTCGGATCCCAGGTCATGAGCACTGCCTCCAGTAATGGGTGGCGGACGCTGCGATTGAGTTGGGCGCGAGGATGTCGGCCGTCAGCGAAGTCGACCGGCCTCTTGCCCGTGATGTGCGATTGTCGGTTCTCATAAAATCTGCTCTCGTTTCAATGCCGCCGCAGCTTGCGGCGATGGTTCGCGCGCAAAGATGGAACGGAAGAATTGCGGGGACATTACGGGCCGCGCCATGGATGCGGGCGGATTCCCCTGTCAGCGCAATTTTTTTTCGGGGCCTTAGGACCACTCTTAAAGCCTAAAGCCGCATTGTTACCCTGGTGCCGCTGGAGCTGCTTTCGATGCCGACATGCCCGCCATGTCTTTCGACGATCTGCTTTACCAGGCTCAATCCAAGGCCTGCGCCGCGGCTGTTCGGAACCACGCGATAGAAAGGCTCGAACACCAGGTCCTGATGATCCGCCGCTATGCCGGGGCCTTCATCGCTCACGCTGATTTCGCCGTCCGCCAATGCTGAAACCGTGATTGCCCCATGACCGCCGCCGTGCTCAATGGCGTTGCGGATGAGATTGCCGATCGCGCGGCGCAGGGCGGCGCTGTCGCCTTTGCGCTCGACGGGCATGTCGCCGCCATGAAACGAAATCTCGTAACCCGCCGCGATGGCGAGCGGTGCGAGATCCGCCACCGCTATGCGCGCGATATCAACGAGATCCACCGTTTCGGCAAGATCGATCGTCTGGCCGCCGCGCTCGAAATCGAGAAGCTGCTCCGCCATCTCCGCCAGGCGCGCGACATCATCCAGCAATCGCCTGCGCTCCGGCCCTTCGGACAGGCCCTCGATGCGCGTCTGCATGATGGCGATCGGCGTCCTGAGTTCATGCGCCGCGTCGATCAGGAAACGCTGGCGTTTCCTGAACTCGTTTTCGATACGCTCGAGCGCGCCGTTGAATGCCACGACGAGAGGCGCAACCTCCTTGGGAATGCCGGCTACAGGCAGCCGGTCCCCACGCTGCTGCAGCTCGATCTGCGATGCCATGTCAGCGACGTCGCTGACGCGCGCGATCGCACGCCCGACGATGCGGGGAACCGCAAGAAAGATGGCCGGCAGCGCGATTGCGAGAAGCGAGAGGTAGATCGGATAGGCCTCCGCGAGGATTGCAAGAACAGGCCAGCCTTTGCCGGCGGCACCGCCAAACAGGATCCTGACGTCGCCGATCGGCGTCGCGACGTCCTCGATCGAAGCGATTTCACGCACACCGCTTGCCCCGCGAATATCAGCCGAATGAAACAGGCTCACGAGCGGCGCGATGGCGGCATAGGTGGCGGGGACGGTTCCATGGGAGACGGAATCGCCGTCGGTTGTGGCGACCACGAACCAGAGCCCGTCGTTGCGCGCGATCAATGAACGAAGGGCCGGCGTATCTTCAAGCGCGAGATCGCCCTCACGATCGCGCTCAATCGCCTCCGCCACGGCGGATTTGACCGCTTGCTCCATGGCGATATTCGGCGAAAGCACCATCGTGGCATAGATGGAAAGCCCGACGATGACGACGGCAATGACGGCCGTGATCACGAGGCTGAGCTGCCAGCTCAATCGCCATCTGAGCGAGGGACTGGATTGGCGTCCGGCGCGCATCATCCTTCCCTCAGAAGATAGCCGACGCCCCGGATATTGTGGATCGTTACCCCGGCACCGGCGTCCGCCAGACGCTTTCGCAGCCTCGAAATATGGGCATCAAGAGCGTTGGATTGTATTTCCTCCTCGTAATTGTAGACCGCCTCCTCGAGCGTGGAGCGAAGAACGGTCTTTCCCTTCCGCCTGGCGAGCGCCTGAAGGACCAGAAGTTCACGCCGGGGAAGATCGAGCGGGACGGAACCCGCCATGACATCGAGATGCAGCGGATCGATGTGCAATCGCCCCACCCGGATAGTCTGTTCCTCGAGGGCTGGCGGTCGCCTGAGCAGGGCGCGCACCCGCGCCATCAGTTCCTCGATGAGAAACGGCTTTCCGAGGTAATCGTCCGCGCCGAGGTCCAGCCCCTCGACGCGCTCCATCGGTTCGTTTCTGGCCGTCAGCACGATGACGGGCGTACCGACCCCAGCCCGCCTCAGTTTCGGAATGAAGGTCAGGCCCTCGCCATCCGGCAAGCGCCTGTCCAGAAGAATGGCGTCGTATGTGTTTTGAAGCGTGAGCTCGAATGCATCCGCGAGATACACGGCATGGTCGATGACAACGCCGTGCTTGCCCAGCGCCGCCGCCAGCGCATTCGCCAACTCCCGTTCATCTTCAATCAGCAGGAGTCTCATCGCTTCTCCGGGTTCTGCGCAGCGGCAGTCTTGCCTGCCGAGATTGCAGCAGCATTACGGGGATAAAAGGGCTGCACGCTCCGGTAAGACGCTTTTGCCGAAGGCTGGTGCCGGACGACAGGTTCATGGCGGACAAATCATTCCGGCGGCGCAATCGTCCACCCCCGGAAATCGGCTTTTAAGGCTTCTATCTATTTGCTCTCGATCCGCCCCCCTGAACCGGTTTCGGTCTCGTTCTTTATCGTGCTCCAGGCCGGATCGTCCGGATAGAGCGCGGTCCTGAGATAGGCCCAGGTGATGCGCTGGATGGCGGCAACGCGTTCCGGGCTTTCGTCCGATGTTTCCGCAGCGTCATAGCCCGATATGCCGCCGAAAATGTGCCCGGCATCCCTCACGGTCAGGAGCGATTTGGGGCCCGGTGCAAGCCGGTAGGCATCAGCCCGCCAGTCCGCGCGCTCCGAGAACATCGGGTTGACGTCCTTGTCGCCCGTCACCACCAGACAAGGCGTCGTCATGAAGCTGAAGTCGCTGTTGACCAGGGCCGGATAGCGTTCGGCTATCGTTGCGGACGCACCGCTTCCGCTACCCGGCGGCGAGAACAGGACGGCCGCCTTTATTCGTGTCTCGGAGAGGTCCACGTCTTTGCCGTCTGCGGGATCTTTCACGCGCATGCCGGCCAGCATGGCGACGGTGTGCCCGCCCAGGGAATGCCCCACCGCGGCGATACGGTTCCTGTCGATACGTCCCGCAAGGCCGGGGACGGCGGTTTCGATCTCATCGAGATGATCGATGATGAAGCTCATGTCCCTCGGGCGCGATTTCCAGAACAACGGCCCCTCGGGACCGCTCGTATCGAGACCGAGGGTCTTGGAGTTCTGGTGCGTTGGAATGATCACCACGAAGCCATGGGAGGCATAAAAGTCGACCAGCGGGCCATAGCCTCGCATCGAGGCGATGAAATTCGAGGCGCCGTGGCCGTGAGACAGCAGGATCACCGGCAGCTTGTCCCCCGTCGCCGGGACGACGACCCGCATTTCGAGCGGCGCCTGGCGGCCCGGGACCTCGAAGGTCACGGGACTGAAGGAAAGGATGGGCGTCGCCATCGGTACCGGCGGCCTGTCCGGTTTTACGGTTGGTTCGGGCATGGTCTTGGTCTCCATTCGCGGGAATGATGTTTTGGGTGACAGACCTTCGTTCAGACCGAATCCAGAATATCCTGGATGAGACCGGCCTTCTGCAGGGGTTGCCATTGCAGCTTTTGTCTTGTCAGGACGCTGGAGGCCGGGACGTCCATCCGCGCAATCCGATCAAGCCAGCCGAAGTGGGATGCCGAGTCTTCTTCCGAAAGCGACCTCACCGGCACATCCAGCCGTTTGCCGATCGCTTCGGCGACGTCGCGGACTGTCACGCCTTCTTCGCTCACGGCATGGTAGCGCTCGCCGCTCGCACCATTTTTGAGGACGAGGCTGTAAAGCCGGGCGGCATCGAGCCGGTGAACCGCCGGCCAGCGGTTCTGTCCGTCGCCGACATAAGCCGAGACGCCGTGGGTGTGCGCATGGTCCATCAGGTAGGAGGCAAATCCCTGCCGGTTCCGATCGTGAACCTGCGGCATCCTGATCACCGATACGCGAACGCCGCTGTCAGTCAAAGCCATGGCGACCTGCTCCGATACGCGCGGCATGCCGTGAGCGCCGGGCGGCAGGATATCGGTCTCCGTCGAAACCTGACCCATGAGAGGCGGCAGACCCGACGTGACGATGAACCTTTTGCCCGATCCGGCAAGGGCGCTGCCCATCGCCTCGATCGCGAGGCGGTCCATCTCGCAGTTTTCCGCCATGCGGGAGAAATCATGATCGAAGGCCGTATGGATAACGGCATCAGTCTGCTCCGCGCCAAGACGCAGGCTCTCCAGGTCACGCAGATCGCCTTTCAGGACATCGCAACCGGCTTGCCGCAAGACTTCGGCAGACGGTTCAGACCGCGCAAGTCCCAGGACTTCGTGTCCGTCGTCGAGCAGGTTAGGCGCGAGCGCCGAACCGATGAAACCGGTCGCGCCGGTCAGAAAAATGCGCATTTCATATCCCTCGAATAAGTCCACTGGTTTCTCTGCTGGCTTTTTGAAGCCCGGCGGCGTATTAAGCGGAACAGTCTTCCGCCTATATACGGAACATTGTTCCGTTTAACAAGCGCGTATCGGAGAATTTCAGGAATCCATGGCTGGCAGATCGTCGGAACGGAGCGTGCGCGCGGATGCGCAGCGCAATATCGAGACACTGGTGCGCACCGCGCGGGACGTGTTCGCCACATCGGGGGTCGAGGCGCCGATGCGCGAGATCGCGGAAAAGGCGGGCGTCGGCGTCGGGACCATCTACCGCAACTTTCCGCAGCGCTCCGACCTGATTGCGGCGGTGTTTCGCAGTGAGGTCGACGCCTGCGCGGACGCCGCGACCTCTCTCACGCAAGCCTATCCTCCCGCAGAGGCGCTCGACCGCTGGTTGCAGCGCTTTGTCGACTTCATCGTTGCCAAGCGCGGGCTCGCCGCCGCGCTCCATTCGGGCGACCCGGCGTTCGAGGCCCTGCCGGCCTATTTCGACAGCCGGTTCGAGCCTGCTTTGCAAAAATTGCTCGATGCCGCCGTCGCTGCCGGAGAAATACGCCCCGACGCAAATCCGTATGATCTCTTGCGCGCGGTGGCGAGCCTGTGCATGCCGTCAAGCGACGGCAATCCAGCCGCCGCGCGCCGGCTGGTCGCGCTTCTGGTTGACGGGCTGCGTTACCGCGCGGCCGGTCCGCAAGGCGCTGCGGGTCCCTCACATGAGCCCGACGAAAGCAATTCCAGGTGAAGTGGACACCGGTTCACCGCCCGGAATTGCGTAAAAACAAAGAGATAGAGCCTTTTCTCGTTTCCGTGAAACGCGGAATGGCTCTAGTCGCCGGGCAACTCTTCTCAGGCAGCTTATACGCTCTGGTTTTCCGGGACCCCGCCGGGCCGCCTCAAGAGAATGGCGTCCGATATGATGTCGAACAGGTGATCCGCGGGCGGGACGAGCGGAGGCTGATCGGCAAGCCAGGCCAGGGCGCTGATCAATGCGAAGAGATCGTTACCATCCATGTCCTGCCGCGCCAGACCGTGCGGATCAGCGCAAATCGCTTTATTATCTGGGCAGCATAAAGCGCGTTAGATCGCAATCCCCCGATACCCTCAAATGGGCCTGAATCATTCCCACTCGATCGTGCCCGGCGGCTTTGAGGTTACGTCATAGACGACACGGTTGATGCCGCGGACCTCGTTGATGATGCGGGTGGCGGCCTTGCCGAGGAAGTTCATGTCGTAGTGGTAGAAATCGGCGGTCATGCCATCGACGGAAGTGACGGCGCGCAGTGCGCAGACATATTCATAGGTGCGGCCATCGCCCATCACGCCGACGGTCTGCACCGGCAGCAGCACGGCAAAGGCCTGCCAGATCACGTCGTAGAGGCCGTTTTTGCGGATTTCGTCGAGATAGATCGCGTCGGCCTCGCGCAGGATGTCGAGCTTTTCCTTCGTCACGCCGCCGGGGCAGCGGATCGCAAGGCCCGGCCCCGGGAACGGGTGGCGGCCGATGAAGCTATCCGGCAGGCCGAGTTCCTTGCCGAGCACGCGGACCTCGTCCTTGAACAGTTCGCGCAGCGGCTCCACCAGCTGCATATTCATCCGCTCAGGCAGGCCGCCGACATTGTGGTGCGACTTGATGGTGACCGAGGGGCCGCCGGAGAAGGAAACGCTTTCGATGACATCCGGATAGAGCGTCCCCTGCCCCAGGAAATCGGCGCCGCCGAGCTTCTTCGCCTCGTCCTCGAAGGTCTCGATGAAAAGACGCCCGATGATCTTGCGCTTGGTCTCCGGATCGGCGACGCCTTCGAGCTCACCAACGAACCTGTCGACCGCATCGACGTGAATGAGATGCAGATTGTAGTGCTCGCGGAACATCGCGACCACTTCATTGGCCTCGTTCTTGCGCATCAGCCCATGGTCGACGAGGATGCAGGTAAGCTGGTCGCCGACCGCCTCGTGGATCAGCAGCGCCGCGACGGAGCTATCGACGCCGCCGGAAAGAGCGCAGATAACCTTGCTGTCGCCGACCTGATCGCGGATCTTCTGGACCATCTCGGTGCGGTAGGCCGCCATCGACCAGTCCGACTTCAGGCCCACGATCTTGTGCACGAAATTGGCAAGCAGCTTGCCGCCGTCCGGCGTATGCACCACTTCCGGATGGAACATGGTGGTGTAGTAGCGTTTTTCCTCGTTCACACAGATCGCGAACGGGGCGTGCGGCGAAACGCCGATAATCTCGAAGCCCTCCGGCGCGCGGGTGACGCGATCGCCATGGCTCATCCACACCGGATATTTATGACCGACTTCCCAGATGCCCTCGAACAGCGGCGAGGCTTTCAGGATTTCGACATCGGCCCGGCCGAATTCCGCCGCATGACCGCCCTCGACCGAGCCGCCAAGCTGCACGCACATGGTCTGCTGGCCATAGCAGATCGCGAGGATCGGCACGCCGCTATCGAACACGGCCTGCGGCGCGCGCGGCGAGCCGTCGCGGGTAACAGAATCCGGACCGCCGGAGAAGATGACGCCCTTTGGCTGCAGCCGTTCGAACCCTTCTTCCGCCTTCTGGAACGGAACGATCTCGCAATAGACGCCGGTCTCGCGCACGCGGCGCGCGATCAGCTGCGTCACCTGGCTGCCGAAATCGATGATCAGGACGGAATCGGGATGGGAGGTTTCTGGGGTCACGGCTGGGGCCTTCCTGTCGGTGAAAGCTAAAAACCGGCCTTATAGGGGAATCGCGCCCGTTTCAATGGCGCTTTCCAGCCGATCGATGGCGACAGCCAGTTTTTCATCGATTATGTGCAGATATTGCGTCCAGTCATCGACATGCTTCAGTTCCGCCTTGCCATCGGAGATGCCGCGCAGCGCGACCAGCGGCAGATCGAAGGCTTGGGCTGCGCGCAGCAGCGCGAAGGTTTCCATATCCACCATGTCGGCGTCGATGGCATCATAGGCCGAACCGGAGACGATGTTGCCGCCGGTGGAAAGCCGCGCCTGCGGCAGACCGGGAATGAGGAAGGGCAACGCCACCTCAGCCGGCAGGTCGAGAAACGGCGTTAGGCCTTTCTCGAAGCCAAGCGGCGATGCATCCATGTCGCGATAGGAGACAGAGGAGGCCTGATAGATTTCAGTCTGTTCCAGCGTGGCGGAACCGGCGGAGCCGAGCGAGACCACGAGGTCGGGCAGACCGTCGCCGCCCTCCAGCGCGCCGAGCGTTCTCGTCAGCTGAACCGCCGCTTCCACCGGACCGACGCCGGTCATCAGCGGCGCGATCTGGCTCTTCAGCCTGTCGCCATATTCGAAGGCGGCGGCCATGACGAACAGCACGCGCTTGCCCGCGATCAATTCAATCCGCATCAGCCCTGAAATCCTTCCCGGTCGCGCAGCACCATGCAGGTGCCGGACATGGAGGCAATCAGCTTGGCGGGGCCATCACCGATCGCATAACCCCGTCCGTCGGTGACGATGATATTGGTGCCGGGCTTGGTGACCTCGCCGCGAAACAGGAACCGCCCGCCCCTGCCCGGCGACATCAGATTGACCTTGAACTCGATGGTGAGCAGCGCGGCATCGGTATCGATCATGGTATAGGCGGCATAGGTGCAGGCGGTCTCAAGCCCGGTCGCGATCACGCCGGCATGGAGGATGCCGTGCTGCTGGGTGAGCTTGGCATCGAAGGGCAGTTCGATCTCGACGACGCCGTGACTGATCCGCGTCAGCTCCGCGCCGAGCATCTCCATCGCGCCCTGGCTCGCGAAACTGTTCACGATCCGCGCGTGAAAATCGCCATGTTCGAAATCTGCCAATGCCCTGCCCTTACCGGAAACCGCCTTGCCAATGGGGTGAACCTGCCACGCCGCGGCGATTCCGACAAGCTCAGTTGAGGTAGATCAGCGCGGCGTTGAGCAGCGTCGCGAAGGCGACCCAGAGGGCGTAGGGGGCGAACAGGGTGGCCGAAAGGCGATCGGTATGGCGCGTGACGCCGATGAAGGCGAGGATGGCGAGCAGCAGGGCGATGATGACGATCAGCGCCGGGACCATCATTTGCGCGCCGAAGAACACAGGCATCCAGGCGATGTTCAGCACGAACTGCACGACCCAGAGGCCGAAGGCCCGGCCATTTTCCCGCCGTCGCAGAAAACTGCGAGCGCCGGCCCAACCGATGAAGACGTAGAGCACCGTCCAGACCGGGCCGAACAGCCAGTCGGGCGGATTGAAGGGCGGCTTGGCAAGCGAGGCATACCATTCGCCCGGCATATTGAGGAAGCCGGCCAGGAGACCGGCGGCAAGAACGCCGATGATGAAGATCGCGTGGATGGCTCTGGTGTTTTTCATGGCGGTATAGATAGGATCGTCAAGCCGAATTGCCAGTGAGGCGCACCGCATGCTGATCGAAAGCGGCTTCGTGATGCGCGCCTGCGAAAATGCCATCATAGGTGCCAACAGCAAAGCCATGCGCGGCATCGGCGATGCCGGCGGCGTTTTCGAGCTTTCCGGTCGAGACCAGCCGGCCGGTCGCCTCCTCCAGCGTCACCACCAGCCCCCTGGGCGAGGTCAGCCCGATCAGCCCGTCGCGGGGGTTGGCGGCGATCGCGCCGACATAATTGCCGAGCCCGATCATGACATCCTCCGGCAGCGGCGTGAAGGACAGGGCTTCGCCGGGCGCGATATGGCCGACCAGCGGCGGCGTCTCGTTGCGCGGCCCCTCGAACTGGCAGGCAAACCAGATGCGGCCTTCTTCCCCCAGCGCCAGATGCCGGGTCGAAAGCTGGCTGAGGGCTGCGGGGAGCGCGTGCTTTTCCACCAGCGCGCCGCTTGCCGCATCGATCAGCGCCAGCGACGGCTCCATGTGATCGAGGTTGAGCTTGGTGCGGCCGAAATCGGGATGGGTTTCGATCCCGCCATTGGCGGCGATCAGATATCGTCCATCCGGCGTCATGGAGAGATCATGCGGGCCGATGCCATAGGTCGGGTATTCGCCAATCCGGATGTAGCTCTGCCGGGCATCATAAATGCCGATCATGCCGCGTCGGTTTTCGAAATCGTTCTCGCTGGCATAGAGAAACCGGCCGTCCGGCGAAAACGCGCCGTGGCCGTAGAAGTGCCGGTCGGGGATGGCGTTGATGATCGTCTCGCCGCCCGATGGCGACAACACCAGAATGAAGGTGCCGGGCCTGCGGGCAAAGGCCGCCACCGCGCCCGTGGCCGGCGAAACGGTGAGGCCGTGGATGCGGTCCGGCAGCGCGATCTCGGATATGAACGCGCCATCCTCGCCCATCAGCGCCAGCGCGAACCGGCCGTCCGGCGTCCTGATGCCAGTGGCGTAAACCGCATCGGCGCGGTCGAGCGCGAAGGCGGCGGGGGCGGAAAGCGCGGCCAGGAACAAGCTGCCCGCGGCCTTCACGAAACTGCGGCGGTCGATCAGGGCCGAACGGGCGGGCATGTCAGTCTCCGTCGGAGAAGGAGAAACCGGCGCCGAGACCGATCGCCCCGCCGTAATTGTCGTTCAGCCGCAGGATCACATCCTTGAGGTTCAGGATGATGTAATCGAGCTTGGCGCGCTGTTCCGGGTCGTTGAGGACAACCTCGATATCAGGGTTCATGCTTTCCACCACGCCATCAAGCGAGGAAAACAGGAAGTTGATCGAGGACACGATCGAGCGGACGTCTTCGTCCAGCAGGTTCGCCATGCCGGCATCGTTCATCAGCGCCTGCAGCGCGTCGAGATTGGCAAGCACCGAGGGCCATGTGTTCTCGGAGCGCCAGTAGATCGCGCGGGTGGCGAAATTCGGCCCGTCCTCGCCGCGGTAGAAATATTCGATGCGCTGGTCTCGCACCGTTTCCGCGCCGTGGACCAGAATGCCGAGCAGCGCCGTCAGCGCCTCGTCATCGGTGCGAAACAGCGGATTGTCCGGTCCGGGATGCTTCCAGGCATCGGCGACGCCATCCTCGGCCTCCCAGGCGGCCGTCAGTTCACCGGCGACGCGATCCATGTTCGTCGCGATCGCCTCGCCATAGCGGCAACGGTAAGTATCGGGGGCCTCGAACATGGTTTCGTATTGCGTGCCGAACAGCACGAATTCCAGCGCGAGCAGGCCCTGCATCGCCACGCTCTTCTGCGGCAGATAGTCGGGATCGAGCGCGGTTTCATCCTCTTCGATGATTGCCGCCTGTACCTGTTTCAGGCCGATGCTCTTGCGGTCCGGATAATAGAGAATCCGCTCGAAACGGTGATCCTCCAGCACCGGTCCGGTGCGGACGATCTCGATTGCGGACCATGCCGCGACCGTTTCGTCAAAGGCCGCCGTTGCGGCCTGATAGCTGGTCTCGTCCGGCGCTGCGCAAAAGGCCTCGACGGCTTCCGACAATGTCCCGGTGGCGGTTGCGAAATTCTGGTAGCCGGGGCGGATGAAGCCATCCACCGCCTTTTCCAGCACGCCGGACACGGCGTCCCGGTTCATGGCGGCGGCGCTGCCGGCTGAAAGAATGACAAGCGTTGCGGCGATAAACTGTTTCACAGCGACTCCAGGAATTTGATCAGCGCGTCGCGATCCTCTTTCGCGGCATTGGCGAAATTGTCGCGCGCGCTCTGCGCTTCACCGCCGTGCCACAGGATCGCCTCGGTGCGGTTGCGGGCGCGACCGTCATGCAGGAAGAAGGAGTGGTCGTTGACCGTCTCGGTAAGCCCCGTGCCCCAGAGCGGGGCGGTGCGCCATTCGCGGCCGTTCGCCATCGCCACCTGCTGGCCGTCGGCCAGGCCCTCGCCCATATCGTGCAGCAGGAAATCGGAATAGGGCCAGATCAGCTGAAAGCGGTGCGCCGGATTTTCCGCGTTGCGGCTGGTGACGAATTTGGGATTGTGGCAGGCGGTGCAGCCGGCCTCGTAGAACACCTGCTTGCCGCGCAGAACTTCAGGATCGTCGAAATCGCGGCGCGCGGGAACGGCGAGGTTTTCGGCATAGAAGGTGATCAGTTCCATCACCGGATCGGGCGCTTCGGTATCGCCGAGCCGCGGCTGAACGCCGGTGGGCATGGCAAGGCATGCGGCTTCCGCCTCGGAACAATCACCGTAGGGGTTCGGCGCATCCGGTGAGGAAACGCCGATATCGCCGCTCATCGCGCCGACGGACTGATCGTGGATCGTCGCGTTCTGCGCCTTCCAGCCGAAACGGCCAAGCTTGACCTCGCCGGTCACGGTATCGCTGACGATATTGGGGCGGCCCGAAACCCCGTCGCCATCAGCATCATCGGGATCGGCAAGGTCGAGAATGTCGGCGGGCTCGATCGCCTGCACCAGACCGAGACCGATCATCGGGTTGGCAATGCGCGGCGAGAGCGTGGTGTCTTCGCCCAGCGGCCCATAGGCGAGGTCCGCCACGCCATAGGTCGGATGGCGGAGCGACACCACCGTGCCATCGCCGAGCGTAACCTCTTCCTCCCGGTAATCGATCGTCATCCGCCCTTCGGCGGAAAGGCCGGGCACGGCGAAATCCTGAAGCTGCCCGCCATAGACTTCATCGGGAAAATTGACGGTCTCGTAATTGTCGATGCGCGCCTGCTCTTCCGGCGTGCGGGCGGGCCGCGCCAGGCGCAGGAACATCGAGGTCGCGTCGCTGTCGCCTTCCGGCGGATGGCCGCGGCCATCCTTCAGGTGACAGCTCTGGCAGGAGCGGGCGTTGAACAGCGGCCCGAGCCCGTCGGACGCCTGGGTCGAGGATGGCGACGACACCCAGAACTTGCGAAACAGCGCATTGCCGAGCTTGAAGGTTTCTTCCTCGGCGAAGGTGATGTTGGCGGAAGAGTGCGAGAAACTGTCGCGGTTGACGCTCGCCGTGCTGGTGGCGGCGCCGCCCTGCATAATCTCAAAGGCTTCCGGCTTTGAAAAGTCGTCTGTCGGCTGCGTGACCTTCTCGACCCGGGCCTTGTCCTTTGCGTCAAGATCGGCGCGTTCGGCGGGCGGGGTCCAGTCGGCGGCGAAGGTCGTCGTAAAACACAAAGAAGCGGCCAGAGCCGCTGTCGTCATTGCAGGAATATGCCGTTTCATCATGCCATCACGGTCGTTCCGGCCGTCCTTTATGTATTGCGAGGCGGACATTTTCGCCGTCTTCTAACCGAAGCTCTCGCTTAATGCACCTGTCTCGCCTTTTCTCTCGGCGTCATCCTCGGGCTTCACCCGAGGATCCAAGCACCCATCCGCGCGACTGGCGCGAACGGAAATTCGTGTGGCGTCCCTATTCTGCGACCCGAAACGCTGCTCGCGTCCGACGTGGTTAGATCCTCGGGTCAAGCCCGAGGATGACGCAGCATGGGTCGCGGGCGCGGCGGCTACCGCCAAGCGGTATGGCTGCCACGCCCCAACGATCGCTCCTACTGGAACACCGCTTCCGGCGCGTCAAGGCTGTCGGAGCCTTCCAGTTCGATCTGGCCAAGATCGAGCGCGGCAATCGCGCGTTCGATGGACGGCGTCTGGTCGATCAGGCCGTCGATGGCGGCCTGAACCACGGCATTGCCCTCGTCATTGCCTTCGCCGATCATCTGGTCATAGGCCTCGACGGTTTCAGCGCGGGTGGCCATCGCCTCCATCGCGGCGACGGTCGCAAGCAGCTTCGCCGTCAGTTCCTCGTCCAGCGCCGGGTCCTTGGCGGCCACCAGGTCGGAAACCGAAGCGCCGGTCATTTCCGTGCCGTCGACGCGGGTGTAATCGCCGGTATAGGCCTGCAGGATGCCGATCGCGTCGTTCAGGTGCGAGGCATGAGTGTTGTCGGAGAAGCAATCATGCTCTTCCTCCGGATCATGCAGCAGCAGGCCGAGCTTCATACGCTCGCCGGCAAGCTCGCCATAGGAAAGCGAGCCCATGCCCGTCAGGATCGCGGCAATGCCGGTGGTCGGGTCTTCGGTGACATAGGCATAGGCCTCGCCGCCCTGTTCCCAGGCCGCGACAATGTCTTCAAGGTCGGAAATCAGCAGCTCGGAGGCTGCCGTGAGATAGGCCGCGCGGCGGTCGCAATTGCCATTGGTGCAATCACCGCCGGAAAGGTAATCGGTGTAGGAGCGATCGCCCGCGCCGGCATCCGTGCCGTTCAGGTCCTGGCCCCAAAGCAGGAATTCGATGGCGTGATAGCCGGTGGCGACATTGGCCTCGATCTCGCCGGCTTCATGCAGCGTGTTGGCGAGCAGATCGGGCGTGATCTCGGTGGCGTCGACCGTCTCGCCGTTGATCTTGATCTCGGGATTGGCGATGACATTGGCGGTGTAGAGCGAGTTCTCGTCGCTTTCCATGCCGTAGGAGGCGTCGACATAGTCGATCAGGCCTTCGTCCAGCGGCCATGCATTGACCTTGCCTTCCCAGTCATCAACGGTCGGGTTGCCGAAACGATAGACTTCAGTGAGCTGGTAGGGAATGCGGGCTGCGATCCAGGCTTCCTTGGCGGCGTTCTGGGTCTCTTCGCTCGGGTTTTCGACAAAGGCCTGAATGGCCTCGTCCAGCGCCTTCGCCGTGGTCAGCGAATCCTGATATTTCGCAAGCGCGACATCGGCATAGTGCTTGACCACGGCCTCGGGGGTAACGTCATCGGCAAAAGCCGGGGCTGCGAGCATGGTCGAGGCGGCAAAGCCCGCCAGAAGGGCGCGCGTTCGGATCGTGTGCATCATGGGGTCCCTCTCCTTCAATGACACTGTTAGTGCTGCCTACATGAAGGAAAAAGAAACTTGTGTCAAATAATCCAGTTATGGAAAATCGCGCGTCGCCCGTGCGCTGTACGCTGGCTTGCGCATCGTCAATTCTCGAGCCGTTCAGCCCTGTTTGCGCAGCACCGCGCAAAAGAAACCGTCGGTCTCGGTTGCCGCCGGCGTCAACGTCGCGAACCGTCCCTCGGTGAAATGCGGTTGCTTTGGCGATGCCGGGAAGCGCGCTTGCCAGAGCGTCGCGATATCGAGGGCTTCGAAGTCGGAGCGCCCTTCGAGGAAGGCCGCGATCCGGGCCTGGTTTTCGGCCGGAAGCAGCGAGCAGGTGACATAGATCAGCAACCCGCCGGGCTTGACGAAACGGCATGCCGTGGCCAGCACCTCGTCCTGCTGGGCCATGCGCTCCTCGAGGTTCTTTTCCGAAAGCCGCCACTTGATATCGGGCCGGCGCCGCCATGTGCCGGTGCCCGTGCAGGGCGCGTCGATCAGCACGCGATCGAAGGTCAGCCCCTCCAGCGCGGCGGCATCATCATGGACCTGCACATTGCGGGTGCCGGCGCGGCGCAGGCGCTCGATGATCGGCGCGAGCCGCGTGCGATCGGCGTCATAGGCGTGCACCTGGCCGGCATTGTCCATGTCGGCTGCAAGCGCCAGCGTCTTGCCGCCGCCGCCGGCGCAATAATCCAGCACCTGCTGTCCGGCATGGGCGTCGACCAGCCGCGCCACGATCTGCGACCCCTCGTCCTGCACCTCGAACCAGCCCTTCTGGAAGGCGAGCTCGGCGGTGACATTGGGCAGCCGGTCGCCGCCGCTGCCGGGCGGAATGCGCAAACCGCAGGGCGCGATCGCAGTCAGGTCCGCCCCCGCCCGCGAAAGCGCCTTCTTCACCTTCTCGCGCTCGGCCTTCAGCGTGTTGACGCGCAGATCGAGCGAGGGGCGGCGGTTCAGCGCCTCGGCCTCGGCCAGCCAGTCATCGCCGAAATTTTCCTTGAAGGCCGGGAGTATCCATTCCGGCAGGTCGGCGCGGACATGGTCCGGGGCATCCGCAAGGTTGCGGCTGACGAAAGCGGCGAGCGCGCGCTCGGAAAGAGGTTCGGGCGCGAACTTGTCACCATCGAGCTTTTCGGCGAGGCTTTCCGGGGTAAAACCCCATTGGCGGAACAGCACCGCATGGGCGAGCGCCGCAGGGCTGTCATCATCCATCAGAAAGGCGTGCGACAGCTTCATCCGAAGCGCATCATAAACGATATTGCCGATCGCCGCCCGGTCGCCGGAGCCGGCGAACCGATGCGCCGTGCCCCAATCCTTCAGCGCGTTCGCGATGGGACGCTTGCGCTCCTCCACCTCGGAAAGAACCTCGATCGCGCCCTGAAGACGTCCGCCAATGCGCATCATTGATACTCCGGAGTTGTTGGGACGCTATGCGGCGCGTTCCTACGCTCAGCCGCGCTTTGCCGCAGCGCTGATGGAATGCTTTGCCCCTCCCCGCCCTCGGCGTCATCCTCGGGCTTGACCCGAGGATCCAACCCCGCAAGCCACGCCGGCAGCGCGGGTTTGTTCGAACTCGGCCGCGCAATATGGCGGGGAGCCCGGCACGCCGCTCGCAGTGAGAGGTGATTGGATCCTCGGGTCAAGCCCGAGGATGACGCCTCGTAGGAAGGAGAGGCTGAAGAAACCCCGCCAGACTGAGATTGGAAGGGGCTATGCGGATAGCGGGAAGCCGTCGGTATCCCGCGATTGACACCAGACAAACCCATCAAAACACCGCCACAGACGCCACCACGGCCAGATACACCAGCACCGCCGCGATCAGCCACAGCGCCACGCGGCCGGAGCGGGTGTGGCGGGCCTCGGCGCGGCCGATGGCTTCGGAGGTGCGTTCGTCGAAGCGCAGGCCGTTCTCGCTCATGGCGATGACTTCGTTGTGGAACTTCTCGGTCTTGTCGGCGATCTCCGGGATCGCCTCGGCGATCTTCAGCACCGCCTGCATGCCCTCGCGCATATCGGTCAGCACCCGGCGGGGGCCGAGATTGTGCTCGATCCATTTCGACACGACCGGCTCGGACGCCTTCCACATGTTGAAATGCGGATCGAGCATGCGCGACACGCCCTCGACCACGACCATGGTCTTCTGCAAATTGATGAGCTGCGTCTGCGTGGTCATGTCGAAGATTTCGGTGATCTCGAACAGCAGCGTCAAGAGCTTTCCCATCGAGATCGTCTCGGCCGACTGGCCGTGGATCGGCTCGCCGATGGCGCGGATCGCCTGGGCGAACGAGGCCTTGTTGTGGTGCGCGGGCACATAGCCGGCCTCGAAATGGGCTTCGGCCACGCGCATATAGTCGCGGGTGATGAAGCCGTAGAGGATTTCGGCGAGCACCCGCCGTTCCTTCTTACCAAGCCTTCCGACAATGCCCATGTCGACGGCGACGATCATGCCGTCCTTGTCGACGAACAGATTGCCGGGATGCATATCGGCATGGAAGAAGCCATCCCTGAGGGTATGGCGCAGGAAGGACTGGATCAGCGTCACCGCCAGCTTTTCCAGGTCATGGCCCGCCGCCTTCAACCCCTCAACATCCGACATCTTGACGCCGTCGATCCATTCCATGGTGACGACATCGCGGCCGGTGCGCTCCCAGTCGACGGCGGGCAGGCGGAAGCCCTCGTCATGAGCGGTATTTTCCGTCATCTCCGAGATCGCGGCTGCTTCCAGTCGCAGATCCATCTCGATCTTGGTGGTCTGTTCCAGCGTGCGGGTGACGTCCACGGGCCTGAGCCGCCGGCTGGAGCGGATGAAACGCTCCTGCATGCGCGCGACCAGATACATCGCGCCGAGATCCTCGTTGAACCGGTGGCGGATGCCGGGGCGGATCACCTTGACGGCGACCTTTTTCTCGCCCTCGGGCGTCGCGACCGTCGCCGGATGCACCTGCGCGATCGAGGCGGCGGCAATCGGATCGCCGAATTCGGTAAAGAGTTCGTCGACGGAACGGCCGAGCGAGCCGCGAATGGTCGCCTTCGACGCCTCGACCGGGAAGAACGGCATCCGGTCCTGCAGCTGCGCCAGATCCTCGGCAAAGCCCGCGCCGACGACATCCGGCCGGGTCGCCAGGAACTGGCCCATCTTCACATAGGAGGGACCGAGCCGCGAGATCGCCTTGCCGAGCCTGTCGGAGCGCGCTTGTCTGCGCGCGCCGGGCCGGGCGAAGGGCACCAGCATGGCCTTCACCAGCCGGGCATAGGGCGGCAGGCCTTCCGAAGGCAGCGCGTTAATCACGCCTTCGCGGGCCAGCACCCAGCCGACGCCGAGAAGGTTGAAGTAGGATCGAAGCGCGCCCATGATGAATGCCTAAAGTTTCCAGCCGGAATGAAGGGCAGCAATACCGCCGGAATAATTGGTGAACTTGACGCGTGAGAAACCGGCGCGCTCGATCATCTTTGCAAAATCCTTCTGGTTCGGGAATTTGCGGATCGATTCGACCAGATAGCGGTAGGGCTCGCCATCGCCGGCGATCGCCTTGCCGACGCGCGGAATGGCGTGGAACGACCAGAGATCATAGACCTTGTCGAGGATCGGCGCCTCGACCTCGGAAAATTCCAGCACCAGCAGCCGGCCGCCGCGTTTCAGCACCCGGTAGGCCTCCGAAAGCGCCTTGTCGATATGCGGCACGTTGCGAATGCCGAAGGCGATCGTGTAGGCGTCGAAGCTCTTGTCCTCAAACGGCAGGTCCTCGGCATTGGCCTCGACGAAAGTGAGGTTTTCGGCAATGCCCTTCTTTTGCGCCCGCTCCTCGCCGACCGCCAGCATGGAGCCGTTGATATCGAGCACGGTGGCGCGCGCCAGCCCCTTCGAGGCATCGACGATGCGGAAGGCGATGTCGCCCGTGCCGCCGGCGACGTCGAGCACGTGATAGTCGGGATCGGCGGGCGGGTTCAGCGCGCCGACCATGCCGGCCTTCCAGGCCCGGTGCAGACCCGCCGACATCACGTCGTTCATGATGTCGTAGCGCTTGGCGACCTTGTGGAAGACATCGTTGACCAGAGGCTGCTTGTCGCCATCGGCGACATTCTTGAAGCCGAAAGAGGTTTCCATGCCGCCATTGGCAGTGGTCCGGCTGTCCGTCATTTTACGCACCTCACGCTTGAAAATCTTCCGTCTGCCCGTTTCGGCTTTGTCAGCACGCGCTGAATCGCTATATCGGGCCCAATATTGGCTCTGCTGCAGCGATAAACAACAGACACCGTTGCGGCTATAAACCGAAACCCGCAAAAGCGAAACGCCAAAGGCTTAAAAACATCATGCCGGAACTGCCGGAAGTCGAAACCGTGCGCCGCGGGCTGGCACCCGCCATGGAAGGCCGCATCATCGAGAAGCTGGAACTGCGCCGCGCCGATCTCCGCTTCCCGTTCCCGCCGGATTTCGCCGAAGCCGTGAGGGGCAGACGCATTGTCGCACTCGGGCGGCGGGCGAAATACCTGCTGATCGACCTTGATGACGGCATGACCATCGTCGCCCATCTCGGCATGTCCGGTTCCTACCGCGTGGAGGAGGAAAGCGCAGTCGAAACGCCCGGCGACTTTCACCTGCCCCGCAACGCCGCCGCCATCCACGACCATGTCGTCTTTCATCTGAGCGACGGCCGGGCCCGCGTGATCTATAACGACCCGCGTCGCTTCGGCTTCATGAAGCTCGTTCCGCGCGCAGGGCTTGAGGCGGATGCAAGCTTCAAGGGCCTCGGCCCGGAGCCGACCGGCAACAGCCTCGACGCCGATTACCTGGCGACCCGCTTTGCCGGCAAGAGCCAGAGCCTGAAGGCCGCCCTGCTCGACCAGCGCAACATCGCCGGCCTCGGCAATATCTATGTCTGCGAGGCGCTGTGGAGAACGCGGCTTTCGCCGTTCCGCGCCGCCGGCCACTTGGTCACCCCGGCGGGCAGACCGCGCGACGGGCTGAAACGGCTCGTTCCGGCAATCCGCGACGTGATCGCGGAAGCGATCGAGGCCGGCGGCTCCACGCTTCGGGACCATCGCAAGACCGACGGCACGCTCGGCTATTTTCAGCATTCCTTCTCCGTTTATGATCGCACCGGCACGCCCTGCCGGCACGAAGATTGCGACGGCACCATCGCCCGCGCCGTCCAGACCGGCCGCTCCACCTTCTATTGCCCGGCCTGCCAGAAGGGTTAGCCGTCCCGCCTACTTCAGGAAATTGCTTCTGAGCAGGGACACCACTTCCTTCATCCGGCCGTCGAACACCGCCTTGACGCCGAACATTGCGGTGGAGGCAACCTGGGAGACCTCAACCTTGGGCGGCATGACCAGTTCCATGCGGTTGACCTTGACGTCGAGCAGCGCCGGGCCGGGGGCGGCAAGCCAGGCGTCCATCGCCGATCCGAGCTGCTCCGCATTGTCCGCGCGGAAGCCCGCAATGCCGCAGGCCTCGGCAACCTTTGAGAAATCCGGGTTTTCCAGCGTGGTGAAATGGTCGACAAGGCCCTCGACCCGCTGCTCCATCTCGACAAAGCCGAGCGAGGAATTGTTGAACACCAGGAGTTTTATCGGCACGTCTTCCTGAACCAGCGTCAGGAGATCGCCCATCAGCATCGACAATCCGCCATCGCCGCACATGGCAATCACCTGCCGGTCGGGATAGGCGAGCTTGGCGCCGATCGCCTGCGGCATCGCGCTGGCCATCGTGCCGTGCAGCAGGCTGTTGAGAAACCGGCGGCTGCCATTGGCCTTCAGATGCCGCAGCATCCACACCATCGGCGTACCCACATCGGAGATGAAGATCGCATCGCCGGCGGCCTTGGCATCCAGAAGATTGGCAACAAACTGCGGATGGATCAGGCTCGGGTCTGGCTCGTCGCCCGCCTCATCATAGTCGCCGAGATCCTCCTGCCATTCCTTGAGGTGTCGGTTGAGATGCTTCTCGTCGGATTTTTCCTCCACCTTGGGCAACAGCGCCTCCAGCGTCGTGCGGGCATCGCCGACGAGGCCGAGATGGATCGGCGCGCGCCGGCCAAGATGCGTGGGATCGATATCGATCTGCACGATCTTCCGGTCGGGATAGAACTGGGTATAGGCAAAGTCGCAGCCGACCGAGATCACCAGATCGGCCTTTTCAAGCGCGTTCAACCCGGCGCGGTTGCCGAGAATGCCGTTGACGCCGACATTGAAGGGGTTGCCCGGCTCCAGCCATTCCTTGGCGCGGGTGGTGTGGACCATCGGCGCCTTGACCTTGCGGCAGAGCGCCACCACCGCCTCGCGGGCATCGCGCGCGCCGATGCCGGCATAGATCGTCACCCGTTTCGCCTGATCGACCAGTTCGGCAAGCTCTGCCAGTTCCTCATCATTCGGGCGCGCCATGGGCCGGGGCCGGTGCACCCGCCAGTCAGCCGCATCGTCATCGCTTTCCTGAAACATGTCGCCGCTGACGATCACCACAGCGACGCCGCCCTTGGTGAGCGCCGCCTGCGCCGCCATCGCGACGATCCGCCGCGCCTGGGCGGGATGCGAAATATGCTCACAGAACACCGAATGCTGCTCGTAGATCTTCTTCTGATCGACGTCCTGCGGGAAATCGAAGCCCTTTTGCGGGCGATCGACCTCCGAGGCGATCAGCACCAGCGGCGCGCCGTTGCGATGGCTTTCATAGATACCGTTGACGAAATGCAGCGAGCCGGGGCCGCAAGTGCCGGCGCAGACCGCGAGTTCGCCCGTCATATAAGCCTCGCCGCCGGCGGCAAAGGCGCCCGCCTCCTCATGCCGGACGTGGACCCATCGAAGATCGGAACGGGCGACGGCGTCCGTGAAATGGTTGATGGTATCGCCGGGTATGCCGTAAATGCGCTTCGCGCCCGCCTTCTTCAGCGTGTCGACGACGATCTCTGCAACGGTTTTGGACATGTGAGCGCTCCTTTCGCGGTTTTCTCCCGATTTTCTGCGCAAACGCCGTCAGTCGGCGTTAATGGGTAAACGCGCCGCCGGCGAAAATGAGCCCGGAAAAAGCCGCAGGCGCGTGTTTTATCGCCCCCTTACCGTTTGCCGATCGGGTGGAGCGCCGCGCCACTCTCCTCGAAGGCGGTGATATTGCCGATCGTGGTGTGGGCGATGTTGAAAAGCGCCTCCTGGGTGAAGAAGCCCTGATGGCCGGTGATCAGCACGTTGGGAAAGGTCAGAAGGCGGGCAAAGATATCGTCGCGGATGACCGTGGAGGACAGGTCGCGGAAGAACAGGTCGTCTTCCTCTTCATAGACATCGAGGGCGAGCGCGCCGATCCGCCCCGATTTCAGTCCCTCGATGACGGCAAGCGTATCCACCACCCCGCCGCGGCTGGTGTTGACCAGCATGCGGCAGCGCTTCATCGCCGCGATCGCATCCTCATCGATGAAATGGCGGGTTTCCGGCGTCAGCGGGCAATGCAGCGTCAGGATTTCGGACTTTTCGAGAAGCTCGTCCTTGCCGACATAGCGCGCGCCGAGCGCCACCGCCTCGTCATTGGGAAACGGATCGAAGGCCAGGATTTCGCAGCCGAAGCCTGAAAAGGCGCGGATGACATTGCGGCCGATGCCGCCCGTGCCGACCACGCCGATCGTCTTGCCGTGAAGGTCGAAGCCGAGCAGGCCGTTGAGCGCGAAATTGCCCTCGCGCACCCGGTTATAGGCGCGGTGGATCTTGCGGTTCAGCGTCAGCACCAGCGCCAGCGTGTGTTCGGCGATCGCGTAGGGCGAATAGGACGGCACCCGGGCGGCGGCGATGCCGAGCCGGTCGGCCGCGGCGAGATCGAGCCGGTTGAAGCCGGCGCACCGGAGCGCCACCAGCTCAACGCCCACATCCTTCAGGACCGAAAGCGCCGATGCGCCGAGATCGTCGTTGACGAAGGCGCAGATCGCCTTCGAGCCGGCGGCAAGCTTAGCGGTCGGGGCGTGAAGCCCGGCCTCGGTGAAGATCAGCTCGTGCCGGCCCTCATTGGCCGCTTTCAGAAATTCCTCGTCATAGGGTTTGGCAGAAAAGACGGTGACGCGCATTGGCGGCTCCTATGGCTTGCTCCCGGCCTCAACAAGTGTAAGGGCCTTTGCGGCAATGGCAATGGCCGGCGGCGCGCGTGAATCAACCCGTTGGCCGGCTTTCGCCCCGATTTTGCGGGATTTAAGCATTGACGGGCAGCCGGATTGGCTTTATATGCCCGCCCACAGTATTTGAAAGCTCAATGAGCTTCATCAATTGCTCCCGTCACAAAAGCGCTTCCAGCCGGACACGGCAACCGCATGTGTCGGAGCTAGCGTCAGAATTCGAAGAGAGACTTATATGGCCAATACAACTTCGGCGAAAAAGGCGACGCGCAAGATGGCCCGCCGTACAGCCGTCAACAAGTCCCGCCGCACCCGCGTACGCGGTTACGTTCGCAAGGTTGAAGAAGCGATCCTCGCCGGTGATCTGGAGCAGGCGAAAGCCGCTCTGGCCGTAGCCGAGCCGGAACTGGCGCGCGCCGCCAGCAAGGGTGTTCTTCACCGCAACACCGCCTCGCGCAAGGTCTCGCGTCTGGCGCAGCGCGTGAAGGCAATTTCGGCCTGAGCCGAACAAGAATTGCAGACTTTTTGAACAACCCGGCCTCGCGCCGGGTTTTTCGTTTTGAGTTCATACACTTGGCTATTGTGACGCGAACATTACGAACAGATGTCACAAAAATGACCAAGAATTTTGAACCTTCTCAATGGCTTACACGAGGATTGCCACATTTTTACCAATTTTGGGCCGCTGCGCGCCACGTAATGATGACATCCGAAAAATTTATTTTTTCCGGCATTCTCGTCCATCCAAATTCAGAGAAATGTGAATCTAATTGATTCAAAAGCGATTCTTCTGAGCCCCTCCGCCGGCACCCAAACTCACGCATGAGAGTCAATGCTGGAAGCGCCGAATCGGCAAAAAATCCTTGTTGAAATTGTCGGTCGTTCTTGCCTAAATGACCTCCGACAGCAGACGGAATGAGCTCCCGGTTATTTCGGGAGGGGCGCGTTCGACAAAGGATGCGTTGTCTTCCCGAAGCTGGGAGCGGCGACTATTTTTTGGCGCCGTTTTTCCAACAATCGCAGGTTGTTATCCGGTTTTCGCCAGAAGTCCGGGTTCGTTCCTGTGTGTCTTTTGTAGACGACCCACGAGGCAGGGAGGGCGCTCAGAACTTCACAGCATAGAAACTCCGGACATTTTGCAGCCTGCATTTTCCGATACGAGGATCGGGGCGCGGGCAAGCGGCGGAAAGTCCCAATTCCGGCTGAGAGCCGGACTTCGACGCATGCCGGGAAGACACCGGCAGCAGGGCAAAACAGGCAGCGGGCGACATAAAAAACAAGCGCGCGCCAGGGTGATGACGTTTGAAAGGCGGCAACGATGAGAATGAGAATGGTAGCCTCTCGCACCGAGGATAATGCGGGCGAAACCGAGGCCGGTGAAAATGATGCGAAACCGGCGACGGCTGCCATGAATTCCAACGGGGACGATATCTTCTTCGAACGCTTCTGCACCGCGCTGAAGGCCCATGTCGGCGGCGACGTCTATGCCAGCTGGTTCGGCCGGCTGAAGCTGCATTCCTCAGACAAGAGCGTGGTCCGTTTCTCGGTGCCCACTGCCTTTCTGAAATCCTGGATCAACAACCACTATCTCGATCTCATGACCGAGATTGCCCGCGTCGAGCGCCCACAGGTTCTGAAGATCGAGGTTCTGGTCCGTTCCGCGACCCGCGCGCCGCGTCCAGCACTTGCGAGCGAGCAGCCGAAACCGGTCGCGGCCAACCCGGCGCCGGTCGTGCGTCCGCTGAACCGCGCGCCCGCTGGCCAGCCGCTGATGCCCGATCCGGAAACGCCGCAGGCGCGCGGCGCCAGCGCGTCCGGCCAGACCGTCTTCGGCTCGCCGCTCGACCCCTTCTTCACCTTCGACAGCTTCGTCGAGGGCGCGTCCAACCGGGTTGCCTTTGCCGCGGCCAAGACCATTGCCGAATCCGGCATGGCGGCGGTGCGCTTCAATCCGCTTTTCATCCATTCCTCCGTCGGCCTCGGCAAGACCCATCTTCTGCAGGCGATCGCCAACGCAGCGCTTGCCGCGCCGGACAAGCAGCGCGTGGTCTATCTGACCGCCGAATATTTCATGTGGAAATTCGCCACCGCGATCCGCGACAATGACGCGCTGACGCTGAAGGATTCGCTCCGCAATATCGATCTTCTGGTGATCGACGACATGCAGTTCCTGCAGGGCAAGATGATCCAGCACGAGTTCTGCCACCTTATCAACACGCTGCTCGACAGCGCTAAGCAGGTGGTGGTCGCCGCCGACCGCGCGCCATGGGAGCTGGAATCGCTCGACCCGCGGGTGCGCTCGCGGCTCACCGGCGGCGTCTCGCTGGAAATGAACGGCCCCGACTACGCGATGCGGCTTGAAATGCTGAAGCGCCGGCTTGAACTGGCGCAGCAGGAAGACCCCTCGATCGATATCGCGCCGGAAGTGCTCGAACATGTCGCCAGCAAGGTGACGGCGAGCGGGCGCGAGCTCGAGGGCGCGTTCAACCAGTTGCTGTTCCGCCGCTCCTTCGAGCCCGACCTTTCGATCGAGCGCGTCGACGAGCTTCTGGTTCATCTGGTTGGAACCGGCGAGCCGAAGCGGGTGCGCATCGAGGATATCCAGCGCGTCGTCGCCCGTCATTATTGCGTTACCCGGCAGGAGCTCGTCTCCAACCGCCGCACGCGGGTAATCGTCAAGCCGCGCCAGATCGCGATGTTCCTGGCCAAGACGATGACGCCGCGCTCCTTCCCGGAAATCGGCCGCCGCTTCGGCGGACGCGATCACACCACCGTGCTGCACGCCGTGCGCAAGATCGAGGACCTTCTGGAGAAAGACAACAAGCTGTCGCAGGAGGTCGAACTTCTGAAGCGGCTGATCAACGAATAGGCCCCTCCGGGCCTGACAGCGACGTTTCCAGAAAAGCCCGGCCCCGCGCCGGGCTTTGCTCATATCCGCCGACTTGCTAAAGCAAACGGGCAAACAGGAGAGACGTCATGCCGGTCACGCTTTACGGAATCAGGAATTGCGACACGATGAAGAAGGCCTGGACCTGGCTCGACGCGCATTCCATCGCCTATGATTTTCACGATTACAAGAAGGCCGGGATCGACCGGTCGCATCTGGAACGCTGGTGCGACTCGGCGGGCTGGGATAAGGTCATCAACCGCGCCGGCATGACCTTTCGCAAGCTGCCGGAGGCGGACAAGGCCGACCTTAGCCGCGAAAAGGCGATCGATCTGATGCTGGCCCAGCCCTCGATGATCAAGCGGCCGGTACTGGATGCCGACGGCGCGATTACGCTGGGCTTCAAGCCAGAAAGCTACGAAGCCGTTTTCGGCAAGGGGTAGGCGATGGCGAAGACCACGCAGGCCACCCGGTTTCTCGACAAGGCCGGCGTCAGCTACACGATCCAGCAATATGATTACGACCCCAACGCCTTCAGAGTCGGGCTGCAGGCGGCCGAGGCAATCGGCGAGCCGCCCGACCGTGTGCTGAAGACGCTGATGGCCAATGTCGACGGCAAGCCGGTCTGCGCGGTGGTGCCCTCCAATGCGGAGGTTTCGATGAAAAAGCTCGCCGCCGCCTTTTCCGGCAAGCATGCCGAGATGCTGGACGCCAGGACCGCCGAACGGCTTTCCGGCTACCATGTCGGCGGCATCTCGCCCTTCGGCCAGAGAAAACGCGTGCCGACCATATTCGAGGAAAAAGCGCTTGCCGAGCCCTATGTGGTGATGAATGGCGGCCAGCGCGGCCTGCAGGTGAAGCTTGCGCCGGCCGATGCGGTGAAGGCGCTGGGCGCGGCAACGGCAAGCGTGATCGCGTAAACCTCAGATCGGATCGCCCCGCGCCGCCTCCCGCTTGGCGGCGCGCGCTTTTAGAACGACAAGCTTGCTGAGAATGCAGCGATCATGCGCGTCCTGAACTGCGTATTTTCATACTAGGCGGGCTCGGCAAGGCCGGGGCGCTTCAATTTCGCCCGAAAACAAACTAGATAGTGTCACGACACACCAATCAGTTAGCGAGGCGACCATGAACGCTCAACCCCGGCTTCCCCACCCCATCGATCTGGAAAAACTCGAGAAGCTGGCCGAGGTCGCCGTCAAGGTCGGGCTCAACCTTGCCGAGGGGCAGGATCTGGTCATGACCGCGCCGATCGAGGCGCAGCCGCTGACCCGGCTGATCAGCCGCCATGCCTATCAGGCCGGCGCCGGGGTGGTGACCACGCTGTTCAACGATCCCCAGGCGACGCTGGAACGCTTCGAGCACGGCCATGACGCAAGCTTCGACAAGGCCGCGAACTGGCTTTACGAGGGCATGGGCCAGGCCTTCGCCAATGGCGCGGCGCGGCTTGCGATCGCCGGCGACGACCCGATGCTGCTCGCCGCCCAGGACGCCGACAAGGTGGCCCGCGCCAATCGCGCCATGTCGACCGCCTACAAGCCGGCGCTGGAAAAGATCGCCGGTTTCGACATCAACTGGAACATCGTCTCCTATCCGACGCTCGCCTGGGCGAAGACGGTGTTTCCCGAAGACCCGGACGGCATGGCCGTCGCCAAGCTGGCCAAGGCGATCTTCGCCGCATCGCGCGTCGACCAGCCCGATCCGGTGGGCGCGTGGCGCGAGCATAACGACAATCTCCATGCCCGCTCCGCATGGCTGAACGCCAAGCGGTTCTCGGCGCTGCGCTACACCGGCCCCGGCACCGACCTCACCATCGGCCTTGCCGATGACCACGAGTGGAGCGGCGGCGCCTCGATGGCGAAGAACGGCATTATTTGCAACCCGAACATTCCGACCGAGGAAGTGTTCACCACGCCGCACCGGCTGAGAGTCGAAGGCCATGTCTCCTCCACCAAGCCGCTGTCGCATCAGGGTACGTTGATCGACGATATCCGCGTCGAATTCAGCGAGGGCCGGATCGTCAAGGCAGCCGCCGCCAAGGGCGAAAGCGTGCTGAACAAGGTGCTCGACACCGACGAGGGCGCGCGAAGGCTGGGCGAAGTGGCGCTGGTGCCGCATTCCTCGCCGATTTCGGCCAGCGGCATCCTGTTCTACAACACGCTGTTTGATGAAAACGCCTCGTGCCACATCGCCCTCGGCCAATGCTACTCGAAGTGCTTCCTCAACGGCGACAAGCTTTCCCCCGACGAGATCGCCGCGCGCGGCGGCAATTCATCGCTGATCCACATCGACTGGATGATCGGCTCCGACCGGATCGACATCGACGGCATCGACGCCGCCGGCAACGCCACGCCGGTGATGCGTGGCGGCGAATGGGCGGAATAGGCGGGATGGTCTTGTTGGGGGCGCAAGGTGGCTATTGAGGTGCCACGCGCTCCATTAAGGCGAACCGGAATCGACCTTGCGTGTTCGGCTTTGCCGAAGTTCCTGGCTATCGATGCTTCTCCAACCTCTCAGCCCACAATCTCCCCCCTTGAGGGGGAGATGTCGCGAAAGCGACAGAGAGGGTAAAGGGCGAAAGCCCTAAAAGCCGCAAGCTTTGAATTTGCAGAAAGGGTTCACCCCTCTCTGCCCCTGTCGGGGCATCTCTCCCTCAAGGGGAGAGATTGATGACTGCAAGCCTGTGCTACCTAAAACAGGCTGCCCTGCGTGGGCGGTTTAGCGGGAGCTTTCGACTTTTTCTTCGGCTTGGGCGCAGGCGCAGGCTCCGGAGGTGCTGCGCCCTCGCCCGTCACCGCCCTGACCCTGCCATCCGCAAACTCGATCTCGATTGGCGCGCCATCCGCCAGCCCGGCGGCGCGGGAGACCGGGCGGTTGTCCTGGTCGCGGATCACCGCGAAACCGCGCGCCAGCACATTGCGGTAGGAAAGCGAGTTCAGCACTCGTTGCTGGCCGGCGATGGCGGCGCGATGGGTTTTTAGGCCGGCATCGATCGCGGTGGCCGCCCGGCGCGCAAGCACCGCCACCTTTTCGCGGTCGCGGGCGACCATCATCACAAGGCGCTGGGGCGTTGCCGAAAGGCCTGAGGCGCCACGTTCGAACGTCCGGCGCTTGTTGATGGTGTTGAGTTCCAGCGCGCGGGTGTTTCTGAGCGCCGCCTCGTCGAAGCGTCGCCGCGGCAGCGCCAGCAACTGATCGAGCGAGGGCAGGCCGCGCGAAAGCCCGGTCAGCGTCTGCCGGCGGAAATCCATCAGCCGGCTCGCAGCACTTGCAAGCCTTGCGGCAAGCCGGGCCTGATCGGCGACAAGCTCGGCCCTGACCGGCACGGCGCGCTCGGCGGCCCCCGTCGGCGTCGGCGCGCGGTAATCGGCGGCGTGGTCGATCAGCGTCCAGTCGGTCTCGTGGCCGACGGCGGAAATCAGCGGGATTTCGCTTTCATAGGCAGCGCGCACCACCGCCTCGTCATTGAAGCTCCAGAGATCCTCCAGCGAGCCGCCGCCGCGCGCGACGATCAGCACATCGGGACGGCGCACGGAACCATCCGGGCCGAGCGCGTTGAAGCCCCTGATGGCGGCGGCAACCGCATCGCCAGAACCCTCGCCCTGCACCTTGACCGGCCAGACCACGACATGAACCGGAAAACGATCAGTAATCCGGTGGAGGATATCGCGGATGACAGCGCCGGTCGGCGAGGTTATCACGCCGACCACCAGCGGCATGAACGGCAGCGGTTTCTTGGCCGCCTCGTCGAACAGGCCCTCGGCGGCCAGTTTCTTGCGGCGTTCTTCCAGAAGCGCCATCAGCGCGCCGGCGCCGGCGGGCTCCAGCGCCTCCACCACGATTTGGTATTTCGAAGCGCCGGGGAAGGTGGTGACCTTGCCGGTGGCGATCACCTCCATGCCCTCTTCCGGCTTGATCTTCAAACCGGAGAACACGCCCCGCCAGATGACAGCGTCGATCCGGGCGCGCTCGTCCTTGATCGAAAAATAGGCATGCCCCGAGGAATGTGGTCCGCGGTAGCCGGAGATTTCGCCACGCAGGCGGATCCGGTCGAACCGGTCCTCGACCGTGCGCTTGATCGATCCGGAAAGCTCCGAAACCGTAAATTCCGTCAGGTTTGTCGCCGATTCGGCATCGAAGAGATTGCTCATGGCTGCAGTTTAACCGATCCGCGTTTACCTTGCACAATCGATCCTGTTTTCTCCCCGCAAATCCCCGCCATGCGCGCGTCCGCCAGAATTGAAGCCGGTCAACGCAAAGCCAAGGAGACGCGTCATGACAGACAGATTTGCATCCCGCCACGCAACGCTTACGAGCCCGGCTTATGACGGGTTTTCCATCACCACCAGCGACGCCGCGCCGGTTCTGGAGGTTACTCGTGCGATCTATGTCGGGACCGGCGGCGACCTGACCGCGACCTTTGCCTCCGGCGAGACCGTGACATTCCAGAACGTCACGGCGGGCACGATCCTGCCCATCCGCGTCAGCCATGTGCTGGCGACCGGCACCACCGCCGATGCGCTGGTGGGACTGATATGAGGCTGGGCATTTCCATTACCGAAAGCGCCGGCAGTAAGCCGGCGCCGTTCTGGGCCGCACCCGCCTATCGCGCGGAAAGCGCAGACGGCGGCGGTGGCCCGGCCGCCGTCCTCGACTTCGGGCGGAACCGCCACGCCCTGACGACCGTACCGGCAGCAGCCATTCCAGCCGCCGCAATCGGAGCGCTTGCGGAGCTGACCGCACAAGACTTTACCGACATCATCGCCTTCACCCGCGCCGGCTCGGCGACCTATGTCGATGCCGATGGCCTGATCAAGACTGCCGCTGCCGATCAGCCGCGCTTCGACCACACCCACGGAAGACGCGGGCTGCTGCTTGAGGGACCGGGGACGAACGTCCTGCCGAACTCGAACGCTTTCTCATGGTCCGAAGCGACCGGGAGCGGCCCCGCAAATGGGTTTCGTTATGTCCAACCCGGCGCAACCATTGGGCCGGACGGCGCTCTGTCCGGCGTCAAGATATCGGAGAGCCCCGATCTTGATCAGCAGCGGATGTTCACGGTTCTCTATAACCTCGTGAACGGTGCAACATACACCTATTCGTGCTGGTTCAAGGCGGCAGAGCGCACAAGAGTTGTTCTGCGCTTTACGCACACGTCCGGCACCTATTTCGACCTGTCGGCGGGCGAATTTTCCGAGATAACGCCTACGCCTGCCGGTTCCGGCGTGCAAGCCTATCCCAACGGCTGGTATCGTTGCTGGATGACATTCCTGGCGCAGTCGACCACGCTGAATGTCCCTTGGATCAATCTGCACAACGGGAGCAATACGAGTTATGAAGGCGACGGCGTCAGCGGGGTCTACGCCTGGGGCGCTCAGGTGGAGGCCGGCGCGGTCCCGACCTCCTACATCCCAACAGGCGCATCGGCCGTCACCCGGCCTGCCGACAAGGCGCAACTCGCCGATCCGGTTGCCGCTCTGCTGCGGCGCGGTGAAGCGAGCGTTTTGGTTCAAGGTGAGGATGTTTATGCTCGACCGGGTGCGGGGTGGGGCCGGTTGCTGTCTGGTCCCGGAACGAATGACTACCTAGTTACCCTCCCGCCAGATGGCGGCTTCCTTGGGCTCGGCTATCCACTTTTGTACGTCTACGATGCATCGATCCCGGCAGGAGCAATGCCTTCTTTTGGTCTAACGGCGGGATGGGATGCTACGTCGATGAGAGCAAGTTACCAGGGTGGTGGCGTGCAAAGCAGGGCGGGGACACAAGAGGCCGACTTCTCGGGAGTCTACCTCGGTCGCTCTGAAACAGGCTTCTTCGCGCCCGGCCTGTATTACCAACTCGCGATCTGGCCGTTCCGAATGACGGACTCCGCTCTTCAGGCGAAGGGGGTGCCCTATGTTTGATGCCTTTCTGAAATTCGCCGACCACGCGGCAGCACTTTCCGCCTTCGAGACGATCGGCCTCGACATCGACGCGCTGACCTATCACGACACGGCTCTTCCTGCAGGCATGCTGATCGTCAAGGCCGTGGGCGCGGCCTGTGACGGTGTCGTCTATGCACCGACCGGCGAAAACGAGACCGATGCCGAGGGCGTTACGGTCCCCGTGATGGCCGCCGTGCCGGGCTTTCACGTCAATCTGCGGCTGGCCGAAGGGGCGGCGCTGCTCGAGCCCCTTTCGGCTTTCCTGGTCGCGCAGGAACCGGCAACGCCGGCGGAAAGATTTTCCTGAAAGAGCGCTGGCCGCGTTCCCGCGTCCAGCAAATGCACCCGCGGAAATTCAGACCGTCGTCCAGCCTCCATCGGCGTTGCCGGCGCGGTAGACGGCGTCGATGAAGCGCTGGTTGCGCACTGAATCCTCAAGCGTGAACACTTCCTGCTCCGCGCCCGACGCCGCCCTTGCGAAGGCCTCGACCTCGCGCACATATTGCCGGCTGTCCTGAAAGCGGAAGGCCTGGGTTTCGCTGTGATTGCGGTTGGAGAGCAGCACGGTTTCCTCGCCCCAGCGGTCGGCGTTGAACGGCGAGACCACCTCGATCAGGCCCTCGGTTCCGTGAAACGCCATGGTCTGGCGGTGCGCAAGCTGGGTGGAGACATAGAAGCTCAGCTCAAAGCCCGGAAATTCCGCCCGCACCGAGGCATAGATATCGGTGCGGAAATTCTCGTCATAACGCACCGTCGCCTGGACGCGCTCGGGCTCCTTGCCGGTGGCGAACCGCGTTGTGACGGTCGGATAGACGCCGATATCGGGCAGGCCGCCGCCGCCGAGCTCGGGGATGTTGCGCATATTGGTCTCGTCGCGCAGGAAATAGGTGAACGCGCCCTGGACGTGGACGAGATCGCCGATCGCGCCTTCGGAAAGCAGCGCCCGGACCTTGCGCCAGACGGGCGTGTAGGTGACCATATAGGCCTCGCTGACCAGCACATTGTTGCGATCACGCGCGACAATCACGGGCGCGATGTCCTCGGCCTTCAGCGCCAGCGGCTTTTCCACCAGCACATGCTTGCCGGCATCCGCCGCTCTGATCGCCCATTCGACGTGCTGCGAGGTCGGCAGCGGGATATAGACCGCGTCGATCACATCGCTTTCCAGCATTTCCTCATAGGAGCCGAAGGCATGGGGCGCGCCGAAGCGCTCGGCCATGGCCCGCGCGCGGCCGATATCGCGGCTTGCGACCGCCGCCAGCACGCAGTTTTCCGCATCGACAATGGCCGGCACGACAAGCTCGCGGCCGATCTTGGCCGTCGACATAATTCCAAAACGCAGCATTAGATCTCCTCACCTTTTCGGCGGCCACCATAAAAACCGCAGCGCGCAAGCGCAAGCATTGCCTCGCACCGTTTGCATTGCATACACTGGGCGCTATCTAAAACGCTGAAACGCGTTCTCAAACCGCCGGAGGAAATCATGCATAGAAGAATTCTGGGCCGCACCGATATCGCCATCGCGCCGGTCGTGTTCGGCGGCAACGTCTTCGGATGGACGGCGGACGAGAAGACCTCATTCGCGCTGCTCGACCGCTTTGTCGACGCCGGCTTCAACGCTATCGACACGGCCGACGTCTATTCGAAATGGGTGGATGGCAATGAGGGTGGCGAATCCGAAACCATTATCGGCAACTGGCTGAAGCGCGGCGGCGTCAAGCGCGAGGATGTGGTGATCGTCACCAAGGTCGGCTCGGAGATGGGGCCGGATCAGAAGGGGCTTGGCGAGGGCTGGATCGCCGAGGCCGTGGAGAAGTCGCTGAAGCGGCTGCAAACGGATTACATCGACGTCTATCTCGCCCACTGGCCCGATGAAAACACATCCTATGACGAGACCATCGGCGCATTCAGCCGGTTGCGGGAACAGGGCAAGGTCCGAGCGATCGGGGCGTCGAACCTCAATGCCGAACAGCTCGGCGAGGCGCTTCAGGTGGCCGAACACACCGGGCGCGCGCGCTATGACGTGCTGCAGCCTGAGTATAATCTCTATGAACGTGCATCCTTCGAGGGCGCGCTTGCCGATCTCTGCGTCGAACATGATATCGGCGTCATCACCTATTTCAGCCTCGCCTCCGGCTTCCTGACGGGCAAGTACAAATCCGCCGATGACACCGCGGGAAGCGCGCGCGGCGGCGGCATCGCCAAATATTTCGACGAGCGCGGCCGCCGGATCCTGAAGGCGCTGGAACAGGTGAGCGCGGAGACGGGCGAGCATCCGGCCGCGATCTCGCTTGCCTGGCTGATGACCCGGCGCGGCGTAACCGCGCCGATCGCCAGCGCATCGAAGCTTGCGCAGATGGACAGCCTGATCCGGGCACCGCAAATCGAACTTTCGGGCGAGCATCTGCAGATCCTTCAGGAGGCCGGCGAATGACCGCCCCGGTGATCCGCGACGCAGGGCCCGCCGATCGGGATGACTGGCTGAGGCTCTGGCAGGGCTATCTGGAGTTTTACGGCGCCGGGCTGGATGACGCCGTGACCGCTATGACCTGGAACCGGATCATCGATCCGGTGAGCGCCGTCTTCACCCGGCTCGCGCTGGTGGATGGCGCTGTTGCCGGCTTTGCGACCTGCATCCTGCACCCGCGCACCTGGGCGGTAGAGCCCGCCTGCTATCTCGAAGACCTTTTCGTCGATCCCGAGATGCGCGGCGGCGGCATCGGGCGGGCGCTGATCGACGATCTGATCGCGATCGGCCGCCGCGATGGCTGGACCAATCTCTACTGGCACACCAAGGCCGACAATGAGACGGCGCGCAAGCTCTATGACAGCTACGACAAGGCCGACGGCTTTGTCCGCTACCGGCTGCCGCTTGGGAAATAGCGGCTACTTGGTGCCATACATCCGGTCGCCGGCGTCACCGAGGCCGGGGACGATATAGCCCTTCTCATTGAGATGGCTGTCGATCGCGGCGGTGTAGACCGGAACGTCGGGATGGGCCTTGCGGAAATTCTCGATGCCCTCGGGGGCGGCAAGCAGGCAGAGGAAGCGGATATTGGTGACGCCGCGCTCCTTCAGCCGGTCGACGGCGGCGATCGAGGAATTGCCGGTCGCCAGCATCGGATCGACCACGATCACCAGACGCTCGCCGATATCCTCCGGCGCCTTGAAGAAATACTCGATCGCCTCCAGAGTATCGTGATCGCGATAGACGCCGATATGGGAAACGCGGGCGGACGGCACGAGATCGAGCATGCCTTCGAGCAACCCGTTGCCGGCGCGCAGGATCGAGGCGAACACCAGCTTCTTGCCCTCCAGCACCGGCGCTTCCATGGTCGTCATCGGCGTTTCGATGGTTTCCATGGTCAGTTCGAGGTCGCGGGTCACCTCGTAGCAGAGCAGCGTGGAAATCTCCCTGAGCAGACGCCGGAAGCCCGCCGTCGAGGTTTCCTTCTGCCGCATCTTGGTCAGCTTGTGCTGAACCAGGGGGTGGTTGATGACCGTTACGCCGTCCATGGTGTTTTCCCGTCTTTTACGCACTCAAGCTGTTTATGGCGCAAAAGCCTTGCGGACGGCAAGCATTGCGCCGGTGAAAGCGCATGGTTTGCACTGATTCAGCCGGCAAGCCGCGAGAGCAGCCGCTGGCGCGCCGGCTCATCGACGAAGGCAGCCTCGATCGCGGTCCGCGTCATGGCGTCGATTTCGTCGGCAGAAAAACCCATTTCGTCGCGGGCCGCTTCGTATTCGCGGGCAAGCGATGTGTGGAAGAATGGCGGATCGTCGGAATTCAGCGTGACCTTCACCCCGGCATCGAACAGGCGGCGCAGGGGATGGGCGGCGAGATCGGGATAGACCGACAGCGCGATATTGGAGCCGGGGCAGACTTCCAGCACCACGCCCCCGTCCACAAGCCGGCGCACCAGATCGGGCTCCTCGATCGCTCTTACGCCATGACCGATCCTGTCGGGCCTGACGCAATCGAGCGCATCGCGCACCGAGAAAGCGCCGCAAACCTCGCCGGCATGGATGGTGATGCCGAGCCCTCCATCGCGGGCAATATCGAAGGCGCGGGCGAAATCGGCGACCCGGCCCATGCGCTCGTCGCCGGCCATGTTGAATCCGGTGAGCAGCGGGAAGTCACAGGAAACGGCATAGCGCGCCGCGCCTTCCACCTGCTCCGGGCCCATATGGCGCTCGCCGATCATCACCATGCGCGCCTCGATGCCGGTCTTGTCGCGCGCGGCCTCGATGCCGGCGGTGATCGCCCGCATGTAGCCATCCTTCGACAGACCGGCCGCAAGGCCCTGTTCGGGAGAGACGAACAGCTCGGCATAGATCGTGTCGGCCGCGGCCAGTTCGCTGAGATAGGCTTCCGCAAGGGCCGCGAAATCCTCCTCAGAGCGAAAGACATTGGCGATCGCGGCATAGCAGGCGATGAAACTTGAAAAATCGTTCCAGAGATAGCGACCGTCGGCTAGGTAGCGGGACAAATCGATGCCGTATTTTTCGGCAAGGCGCGCCGCCAGCGCCGGCGGCGTCGCGCCTTCGATATGGCAATGCAACTCGGCCTTGATCACAGAAACGACCTCCCGTGCTTGCCCGGCGCAAGACCCAGATGCGCGGCGACGCTCTCTCCGATATCCGCATAGCTGTCGCGGACGCCGAACGATCCCGGTTTCAGCCCCGGGCCGAACACCAACACCGGCACCCGCTCGCGGGTATGGTCGGAGCCGCGCCAGGTGGGGTCGCAGCCGTGATCGGCGGTCAGCACCACGATATCACCGGGCGTGAGCTTTTCAGCGATATCGGGAATGCGGGCATCGAAGGCCTCGAGGGCTGCCGCATAGCCCGGCACATCGCGGCGATGTCCGTAGAGCATGTCGAAATCGACGAGATTGGTGAAGACGAGATCGCCATCGCCGGCTTGCGCGATCGCCTTCAGGCTGGCATCGACCAGCGCCTCGTTGCCATCGGCCTTGAAAAGTTGCGTGACGCCCTTGCCGGCGAAGATATCTGAAATCTTGCCGACGGCGAGCACGTTTCGCCCGTCCTCGCTGACGCGATCCAACAGCGTCTTTTCCGGCGGCGCGATCGAGAAATCGCGGCGATTGCCGGTGCGCTTGAAGGTCTCCGCGGTCTCGCCCTTGAAGGGGCGGGCGATCACCCGGCCGATATTGTAGTCATAGGTCAGTTCGCGCACGACTTGGCAAAGCTGCATCAGCCGGTCGAGCCCGAAATGATATTCGTGGGCTGCAATTTGGAACACGCTGTCGGTGGAGGTGTAGAAGATCGGGCGGCGCGTCCAGACATGCTCCTGGCCGAACCGCTTGATGATTTCCGTGCCCGAGGCGTGGCAATTGCCGAGACTGCCGGAAATGCCGGCTTGGGCATAGATCGCCTCCAGCAGTTCGCGCGGGAAACAATCGGGGCCATCGGGAAAATAACCCCAGTCGAACATCACCGGCGTGCCGGCAATCTCCCAGTGGCCGGATGGCGTGTCCTTGCCGCGCGAGACCTCGCTTGCCGCGCCATAGCGGCCGAGAAACCGCTCCGGCCGCGCCATGCCCGCCGGATAATTGCCGCTTGCAAGCTTCGCCGCCTCGATGAGGCCAAGCGCCGCCATATTGGGAAGCTTCAGCGGGCCTGAACGCAGCCCCTCGCGATCGCCGAGCCCGGCGGCGCAGAATTCGGCGATATGGCCGAGCGTATCGGCGCCGAGATCGCCATAGGCCTTGGCATCCGGCGCGCCGCCGATGCCGAAGGAATCAAGAACGTAGAGAAAGGCGCGGGCCATGCGGTCCATTCCATGAGATTCGATCAGGCATATCTAGCGCCTGCCCCCCGGCTTGGCAAACCGTCGATCGGCGGCCGGCAGGCAGAAAGGGAACAGCGTCCGGCCGAATTGCGTTTAATCAGGCAGTAACCATGTCTTTTAACGCCGTGGGAAGGCAAGCGCGCCATGATGACAGTCACCGAAACAGCCAAAGCCAGACCTGTCATGCCACAGCGATCTCAACGCCGTTCCACCGCCTTCGGCCACAGTGCGGAATTCGCCCTGATCGCCGGCGTCGTTCTGGCGGCGATTATCGCGGTCGGCTTCGCGGCCTTTCAGTTCTACGCGGTGATCTGAAGGCGCAGCATCAGTCTACGGGCACTGATCCGTCACTCAGCGGAAAGCCGGATCAGCGCCGAAAGCATCAATTGCGCGCCTTTTTCGATATCCGCCCAGTCGGAATGTTCCTCCGGCGCGTGGGATATCCCGTTGCGGCTCGGCACGAAGATCATTGCGGAGGGACAGAGCGCCGTCATCGTCTGTGCATCGTGGCCGGCGCCGGAGATCATCCGCCGGGCCGGCAGGTTAAGACGGCGCGCCTCGGCCTCCAGCATGTCGATCAGGTCGGCGTCAAAGGCCACCGGCGCTATGAAGCTGTTTTCCTCGATTGAGAGCGCAAGATTGTGCTTTCCGGCCACCGCGCCGGCGACTTCGGCGAAGCGGGCCTGAAGGCCGCGCATGACGTCTTCGCGGGCATCGCGGATGATCACGGTGAACACCGCCTCCCCCGGTATCGTATGCGGATGGTTGGGGGAAAGCTCGACCTTGCCGATGGTGATCCGGGCATCCTTCGAGCCCGAAGCGGCGATCATGGCCGGGATCTGGACGGCGATTTCCGCAAGCCCGGCGAAGGCGTCGGCACGCATATCCATCGGCGTCGTGCCGGAATGATTGGCGATGCCGGAAAGCCGGACATGCAGGTTGACGATGCCGGTGGCGCCCTCCGGAAGACCGATGGCAATCGCTTCCCGCTCCAGCACGGGCCCCTGCTCGATATGCAGTTCGAGAAACACTTCGACAGAGCCTTTCGGCCGCGCCGATGAAAGGATCGCCTCCGGTTCCAGCCCCTGGGCACGCATGGCGTCGGTCAAAAGCAGGCCATCGGCATCGGCCGCGCTTTCGAGCCACCCAGGCGTCACCAGCCCGGCGACGGTCTGCGAACCGAGCATGCCGCCGAAACGGCCCTCTTCCTCAGACGTGGCCACCACCTCGATGGGACGGGCGGGGGTAAAGCCGGCCTCCTTCATGGCCCGCACGCATTCGAGCGCGACGGCTGCGCCCAGCGCGCCATCGAAGGCACCGCCGCTCGCCACGGTATCGAGATGGGAGCCGACCATGATCGCAGGCGCATCCGCCGCGCCATAGCGCCCGAACACCGAATTGGCGCCGTCGCGGGTAACTGTCAGGCCGTCCTTTTCCATCTCGCGCGCAAACCAGTCGCGCACCGCCATATCGGCATCGGAAAAGCCAATGCGGTTAAACCCGCCGCCCTCGGCGCGGCCGAAGGCGTTGATGCCGTCGAGCAGGGTTTTCAGTCGTTCGCTGTTGATCTCTGGTCGCATACCGCCTCCCTCTTCGATAAATTCATTATGATAAATTCAGCAAGATCGCAAATTTTTCATGATAAATAAGATCGCATAGCTCCGTTGGCGACGGCGGCGGCCCGCCGCATCGGAACCATAAATTCCGTGCCCGCCGAGGACTTCTCGGCGGGGCGAAACCTATGCAATCTAGAATGCGAGGTCGGTATGCGCGGTGTGGAGCATATCGAGATGGGAGGCGATCAGCGGCACCAGAACGGTGGCAACCGTTTTTTGAACGCCCTGACGTGACACGTCATCCACCTCGCGCTTCTGCACCTTGAGAAGCGACTTGTGATTATCGATCTGGTGCTCGATATAGGCCAGATCGAAGGCAGGTCCCGGATCCATCCTCTTCAGCGTTTCCACCGATTGCGACAGCGTGTCCGGGCGCTGCGGCGTGGAGGCGCCGGCCTTCAACAGCAAGCCGGCAATCGCCTGGGCTTCCTCCGATTCCAGTTCGGCGAACTTGTAGACCACCGGATGGACCGCCTTCTTGGCGGCCAGCTCGCTGATATCGCAGGAAAACAGATCGAGTTTCAGCGTCTGTTCGGCATAATCTTCGGGAGGCTCATCCGCCAATGCCGAGGCCGAAACCGCGGCCAGTGCGCCCATCGCCGCCGTCACGGCTCCGCCGACGAAAATACTGCGGCGGCACAACGCGATCGAAGTCATGTTCATTGCCTTTCATCATCGTCCATCAGCTTTCATGTGAGGCCGCTCACAGTCACGATCAGAGTGGTTCCGTAGTTGGCAATTTGAAGGCGCAATGCCTTTGTCATGGAATTCCGGATGGGCGCCACCGCCAGTCAGCCCGACCGGGTCATCGAGTTAAGGCATTGAAAAATATCAACTTAGGTTGAACGCGCCGCTGCGCCTGCAGGAATTATCATAATAAATCCTTGTCAATTACCAATTTTTCATAATTAATTAAGAAAACCACCAACAGAGGAGAACCGATCGATGAAACGCCTTCTCGCAGCCGCGCTGGCTGCCGCGTCGCTCGCCTTCGGCGCGCCGGCGATCGCCCAGACCCCGCCCAATGTTCTGGTCGTCGGCCAGATCGCCGAGCCGAAATCGCTCGACCCCGCCACCGACACCGCCGTCAACGACTTCCGCATCCTCGTCAACATGTATGACGGCCTTGTGCGCTACAAGGATGGCACGCTCGAGGTCGAGCCCGCGCTTGCAACAAGCTGGGACATTTCCGAGGACGGGAAGACCTATACGTTCACGCTCCGCGAGGGCGTCAAGTTCCACGACGGTTCGGATTTCAACGCCGAAGCGGTGAAGTTCAACTTCGACCGGATGCTGAACGAGGACAACGAGTATTACGACACCGGCCCGTTCCCGCTGGCCTTTTTCTTCTCCTCGATCGACACCGTCGAGGTTGTCGATGACATGACGGTGAAGTTCACTCTCACCGACCCCTATGCGCCTTTCCTTTCAAACCTCGCCTATCCGACCGGCCTGATCGTCTCGCCGGAAGCTGTGAAGGAACACGGCAAGGATTTCGGCCGCAACCCCTCCGGCACCGGCGCGTTCAAATTCGAGGAATGGGATCCGAACGCCAAGGTGGTCGTTTCGAAGAACGAGGATTACTGGGATGGCGCCCCGCCGCTTGAGGCCGTGGTGTTCCGTCCGGTCACCGATGCCAATACCCGCGTTGCCGAGATGCTTTCGGGCGGTCTCGACGTAATGGTCGAGGTGCCGCCGGATGCGCTGCAGCAGTTTTCCGGCAATGACAATTACAAGGTCTACGAACAGGCCGGCCCGCATCTCTGGTTCCTGATCCTGAACATGAAGGACGGCGTCTTCGCCGACAAGAAGGTCCGTCAGGCCGTCAACTACGCGATCAACAAGGAAGCGATCGTCAACGACATCCTGCAGGGCACGGCCGATGTTGCCGCAGGCCCGACGCCGCCAGCCTTCGCCTGGGCCTATGACGACAGCCTGTCGCCCTACCCCTACGATCCGGAAAAGGCGAAGTCGCTTCTGGAAGAGGCCGGTTATGACGGTTCGGAACTGACCTTCTACGTCACCGAGGGCGGTTCGGGCATGCTGGAGCCGCAGGCGATGGCGACCCAGATCCAGGCCGATCTCGAAGCCGTGGGCATGCCGGTCAAGATCGAGACCTATGAGTGGAATACCTTCCTCGGCAAGGTGAACCCCGGTCTGGAAGGCGAGGCAGACATGGCCGAAATGGCATGGATGACCAACGACCCGGATACGCTGCCTTATCTGGCGCTGCGTTCGGAAGCCTTCCCCGACCAGGGCGGTTTCAACTCCGGCTATTACTCGAACCCGGACGTCGACACGCTGCTGGAACAGGCCCGCACCTCCACCGATCAGGCAGAGCGCGCGAAGCTCTACAAGGAGATGCAGGCGATCGTCCACGACGACGCGCCTTGGGCCTTCATCGCCAACTGGAAGCAGAACGCGGTGACCAAGGCGAGCGTGGAGAACTTCAAGCTCCAGCCGTCCTTCTTCCTGCTCTTGCAGAAGGTGGCGAAGCCGAATTGATCGGGCGATTGCCCAAGCGCCCGGATTGGCGACAAACCTGTCCAATGTTCGGGCGCAAACCTGTCCCCTTGACGGGCGTCATCCTCGGGCTTGTCCCGAGGATCTAATCCCCTCTCCATGCGAGCGGAGTCCATGGTCAGTCAGCAAGGCAGTTCCTTCTGACCTTTTCTGACCCGAAACGCCAATCGTACTGGTACGTGCTTGGACCCTCGGGACAAGCCCGAGGGTGACGACAGAGGACGGACTGGGCCCGGTGGCAGGGCCGCACTGCTTGCTCCCCATATTCTCTCCCGCTGGCGGGAGAGATGCCCCGAAAGGGGCGGTGCGCAGCATATCAAGACGTGAGGGCGTTCGAGGGGATACTCTCCCCCCTCACTGTCGCTTTCGCGACATCTCTCCCCTCCGGGGCGAGAAGATTGGGGGGCTATGCGGTGATGCCGCCAGCCCGTCATAGCAGGTTTCATGGCCACCACGGAGAACACGCCATGGCACACTATATCCTCAGGCGGCTTCTGGCTGTCATTCCGGTGCTTCTGGGCCTGACCGTGATCGTGTTCGCGATCATGGCGATGATCCCCGGCGATCCGGCAACCGCTATTCTCGGCTCCTACGCAACGCCGGAAAATGTCGACCGCATCAACCGCGCGCTCGGGCTCGACAAGCCGCTGGTGCAGCAATATTTCATCTGGCTCGGCAATATTCTCCAGGGCGATTTCGGACGCTCCTACACCCAGAACCGCCCCGTTCTCGACATCATCACCGAGCGTTTCGGCAATACGCTGATCCTTGCCGGCACCTCGCTGGTGCTCTGTTCCATCCTCGGCCTTCTGGCTGGCATCGTCTCTGCCGTGCGCCAGTATGGCTTCACCGACAAGCTGGTGACGCTGTTCGTGCTGATCGGCATTTCGGTGCCCTCATTCTGGCTCGGCCTGCTCCTGATCCTGGTCTTTGCCGTCAAGCTGCAATGGCTGCCGGCGAGCGGCATGTATGCGATCTATGGCGGCGGCGGGCCGATGGACCTCATCAGGCACCTGATCCTGCCCGCCTTCACGCTTTCGGTCGTCGCGACCGGCGTGGTCGCGCGGCTGACCCGCACTTCCATGCTGGAAGTGCTGCGACAGGACTATATCCGCACAGCCCGCGCCAAGGGGCTGAAGGAGCGCCGGGTGATCATGCGCCATGCCTTCAAGGCCGCGCTCGTCTCCGTCATTCCGGTGCTCGGCATCCAGGCCGGCTTCGTGCTCGGCGGCGCGGTCTACATCGAGACCGTGTTCCAGTGGCCGGGCATCGGCTCGATGCTGGTGACCGCGATTTCCACACGCGACCTGCTCACCGTCCAGGGCGGCGTGCTGATCGTGGCGGCGGCCTATGTGCTGTTCAACCTCGCCGCCGACGTCGTCCAGACCATGCTTGATCCGAGATTGCGCTGATGACCGACGCTGCGATTTCCACGCCCGCAAAGAAGAAGAAAAAGGGCGGCCGCCCGAGCGCGCTGAAACTGCTCTTCAACAACACGCTCGCCACCACCGGGCTGATCGTGCTGACGCTGATCGTGCTGGTGGCGCTCGCCGCCCCCATCCTGCCCTTGCAGCCGCCGAATGTGACCGATCCATCGGTGCGCCTGCTGCCGCCGTTCTCCGAGGGGCATCTGCTCGGCACCGACGCCCTTGGCCGTGATCTCCTGTCGCGGCTGATCTGGGGCACGCGGGTGAGCCTCGCCGTCGGTGTCTCCGCCACGCTGATCGCCGCCTTTTTCGGCTCTCTGATCGGCCTTGTCGCCGGCTATGCGGGCGGCAGAACCGACAATATCCTGATGCGCGGCATCGATATGGTCATGGCCTTTCCCTACATTCTGCTGGCGCTGGCGATCGTCGCAGTCCTCGGCCCGGGCCTCCTGAATGCGCTCTATGCCATCGCCGTGGTCAATATCCCGTTCTTCGCCCGTAATATTCGCGGCATGACGCTCGGCCTGTCGCGGCGCGAATTCGTCGATGCGGCAAGGCTTTCGGGCAAGTCACATTTTGCCATCCTATTCGGCGAGGTGCTGCCTAACGTGCTGCCGGTGATCATCATCACCATGTCCACCACGATCGGCTGGATGATTCTCGAAACCGCCGGGCTCTCCTTCCTCGGTCTCGGCGCCCAGCCGCCGCAGGCCGATCTCGGCTCGATGCTGGGCGATGGCCGCAAGGTGCTGTTCACCGACGCCCATGTCTCGATGGTGCCGGGCCTGATGATCTTCGCCCTTGTCATGAGCATCAATCTTCTCGGCGACGGCATACGCGATGTGCTCGACCCGCGGCTGAAATCCGGCGCGCTGGCGCGACCCGGTGCCCGCACCGCCGTCAAGCGCGATGCCGCGCCCGATGAGAAGCCGCGCGAAAACGCCGTGCTCGACGTTCAGCAAATGCGTACCGAGTTCCATGTCGGCGGCAGCATCTACAAGGCCGTGGGCGGCGTCGACCTGCATATCCGCGAAGGCGAATGTCTCGGGCTGGTGGGCGAATCCGGCTCCGGCAAATCGGTGACTGCGATGTCGCTGATGGGCCTCGTGCCGACACCGCCCGGCCGCATTGCCGGCGGCGCCGCCTGGTTTTCCGGCGAGGACCTGTTTGCCGCAAGCGACGAACGCATCCGCCAGTTGCGCGGCGGCGCGGTCAGCCACGTCTTCCAGGACCCGCTGTCGACGCTGCATCCGCTGTTTACCGTTGGCGATCAGTTGATCGAGGCCATCCAGGCCCACCAGCCGCTGTCGAAATCCGAAGCCCGAAAGAAGGCCACCGACTTGTTGCAATCGGTGCGCATCCCCAATGCAGCCGAACGGCTGAACGCCTTTCCGCACGAGCTTTCCGGCGGCATGCGCCAGCGGATTTCGATCGCCATGGCGCTCGCCAATGACGCCAAGCTGATCATCGCCGACGAGCCCACCACCGCGCTTGACGTGACGGTGCAGGCGCAGATCCTCGAACTGATGAACGGCCTGCGCAAGGAGCGCGACACCGCGATCCTGTTCATCACCCATGATTTCGGTGTGGTCTCGGCGATCTGCGACCGGGTGGCGGTGATGTATGCCGGGCGGATCGTGGAAACCGGCACGACCGAGGAAATCCTCGCCAACCCGGCCCATCCCTACACCGCCAAGCTTATCGACTGCGTGCCGGTGCTGGGCGAGCCCGAGCGCCGGCTTGACGCGATCCAGGGTCGTCCGCCGGTGGTCAACGACCTGCCCGATGGCTGCGCCTTCGCCGATCGCTGTCCCTATGTGCAGGCGGATTGTCGCAGCGGCGACATTCCGATGCTCTCCTTCGGCGAGGAGCGCGGCGCGCGCTGCATCCATCCGCTCAACCGGGAGACCGCCGATGCCTGAGGCCAATGAAACGCTGATCGCGATCGATCGGGCCGAGCGCATTTTCGGCGGCGGCAAGACGCTGTTCGGCAAGGCGCTTCCCGCCGTCCACGCCGTTCAGGACGTCACCCTCGACGTGAAGAAGGGCGAGACGCTCGGCATTGTCGGCGAGAGCGGCTGCGGCAAGTCGACGCTTGCGCGTCTCCTGTCCGGCCTCGACCTGCCGACCGGCGGCAAGATCACTTTCGAGGGCCGCGATCTGGCGCGCGAGGCGAAGAAGACCCCGCGCGCGCTGGCCCGCCAGGTGCAATATGTGTTTCAGGACCCGGTCTCCTCGCTCAATCCGCGCAAGAAAATCCGCACCATTCTGGAAGCCCCGCTGATCCATCTTCTGAAGATGAACAAGGCCGAGCGCGAGAAGCGGCTGGAAGAGCTGATGGACGCGGTCAATCTCGCGCCCGAATTCCTCGAGCGCTATCCGCATGAATTCTCCGGCGGACAGGCCCAGCGCATTGGCATCGCCCGGGCGCTTGCAGCGGATCCGGAGGTGATCGTGCTCGACGAGCCGGTCTCCGCGCTCGATGTCTCGGTGCAGGCGCAGGTGCTCAACATTCTCGACGATCTAAAGAGCCGGTTTGGCCTCACCTACCTGTTCATCAGCCATGACCTGTCCGTGGTGGAATCGATCTCGGACCGGGTGGCGGTGATGTATTTCGGGCGGATCGTGGAGCTTGGCAGCCGCGATGCGGTGTTTGCCGAGCCGCTCCATCCCTACACCCATCTTCTGCTCAACTCCGCGCCCGCGCCGGGCCGCAAGGCGGTCTCCGGCGGCGACAGCGAGGCGGAGCTGCCGGACCCCTACAATCCGCCCAAGGGCTGCGCCTTTTTCGCCCGATGTCCCAACGGAACGGAGCATTGCCAGACGCATGTTCCGCCGATAGACGAAGCGCAAGGGGGGCCCGGCCACGAAGCCGCCTGCTTCCATCCGATGATGAAAAGGACGGCATGACCAGACCCAGCCTCGAAAGCCGCCAGGCCTTTGCCCCGCCCTTTGCGGCGAAGAAGCGCAAGCGGCCGGATATCATCGCCGACATGCTGCGCGAGCGGATGATCGAGACCGGGCTTCGCCCCGGCGACCGGCTGCCGGCGGAATGGCTGGACCCGGAGCAGCTTCCCGCTTCGCGCGGCACGGTGCGCGAGGCGCTGAAAATCCTCGAATTCCAGGGCATGATCGCCAGCAAGACCGGCCCCGGCGGCGGCATTTTCGCCCGCGCCGTCGCCCCTGACGAAGCGATCCAGACCGTCACCAACCTGTTCCTGCGCGCGCCGCCCTCGATCTCCGACATTTACGCGCTGCGCAAATCTCTGGAGCCAGAGCTTGCGGCCGACGCGGCGCTTCACCTTCCCGACGACGCAATCGACGCCCTGCAGGCCACGATCCGGCTCTATGAGGCGGAGCCGAAATCGGCCGACGAGGAATATGTCCAGCGCCTTGCCGAACTCGACTTCCACGCCGAACTCTCGCGCCATGCGAAAAACCCGGTGCTCGGCTTTGCCTGCGGCCTGCTCTTGAACCTGCTGCGCGACCTGCCGGACTGCCGGGAAATCTACCAGACGCCCAATCCCGGCCTGCGCGAGACCGGCGTCTTCTACCAGATCGAGCTGATCAAGGCGATCCGCGGCCGCAACCCCGACCGGGCCCGCAAGATCATGGCGGAACATATGGCCGAGGCCGAGGCATACATGCTCGAGCGGGCGCGGCTGAACCGGGAGGGCTGAGCGAGAGCGGTGCCTTACCCACCCCGGCGCTTGCGGGTCTGCACTTCCGAGAGGAACATGCCGAGCGCGATTGCGACGCCCTGGAACATCATCTGCCAGGAGGTCTCAAGCCCGAGCACCTTCAGCGCCTGACCGAGCTGGGTGAGGAACAGGGCAGCACCCGCCACCGCGATCATCGAGCCGATGCCGCCGGAAATCGCCGTACCGCCGAGCACCGCTGCCGCGATCGGGGCCAAGAGATAGGGATTGCCGACATCGAGCGTCGGGTTTCGGATGAAGGCGGAGAGCAGCACGCCGACAATGCCGTAAAGCAGCGAGGCGGCGACGAAGGCGCCCGCCTGATAGCGACGGATTTCGACGCCGGTGGCATAGGCCGCGCGCGGATTGGCGCCGACGGCCTCGAACCTTCGGCCAAGCTGGGTGCGGCGCAGGAGCACCGTCAGCACCAGGGTCAGCGCGATGGTGATCCAGATCGTGGTGTTGAGGCCCAGAAAGCGGGCTTCGCCGAATTCGGCAAGCACGGTCGGCACGCCGGCTTCCGCCGGAAGCGAGCCGCGATACCAGAGCGTGAGGCCGGCGACGATCGCCCCGGTCGCCAGCGTCACGATCAGCGCGTTCAGCTTCAGCCACGCGACCAGCACGCCGTTGACGAGGCCGACCATCATGGCGAAGGCGAGCGCCAGCGCTGTGCCGATCACGGCCGAGCCCTCCGCGCCGCCGGACGTGCCAAGAAGCACCGTGCTCGACAACGTCACGATCGCCGGCACGGATAGATCGATGCCGCGCGCCATCAGCACCAGCGCCTGCCCCATGGCGGCAATCGCGAGGAAGCTCGCGAACGGCAGGATGCTGGTGACCGATGTGCCGGAGATGCTGCGCGGCAGGAACAGCGCGCAGAGCGCCACCAGAATGGCAAGCGCGATCCAGATCGCCGCAAACTGCATCTGGATCACGGGCACCCGTCCCTTGCCGCCGCGCCCGGCCCGCGAGGCCGGCGTATATGATGATATCACGCCTGTTTCGGTCATTTTACCCTCATCATTGTTGGAAACCCCGGCCGGCATCACGCCGCCCGCTTTTCGGCCGGTGCAATCACCCTGCGTCGTCGCATGGCCGAAAGCAGCAGCGCTTCAAGCTCGCCGAGGCCCGAATAAAGGAAGATCGCAAGCAGGGTCATGACGCCGCCGGCGATGATGCCGAACGCGGTGGAAAGCCCGAGAAGCGTGATCACGTTGACCATGAGCGCGAAGAACAGCGCGCCGAACAAGGCGCCGACAAACGAGCCGCGACCGCCCGAAAGCGCCGCACCGCCAAGAACCGCGGCCGCGATCGAGGTCAGCGCGTAATTGGCGCCGACGGTCGGCGCGCCAACGCCGACTTCCGAACCGAGGAAGAAGCCAGCGACCGTCGCCATCAGCGCGGCGAACACATAGGCGCGGACATGCACCAGGTTGACGCGCACGCCGTTGCGCTGGGCCGCGACCTCGCGGAACCCGACAGCTTTGGCCTCAAGGCCGGAACGGGTCCGGTGCAGCCAGAAATCGAGCGCTATGGCAACGGCGACGAGCACGAAGATCGAGGCCGGCAGGAAACCAATCCGTTCCTTCATCAGTCCGGTGAATTCCTGCGAGATCATGCCGCCTGGAATCGGCCGCGCCAAGAGCGCCGCGCCCTGAAGAACGGACAGCATGGCGATGGTGGTGATCACCGCGTTGATATTAGCAAAGCGGATCAGGGAGCCGTTGATGAGACCCACGAGCAGACCGATGCCGAGGCAAGCGAGAACGCCGAGGATTTGCATCGGGATCGGCATCTGGAAGGCGATCATATAGGAGGCGGCGACCACGGTGAGGCTCATCATCGAGCCGACCGAAACGTCGAGCCCCCTGACGAGCAGTACATGGAGCTGCGCCATCGCCGCGAGCGCTGCGGGCGCGGTTGCGAGCAGGATGTAGCGGATGTTGACTGTGCGCAGGAACACCTTGCTCTCGATTGCTGCATAGCCGCCGACAATCAGCGTCAGCAATGCTAGGAAGACCAGCGGCACCCACCAGATGTTCGAGCCCGAGATCAGCGTGCGAAGCGCCTGCGACAGCGCGCCGGGGGCCTCCTCGCTCGCCTGCTTGGCATCGCGGGCGCGCAGGAAGCCGGAGACGATGTTTTCCTCGGTCACCTCCTTGCCGGTGAGCTCGGCGACAATGCGCCCGCGCGAAAACACCAGCACACGGTCGCAGATGCCGGCAAGCTCCTGGGCATCGGAGGAGTTGATCACCAGCGTGCCGCTTTCGCCGAGATTGGCGCGGATCGCCTGATAGATATCGTGGCGGGCCCCGGCGTCGACACCTTGCGTTGGTTCGTCAATCAGCACGGCGTCGGCCTCGGCGCGGAAGGAGCGCGCCAGCACCGCCTTTTGCTGATTGCCGCCGGAAAGCCCGCTGACGGGCGTTTCCAGCGTGGCGGCGACGACGCCGAACTCGTCGCGCATCTCCTCGGCGCGGCGCTGCTCGTCGCGCGATGAGACCAGACCGCGCCGGACGAAATCGCGAAGCCGCGGCAGGGTCATGTTCTTGCGCACGCCGAGGTCGGGGAAGATCGATTCGCCTGCGCGATCGGCAGAAAGGCAGAGCACGCCGGAGCGCAATGCGTGGCGCGGCTCGGTCACGTCCACGGTGCGGCCCAGGCAGGTTACAGTCCCGGCATGGCTCGGGTGAAGACCGGCAATGGCCCGCAGCGCCTCGCGCTGGCCGTTGCCCTCGGCGCCGGCAAAGCCGACGATCTCGCCGCGATGGGCGACGAAGGAAATATCGTCGAAGCCATGACCGCTCAGACCATCCACGATCAATACCGGATCATGCACGATTGTACCGGGTTTTGCCGGATATTCGCTTTCGACATCGCGGCCGATCATCCGCGAAACCAGTTCGTGCTCAGAGGTCTCGCTGGTGACCTCGAACGTCCCTTCGTGAACGCCGTCTCTCAAAATAGTGACGCGGTCGGCGAGATCGAGGATTTCCGGCAGGCGGTGGCTGACATAGACGATGCCGGTCCCTTCCGCCGCGAGTTCGCGCACGATCCGGCTGAGATGGGCCACGCCATCATGATCGAGCGTCGAGGTCGGCTCGTCCAGCAACAGAACGCGCGGGCGCGACAGCAGCCCCTTGACGATCTCGACGAACTGGCGATGGGCGGGCGTGAGATCGCCGACAAGGCTTTTGGGCGATATGCCGAGGCCGAAGGGCGCAAGCTTTTCCTCCGCCCAGGCGATCATGCCGCGATAGGGTACCTCGCCGGGGGCGGTGGCGAGATAGAGGTTCTGTGCGACCGTCATTTCGCGCACGAGACTGTCATCCTGATAGACAGTCGCAAGGCCGTATGACAGCGCCTGCCGCGGATCGGCGCGCTCCAGCATCCGCCCCGCGATCTCGACCGTGCCGCCATTGGGTGCGATCGCCCCGGAGGCGATCTTCATCAGGGTGGATTTGCCCGAGCCGTTTTCGCCGAGAATGGCGTGAACCTCGCCCGCGCGGCAATCAAAGCTGAAACCATCCAGCGCCTTCACGCCCGGATAGGTTTTGGAGACGTCGCGCATCGACAGGACGATTTCGGACATGGGTTACCCTCCCCTCATGAACAGTGCGCATGGCGGACGGAAACCGCCCGCCATGCAGTATCCAAAGATCAGTTGAACATGGCCCGGAGCGTATCGGGATCGACCATGGTCGAAACCGAAACCTCATCGGGCAGGCTCGGGTCGCACTGGTCGGCCGAGGCCTGCTTCATGGAGAACGGCACGTCGAGATTGGCCGGGATCTCCTCGCCGGCAAGCGACATCATCGCCGCCGTCAGGGCCAGGCGCGCCTGGTAGTTCTGGCCGGAGGAATAGAAGATCTTGAAGTTCGGGTTTTCGGCCGCCTTCATGTCGCAGAACAGGCCCTGTTCGTCGGTGCGCAGCGCCACCACGATGTCGAGGGGCTTGCCCGCCGACTGGTAGGCGCGCACGCCGCCCCGGAAGCCGTCGGCATAGTCGTAGATATAGCCATCGATGTCATCGAAACGTGACAGGATCGCGGAAACGGCCGAGAACGTGCCCTCCTGGGTCCAGTTGGTATCTTCGGTGGCCACGATCTCGAGACCGCCGATCGATGCCGCCTCTTCCTTGGCGCAGGCCTGCCAGGTGGACGACAGCGGATTGCCGGGCGTGCCGCCGAGCGCCGCGATATTGGCGGCATCCGGGTTGCCGGTGCGGATCGCCTTGACGAATTCCTTGCCGAGATCGCAGATGTTTTCGGAAATATTGGTGACGTAATCCTCGCCCGGCGTGCCGGCGACCGTGCCGTTATGCAGCACGACGGTGATGCCGGATTCGGTCGCCTCCCGGATCGAGGGGGCGAGCGCCTCGCCATGGTCGGCGAAGGTGACGATCACATCGACGCCCTGCGCGATATAGGCGCGGAAATCGGATAGTGCCTTGGCGGCGTCGCCGCGCGCCGAGGTGTAGGAAATGTGGCCGATCTCCGGATAGGTCAGCGCCTGCATGATGAATTCCATCTTGGTGACTTCGCGCCAGACGTTTTCACCGAAGCCGTCGGCATAGGCGACCGTCAGCTCCCCGCCGGTGCCGGTGTCGCACTGGTTGTTCTTCCAGCATTCAATGGCCTTGGCGCGCATCTCGTCGCTCACCGGAAGCGCGGCCCTGTCGAAGGTCTCGACAAAGACCGGGCCGACATCGGTGGTGCCGAGACGCGATTGCAGAAGCTCATCGGCCGACTGGGCGTATGCCGCCGCCGGCAGGCCGAGGGCGAGCATCGCGAGCGCTGTCGCGCGGACAGGCCTCTTCAGGCCGTTCAAATAGGTCATGGCAGTTCCTCTCCCTGGTTTTGAGGCCGGTCCATTCCGGCCGGCCGGATCGCCGCCCGCATTGCCTCCATGGCGTGGTCGGGCCGGCGGTCGCGCGGCCATCCTCCTCGAATGGCCGCCGTCAATCATGCATACTATATTACGGTATTACAGTCATACGTCAATATGATTTAAACCCTCCCGCCGATCGCGTCCCCTGAATGTGCCAACGCCGCCGGCATTGCGGCGGCGCAAGATTCCCATTCCGGAAATTTTTGCCGCGTCCGGCTACTGCGCCAGATAGCCGCCATCGATGACAAGTTCGGCGCCGGTGACGAAACTGGCCTCATCAGAGGCGAGGAAAAGGCAGCCATTTGCGATCTCGCGCGGAGTCCCGGCACGGCCCATCGGCGTCATGCCGATGACGAATTTGTTGATTTCAGGATCCTGCGCCTGGGTCAGCGGCGTATCGATGAAGCCCGGATGCACCGAATTCACACGGATGCCGTCGCCGACATGGGTAATCGCCGCGTTCTTGGTCATCATCACAACCGCGCCCTTTGAAGCGTGATAGGCGTGCGCGCCGGGCACCGCGCCCTTGCCCCAGATCGACGATATATTGATGATCGATCCGGATTTCCTGCCCTGCATGTGCGGTATCACCGCGCGCATGCCGAAGAACACGCCGTCCTGGTTGACGCCCAGAACCTTGCGCCAGTTCTCGGTGGAACCATCCGCCACGCCATCATAGACGGCGATGCCGGCATTGTTGACAAGGCAGTCGATCCGGCCCTGCTCGGTAATAATCCGTTCGATGGCCTTGGCCCAGTCATCCTCGTTTGCGACGTCGAGCTTCAGCCCGGTCACCCCCTCGGGATAAATCCCCGTCGGATTACTGCTGCTGCCGGCATAGACGATCGCGCCCTCCTCGCAGAAACGCTCGACCACGCCGAGACCGATCCCGCGCGACGCACCGGTTACCAGCGCCACTTTTCCTTCAAGCCGCATATTTTCTCCTCCCGATAATCTTCAAGCGCCTCCGCGCCATATTCGTGTAATACCGTATTATGATACGATGCGATAGTCCCGATCCGGAAGAGTTCAGCGCAAGTTTTGCCGCGCCCGCGATGAAATTTTTCCAGATTGGTCGAAACTGCTCGCCCAAGGACGAAGCCGTGGCCGTAGTTTCCGAGAAAACGCATTTCAGGGAGGACGGGCATGTCTGCCACAAACGTTGTCGGATGGATCGGCGTCGGAAAAATGGGCGCGCCGATGGCGGGCCATCTTCTGAAGGGCGGCATCGACGTGACCGTTTTCGATTCCCGGCCGGAAAACAGCGCAGCCATGGAAGAGCGGGGCGCGCGGGCGGCCGAGAGCATCGCGGCCGTTGGCGACGCCTGCAATGTGATTTTCACCTCGATCCCCGATGACCCGGCGCTTGCAAGCGTGGTCACGACACTTGCGCCGGCCATGCGGAAAAACGCGATCCTGATCGACACCAGCACGGTGAGCCCGCAAGCTTCGTCGGCAGCCGCGCGCCTGCTTGCCGACCACGGCATTCGCTATCTGCGCGCGCCGGTTTCCGGCAGCACCACGATCGCGGCCGCCGCTAACCTCACCGTGCTCGCCTCGGGCGACGAAAGCGCCTGGACAGAGGTCGAGCCGCTGGTGAGGCTGTTTTCGAGCGAACGCTTCTATCTCGGACCCGCCGATGAGGCCCGGTTCATGAAGCTGGTGCTGAACACGCTTGTCGGCGCATCTGCCTCCGTTCTCGGCGAGGCCATCCTGCTTGGCGAACATGGCGGCCTCGACCGCGCGCAGATGATGGACGTCATCCTCAAAAGCGCGGTAAGCTCGCCCCTGCTCGGCTACAAGCGCGAAACCGTCGTGGTCGATGCGTCGGAGCCTGCCTTCCGGCTCGACCAGATGGTGAAGGATTTTTCGCTGATCCTTGCTGCGGCGAAAGGTGAGCATATAGATATGGATGTGAGCGCCCTGATCCTGAAGCAATACCAGGCTGCCGCCGAGGACGGCATGGAGGGGCGTGACTTCTTTGCGCTGGTGGACTGGATCAGGGACCACGCGCCGCGCGGCGGTTAGAGCGCCGGCGCATGGGAGGGTCCTTGGGAGGGGGCCGCCGATGACCGAATATGAGATGCTGCGCATCATCGATTTCCTGAACGACCTCAACGGGCCGTTCAGCGCGGTCGTGGCCGAAAGCCGGGGCGATCCGGTGTTCGCGCTGACCCTGTCGCTGATGCAGGCCCACCTGACAGGCCGCGACATCACCAAGAGCGCGCTCGCCGAAAGCGGCGGCGTGCCCTTCGTCACCGCCATGCGCCACGTCAGCCAGATGATCGAAGACGGCAATATCGTGCTCGATCCGCGCACCGCCACCGGCCGCAGCTTCTATGTCCGCCCGAGCGAGAAGCTGCAGGAACGGTTCATGGCCTATTGCCGCAGCGTCAAGGCCGTAATCGGCCGCACCTTCGGCACCATCAATTCCGACGAGGATGTCGACGGCTTCTATTTCGGCGGCTCCAATTTTTCCCGCGTCGTGATCCCGCCGCCGCGCCTGCAGAGCCACCACGTTTCCGGCGGCAAGGAACTGCGCTTCCTGTTCCGCAAGGACAATTACTTCGAGGCGCTGCGCAACACCTGGGCCGATCTCAGGGCCAATATCGGCTCGATCCAGAATGTCGATCTCCTGCCGCTGCCGCAGCTCTACGACCGGATCATCGAGAACGGCCAGCGCAAGAACTCCGAATTCGACGTCATCTGCGTCAACAAGCCCTGGGTCGGCGATCTGGTCGATCGCGGTCTGGTGCGCCCGCTTGACGAACTGATTGCCGGAAGCCGAATCCAGCCGCTCGATTTCTCGCCGATGGTGTGGGATTCCGGCGCCTGGCAGGGCACGCAATACGGCGTGCCGATCTACACAACAGTGGAGCTGTTTCTCGCCCGGCAGGACATTTTCGAACGCGCCGGCCATCCCTATCCGCGCACCTTCGATCAGGTGATCGATGCCGCCCGCGCCCTGCAGCGGCCCTCCGAAGGCGTTTACGGCGTTGCGTGGAACGCGGCAGAGGGCATGCCGATCGCCAGCACTTTCATGGTGCTGCTCGGCTCCTGCAACGCCGCCTGCCTCAACCTGCCGCGCCGGCGCATCCACATGCCGATGCATGATCTCGTCTCCGACAAGCTGCGCGGTCAGGTGCTGACAGACCAGGCCTTCGAGGTGCTGGATTACATGCACCGCCTCGTAGACGTATCGGAACCGAACATTCTGACGATGGACTGGGACCGCCGGGTCGAGGCGCTGCTGACCGGCAAGGCGGTGATGGGCTATTGCTGGTCGATGCATGCGGCGCTGATGGAGTATCACGTCAAATCCGTGGTCTCGCGCCGGATGCGCTACCTGGAACAGCCCAAGGGCAAGGCCGGCATGCATGCCAATCCGGTCGGCGGCTTCCACCTGATGATCCCGACCAATCTCGACGAGGACCGGGTCGCGCTTGCCTTCGACGCGATCAGTTGGATGTGCTCGCCGGAGGTGATGAAGGAACACGTCTCGGAAGGGTTTCCGGTCGCGCCCCGCTTCTCGGTTGCCGCCGACCCCGAGGCGGCCGCGAGTTCGCCCGTGATGGGCGTGGTCGCAAGGCTTCTGAAATCCAACTCGGTGTGCACCTGGTCGCGTCCCGCCGTACCGGAATATCACGGGATCGAGGCCGTTCTCGGCCGCGAAATCCACGCCGCGCTGCGCGGCGACATTACAGATCGAGAGGCGCTGGAACGCGCCCAGCGCGCCATCGACGGCTTGCTCTCGGCCCGCCAGACGGCCGCCGAGCGCTACGCCTGATCGTTTCCGCATCCGAAGGATGACCGCCGCTATCCGGCCAGCATCTTCGCCAGCATGAAGCCGGAGCCGGCGCCGGTTCCCGCACCAGGCCATGTCGCCGCGCCGCACATGTAGAGCGCGGGCACCGGCGTCTTGTAGCGCGAGTATCCGGCGAGCGGACGGAACAGGAAATTCTGGTCGAGATGGTGCGAGCCGGACAGGCTGTCGCCGCCGATCAGGTTCGGGTTTTCACGCTCCAGGTCAAGCGGCGAGAAGACGGCGCTTGCGCGGATCTTCGCCCGCGTTCCCGGCGCATGGGTCTCGATGATATCAAGCACCCGCTCGGCATAGGCATGTTTGACCTGGTCCCAGTCGGTCTCGGTGATTTCGCCCGCCGCATCGCCCTTGATCTCAGCCGGCAGCACCCGCACCTGCACCCACAGCACATGCTTACCCTTTGGCGCGCGCGAGGGATCGACCGCCGAGGGCTGGCCGACCACGAGCGCCGGTTCGGCGGGCAACAGCCCGTCCATCGCCTCGGCATAAAGCCGCGACATCATCCGCATGTCGGGCGCGATGTGGATATAGGCGTAGTCGCCGAGTTCGGCCCCTGCGGACCATGCCGGCAAATCGTCCATCGCCAGATGAATCATCATCGTGCCGGGGCCCGCGTGGAATTTGTCGAACGTGTCGCCAAGATCACCGAGCGGGCTGTTTTTCGGCACGAGGTCGCTAAACAGCAGCTTTGGGTGGACATTGGAAATCACGGCCTTGCGGGCGGAAATCGTCCGACCGTTGGCGAGCGACACGCCCGTCGCCTTGCCCGCGTCATCGAGTTCCACGCCCACGACCCGCTCGCCGAGCAGGATATCGCTTCCGGCATCCTCCACCACCCGCGACATCGCGCGGATGATCGTGTCGGCGCCGCCCTTGCCGATCACCATGCCGAACGCCTGGTTGGCCATCGATTCCAGATAGGGAAACAGCGCGCCGCCGGCGACATCCGGCGCGAAATCGAGATGCAGGCCCCAGGTCGCCATCATCACCTTGAGCTTTTCGTTCTCGAAATGCCGGTCGAGGAAATCGCGCGGGGTGGCCAGCAGCAGCCGCGCCAGCCGGTAAAGCCCTGCAGTACCGAGCGCCCGCCAGGCCTTCCACACCGCCTTTGCCGTCTGGAAGGAAGGGATCGGCGCGCCCATCAACGCGAAGATATGGGGCGCGTCGCGGGAAAACTCGGCAAGCATCCGCTCCCAGGCTTCGGCATCCTTTTGCGACAGCGCCGCAATGCCCGCCTTGGTCGCGGCGACATCCGTGCCGACGCTAAGCGCGGTCGCGTCGCGGAAAACGCTGGCGAAACAATAGGGGGCCGGCACCAATTCCAGCCCCGCCGCCGAAAGCGTTTCGCGATGGGCAGCGAAGAAGGCGGAGCCGGCGAACATCGAAAGGTTCATCGCGCCGAAATCATGCCGGAATCCCGGCTCGGTCAGTTCTCGGGTCTTCACCGCGCCGCCGGCCGCCTCGGCCGCTTCGACCACACAGACCTTCCAGCCCTTCGCCGTCAGATGGACGGCCGCCGCAAGGCCGTTATGGCCCGCCCCAATGATCACCGCATCATAATCCGTCGTCGTCGCCATCCGCGTTCCCCGAACCAATATACCTATATGCATACATAATTCATGCTTGGCAGAAGAGCATTTTTTCGGGTTCGAGCGCAATAGTCAGTGTCAATATTGCCGATCTGCCAATGATTTCAGCATTTGCCTCCGATTGCGACAGGCCGCACCGCGCGCCCGCAAGAAATGCATCCGCGTCACCATGATCCTTGCATTATCATATTTTCTTTCATAGGCTCTCCGGCAACGTCCGCTACAAGACCGGTCGATCAAGACCGCGCGAAGCGCCGGCACCGGTTCCGGGCGACAAAGGGGAAGATTATCATGAATGACATGTCCGTGCTTGGAAGCCTCGCCTCCGCCCTGCTGTCGGGGTCGGTCAAGGTTGTCGACATCACCGCGCCGCTCGGCCCGGAAACGCCCGTCCTGTACCTCCCGCCGGAATTCGGCCAGAACACGCCGAATGTGAAGGTGCACAAGATTTCCCAGTATGACGAGAACGGCCCGTTCTGGGCATGGAACTGGATCGAACTCGGCGAGCATACCGGCACCCATTTCGATGCGCCCTGTCACTGGATCACCGGCAAGGACAATCCGGAAAACACCACCGACACGATCAAGCCGCAGAATTTCGTGGCCCCCGTCAACGTCATCGACCGTTCGAAGGAAGCCGAGGCCGACCACGACTATCTCCTGACCGTCGACAGCATCAAGGAATGGGAAGCCGAGCACGGCGAGATCGAGGCCGGGAGCTGGGTGGTGATGCGCACCGACTGGTACAAGCGCAACGGCTCCACCGAGACCTTCCTCAACGCCGATGAGAACGGCCCGCATTCCCCCGGCCCGACGGCTGAGGCGATCGAGTATCTGCTTTCGAAGGGCATTATCGGCTGGGGTCAGGAAACCGTCGGCACCGATGCCGGTTCCGCCGGCGGCATGGAACCGCCCTTCCCGGCGCACAACCTGATGCACAAGCACAACAAATACGGCCTCGCCAGCCTCTCCAACCTCGACCAGCTTCCGGCCAAGGGCGCGATCCTGATCGCCGCTCCGCTGAAGTTCGTCAAGGGCACCGGCTCGCCGGTGCGGGCGCTGGCGCTGATCGCCTGAGGCGCGCTGACGCTCTGATATAAAGCCCCGATGCGAAAATGTTTTGCCGCGTCGGGGCGCTTATCGGGTTTTTGGAACGGGGGATCACATTGGCGGATTTCGATCACATCATCATCGGCAGCGGCATCAATGCGCTGGTCGCCGCCTCGCTCCTCGGCAAGGCCGGCAAGCGTGTGCTGGTGCTGGAGCGCAACGAAACCATTGGCGGCTGCCTGATGACGGCCGAGGTGACCGCGCCGGGCTACCTGCATGATGTGATGGCGACCACCATGGTGCTGTTCCTCACCTCGCCGGCCTTTGCGGCCCTTGGCGACGATCTCGCCGCCCGCGGCGCGGAGTTCTGCCACACCGACACGCCGACCGGCGTGTTGCGGCCCGACGGCAGCCACCTGATCTATGCGATGGACCGCGCCCGCAATATCGCCGCGTTCAACGCGAAGGCTGCCGGCGACGGCCAGACCTTCGACGCCGAGATGGCGGCGATGGCGGGCGATGCCGACTTCGTGTTCTCGCTGCTCGGCGGCAATCTCTGGTCCGGCGCGACGGCCAAGAAGATGCTGAAGGAAGCCTGGAAGCGCGGCCCGCGCGGCCTTGCCGCATGGTTCGGCGAGGCTTTGACGCCCGCGCGCGGCTATCTGGAGACAACCTATACCTCGGACGAGGCCAAGGCGCTCTGGGCGCCCTGGGTGCTGCATTGCGGCCTGTCGCCGGAAGCGAGCTATTCGGCCGAGATGCTGAAGGTGATCGGCTTTGCGATCGAGCTTGCCGGCTGCCCGATCGTCAAGGGCGGCGCGGTGAACCTTACGCGCGCCTTCGAGCGCCTGATCCGCGATAATGGCGGCGATGTTCGCACCGGATGCGATGTCGCCGGCATCACGCTTAGCAGGGACGGCAAGGCGAAAGGTGTACGGCTTGCCGACGGAACGGATATCGAGGCCAAGCGCGGCGTCATCGCCTCCGTCACGCCCGACCAGCTTTACAGGCGCCTGCTCGGCGAGACCGGCAAACCCATGCCGGCCGATGTCGAGAAAGGACTGAAATCCTATCGCTACGGCAAGGGCGACATGCAGATCCACTACGCGCTGAAAGCGCCGCCAAAATGGAAGGCGGGCGATGAGCTCGGCAAGGTCGCCCTACTGCACCTGACCGACGGCCTCGACGCCGTATCGCGTTCGGCAAACGAGGCCGAGCGCGGACTGCTGCCGGCCGAGCCCACCGTCTGCGTCGGCCAGCCGACGGCGCTGGACCCGAGTCGCGCACCGGAGGGCGGCGCGATCCTGTGGCTCCAGCTTCCCGATACGCCCCGCCAGATCAAGGGCGATGCGGCGGGCCTCATCGATTGCCCGGAAGACGGGCGCTGGACGGAAGCGCTGCGGGAGGCCTTCGCCGACCGCGTCGAGGCCATGCTTGCCGCCCATATCGAGGGTTTTGCGGACAATGTGATTGCCCGCAGCGTCTCATCGCCGGCCGATCTCGAGACCATGAACATGAACCTCGTGGGCGGCGACCCCTATGGCGGTTTTTGCGGGCTCGACCAGTTTTTCATCTGGCGTCCGTTCAAAACCGCCGCTAACCACAAGACGCACGTGCCCGGCCTTTATCATATCGGCGCCTCGACCCATCCGGGTCCGGGCCTTGGCGGCGGCTCGGGCTTTCTGCTGGCATCCTCGTTGACGTAATGGAGTGGGTTCATGGGTGAGCGTTTCTCAGGCTCGAACGGTGACGGTGAGACGGGCGAGGCCGTCCGCAGCCTCGGCGAAATCGGGCTCAACGCGTTTTCGCCCTATCTGATGAACCGGGTGATGGCGCGCTACAACGCCAATCTCGCCGAGGAACTGAAGCATCTCGGCATGTCCACCGCCAAGGTGCGCACGCTTGCCGTGCTCTCGGTCATTTCGTCTGCCACGATCAACGAGCTGTCGGTTCTCGCCGTGACCGAGCAATCGACGATGAGCCGCACGCTCGATTCGCTGGAGGAGCAGGGCTATATCCGCCGCCAGTCGCGCAACGAGGACATGCGGGTGCGCGATGTCTCGATCACCGAGGAAGGCCGCCTCGCCTTCGACGCCGCCTGGCCGACCATGCACAACTTCCTCAACCAGATGTTCGACGGCATCGACGAAGACGAACAGCGCGCCTTCGTGACCACGCTGCAGAAGATGCTGCGCAATGTGCGGGTGAACGAGATCTGATAGACGCAGGCGAGGCGTGTGTTCTCGCCCGCGGCACAGCCCCCAGAATCTTCTCGCCCCGGAGGGGAGAGATGCCCCGAAAGGGGCAGTGAGGGGCGAGTCTATCCCCGCGAACGCCCTCGCGTTTCGAAATGCTGCATCACCCGCACTCCCCCTTTCGGGGGTATCTCTCCCGCAAGGGGGAGAGAATAGTTGGAGCAAGCTTCAATTCCAGTAGCGATTTAAAGCGTAGCCACCGTCTTCAGCGCGCCATCCAGCGCGATGCCGCTCTCGTCGATCAGGGCGGCCTGGCGTAGGCGGCGGAGCCAGTCGGCGCCGTCCTCGCGCTGTTCAAGAAGCGGCAAGGCGGAGAGAACGCGGTCGAATTTCGACAGGCCGCGGGCATGAGTGTCGGAGTAGCCCTTGACCAGGCGGCGCGTGGCAATCACTTCCGTGGCGAGATCGTAATTGACCGGCAGCACGGAAAGTGCCTGGCGAAGCCAGGCCTCGCGGTGTTCTTCCTCGCGGAAATGACGCAAGCTGCTGCGGCGGATGCGGCGCATGGATGACAGGACATAGAGCGAGGAGAACCAGAACAGCGTCCCGGTCTTCACCCGCCTGCCCTTGTTGACGCGGCGGTCGAGAAAGGCGAACAACTTCGGCCGCGCCTCAATCCAGAGGCCGAGCCCCTTCGGCAGCGTGCCGCAGACCTCTTCCATGCGCGGATGCATATATTCCGTCATGTAGAGGATCTGGCCGTCCTTGACGCCGACCTCGTCATGCACGCGCTTGAAGCGGGTGCCGCGCACTTTCAGGTCGGCGACCCGCACGACATCGTCATAGGCCATGGCGACGGCGACATATTTGGCCGCGGCAACGGTGAAGGCGAAGCCCTTCGCCTCGCCGCCGTTCGCACGATCGGCGGCAAGGAGCGCGGCCATGCGGGTCAGATATTCGTCGGCATAGGCCGGGTCCTGGAAATCGGTGAGCTTTTTGACGCCGGCATAGAGCATGGCATGGGCGACCTCCGGGAACTCGGCGCGGATGCGGTTCACGAGACTGTCGAGCGCGGGATGGCCGGCGGTTTCGGGAAGGGCGTCGAGCCGCTTGGCGGGCGTTGCCGAGACCTTGTCGTTTTCGCCCTTGAGCGCGCGATTGTAAGCCGCATCGAAGGCCTTGAGGCTGGCGGCGACGCCGCGCCCGCCGGCCTTGATGGTTTCCTCATAGGCTTCCTTGGCGAAGGGAAGCGCCTTGGAGGCAGCGAAGGCTCCGAACATGGATGAGGAGATCACGCTGCCGTTCTTCGTCGCCAGCGTATCCATGTCGAAGGCAATGGTCTTGCGGGCGGCGAAATCGGTGGCATCGACCACGGTTTCGGGATTGCCGATGCCGTCGCCCGGCTTTTCCTTTTCGCCGACGGCAAAGGAGCGGTGGGTCGAGGCGATCAGCAGCGTCTTTTCCGGCGTCACCAGGCCGCGCATCACCGAGCGGCCGGCCTCCATCAGTTCGGCCGCAATCACGACATCCACATCGCCCGGCGTCGGCATCAGCGACAGGATCGGCATCGCGCCTTCGCGCGGCTTGATCAGCTCCAGATAGTAGATCGTCGCGCCCGTGCGCTGGGCAACGCCCGGCACGGATGTGGTCTGGGCCACCCAGCCCTGGCTTTCGGCTAGATGCACGATCCAGTTTGCGAGCACGCCCCCGCCCTGCCCGCCCATGGCGAGGATCGCGATCGAAAGCGGCTTGTCGGCGGAAAGCGCCGCAGTGTCGGTCATCATCATGGGTCTACTCGGCAAAAACGATGCGGCGGGACTGGCGTCGGTTCTGCAGCCAGCCGATCACGGCGGTGCGGACGCGATGGACGAAGCGGTCCCAGCCAGTCGGGTTGGAAATGACATCGGCGCGGTAGAACGACGGACAGAGCACCGCCGCCTCCGACACCTCGCCGCAATTGCCGCAGCCGACGCAGGAATTGTCGATCGCCGCAACCGGATCATCCTTCAGTGGATCATCGGTGTGCTTGACCGAGAGCGACGGACAGCCCGACAGGCGGATGCAGGCGTGATCGCCGGTGCAGACATCCTCGTCGACGCCGAAGCGTTCCTTGACCATACGCTTGCCATCCTTCACCGCCTTGGCGAATTGCGGCTTCACGCGACGCTGCTTGTTCAGCATACATTCGGATGAGGCGACGATGATCTTCGGGCCTTCCTCCTTGGTCGTCAGCGCCTCGCGCAGCGTGTCGCGCATCTTTGCGACATCATAGGTGCGGTCGATCTGGCGCACCCATTTGGCGCCGACGCCCTTCACTGCATCGACGATCGAATTGTTGGTCTTGCGGCGGGCATTGTTTGCCCGAGAGGATAGGATGTCCTGCCCGCCGGTGGCCGCCGAATAATAATTGTCCACCACCAGAATGACGCCGTCCTGCTTGTTGAAGACGGCATTGCCGACGGAGGTGGCCAGACCGTTGTGCCAGAACCCGCCATCGCCCATCACCGAAATCGAGCGCTTGTCGGATTCGACGTTAAAGGCGGAGGCAGACGCCGGGCCGAGGCCGTAGCCCATGGTGGTGCCGCCGATATTGAAGGGCGGCAGGATCGAAAAAAGGTGACAGCCGATATCGGCGGAGACGTGATGCTCGCCGAGCTCCTTCTCCACAAGCTTCATCGCCGCGAAGATCGGCCGCTCGGGACAGCCGGTGCAGAAACCCGCCGGACGCGGCGGCACCACCTCGGCCAGCGCCTTGACCTTCGGATCGGCAAGCACGGGTCCGGCATCCGGCACCGGCGGGCGGTTGCCGAGGATCTGAGGCGCATGGGCCTCGAAGAAGGCCGAGAGGCCATTGACCAGAACGGGCGTGCTGTATTCGCCGCCGAGCGGCAGGATATCCTTGCCCGAGACCTTCGTCTGGAGATCGCGGCGGCGCATCAGCGTATGCAGCGCCTGCTCGATATATTCCGGCGCGCCTTCCTCCAGCATGACCACCGCCTTCTTGCCGGCGCAGAAGTCGACGACCTCCTCGTCGATCATCGGATAGGCGACATTCATGCAATAGATCGGCACCCGGGCATTGCCGTAGACATCGGCAAGGCCGAGCTGCTGCAGGGCGCGCATGGCGTTATTGTAAAGCCCGCCCTGCATGATGATGCCGACCTGGCCCTCTTCGGGGCCGAAATATTCGTTGAGCCTGTTTTGCTTCACGAATTCGATCGCGGCCGGCCAGCGCTTCTCAAGCTTTTCCTTCTCATGCTGGAAACTTGCCGGCGGAAGCACGATGCGGCTGACATCGCGCTTGGGATTTTCCAGCGCCTCGCGGAGCGTGAAGGCCGGGCGCTTGTTGTCCTTGGCGGCGAACTGGCCGTGAACATGACAGGAGCGGATGCCGACCTGCAGCATGACCGGCGTGTTGGAAGCTTCCGACAGCTCGAAGCCCTTTTCGACAGCATCGACGATCGAGGGCAGGTTCGGGCGCGGCGTCAAAAGCCACATCTGCGATTTCATCGCGAAGGCGTGGCTGCGCTCCTGCATGATCGAGGAGCCCTCGCCGAAATCCTCGCCGATGATCACCAGCGCGCCGCCGGTGACGCCGCCGGAGGAAAGATTGGAGAGCGCATCGGAGGCGACATTGGTGCCGGCAGTCGATTTCCATGTCACAGCACCACGCACCGGATACATCACCGAGGCCGAGAGCATGGCGGCGGCGGCAGCCTCGGAGGCCGAGGATTCGAAGTGCACGCCGAGATCGGCCATCACGTCCTTGGCGTCTGCCAGCACATCCATCAGATGCGAAATCGGCGAGCCCTGATAGCCCCCGACATAGGACACGCCGGACTGCAGCAGCGCCTTGGTGATGGCGAGAATTCCCTCACCCCGAAAGGTATCGCCCTCGCCCAGTTTAAGGTCCTCGACCTCGCGTGCGAACGACCGTTCTGCCATCTCGAATTCCCCTTTTCCGTTGCCCGGAAATCTGAATTAACATGCATTAGCATATTTTTGGGTTTCTTGAAATGTCAACTGAATTAGCGATTTTACGCGAAATTCGGCCATGCCCGAGAAATCCTTGTGTCAAAAGGCATGCAATTGCATATTTAAGCATCACAGTTGCAAAAATCTGCGCCCAAAACTTTAAACCTCAAATATTTGCCTTGCCGCGCGCCCCGATTTGCCCTTAGAGTTGTGTCAGACAACAAGCATGACCCCGCGGAAACGCATCCGACGGGGGTGGGGAACAACTGGAGCATCACCATGACGACCTTTACCCGTCGCCAGACACTTGGCCTTGGCGCAGCCGCACTCGTCTCGGGCATTCTCGCGGGCCGCTTGCCGGTCAACGCGGCTGAAACCGATACGCTTACCATCGCATTCAACGTCAACCTGCCATCCTTCGACCCGACCGTTGGCGCGTCCGCCGTCAACCCGACGATCCAGGCGATCTACCGCTCGATCTTCAGCCAGTATGTCGGCCAGAAGACCGATCTTTCCTTCGAACCCGGCATCCTGACCGACTGGGGCTGGAACGAGGACAAGACCAAGGTCTGGATGGATGTGCGCGAGGGCGTGACCTGGCATGATGGTTCGCCGCTGACCCCGGAAGACGTGGTCTGGTCGCTGGAACGCGCCGCCAATCCGGAAACCGGCAACCCGATCCAGTTCGTCTGGTCGACGATCGGCAATTTCTCTGTTGACGGCAACAAGGTCACCGCCGACGTTCTGCGCTTCGAGCCGACGCTGTTCATGTGGATGGCGTTCCTCACCGGCTATGTGATGCCGAAGGCCTATTACGAAAAGGTCGGCGCGGCGGGCTTCGAGGAAGCCCCGATCGGCTCCGGGCCTTATATGGTCGAGGAGTATGAGGGCAATGCCTTCCTCAAGCTCAAGGCCTATCCCGGCTATTACGGCGAAAAGCCGGCCTTCGACACCGTGATCTTCAAATTCGTGCCGGATACGACCAGCCGCGTCGCCGAGATCGAATCCGGCTCGTCGGACGTCACGCTGGAAATCCCCTATGAGGAATATGACCGCCTGATCGCCAAACCCGGCCTTTCGGGCGTGGCCGAACCGGTCTCGGATATCGGCATGATCTTCCTCAACAATATCGACGTGATGAACGACAAGAACGTGCGCCTTGCCGCCAATTACGCGATCAACAAGCAGGCGATCATCGACCGGCTGCTGTCGGGCTACGGCGTGCCGCTCGACACGCTGGAAGCGCCGGAATATTCGGCTTTCGATCCCGATATCAAGATACCCTACGACCCCGAACTCGCCGTCAAGCTTCTGGCCGAATCCGGCTATTCCACCGACAATCCGGTGAAGTTCACGATCCAGACCACGCGCGGGCTGAAGCCCAAGGATTACGAGATGATCCAGGCGATCGTCGGCATGTGGCGCAAGGTCGGCATCGAGGCCGATATCGAGGTCTACGAGATCGCCAAGCATTACGAGCTGCGCGCCGCCGACCAGTTGGCGCCCGCCGCCTTCTACAACTGGGGCAATGCGATCGGCGATCCGACCACCTCGACCGGTTTCGCCATGTTTGGCCCCTCGCCGCACTCGGTCTGGAACACCGACGATCTCGACGGCATGATCGGCCCGCTCTGGGGCGAGATGGACGAGGAAAAGCGCATCGAAGGCTGGAAGGCCGTCAGCAAATACATCGCCGAACAGGGCTATGTCATTCCGCTGCTGCAATATGTCCAGCCGATCGTGTTCAAGGATACGCTGATGGTGGAGCCGAACCTTTCAGGCGCGCTGCAGCCGACGCTGGTCGCACCGAAGTAAGGGCGTGGGACGGGAGGACGGGCGAGCCCCTCCTCCTTGAGGCTACGGAGAAGCCCGCCCCTCTCACATGAGTCATGCTCGGGCTTGACCCGAGCATCCAGGCGACACGGAAAACGCTGCCTGGACCCTCGGGTCAAGCCCGAGGGTGACGCCGAGAGGGGGAGGGGTTTTCGACAACACGCTGGAGCAGAGCACCGCTCTCCTCCTTTAAACTTGAAGAAATGCGGCGGAGTTTTCATGTCTGTCACCGGAATTTTCAACCGGGCCGTGATGGCGGCCGTGACGCTTTTCGGCGTCGCGGTCATCGTCTTCTGTCTGCTCAGGATCGTTCCGGGCGATCCGATCGCGATGATGATCTCGCCGGGCGCCTCGGCTGACGATATCCTGGCGCTCCGGGTCAAATACGGGCTCGATTCCAGCATTCCCGTCCAGTTCGGCGTGTGGATCCGAGAAATGCTGACGGGCGATTTCGGCACCTCGATCTCGCTCAAGCGTCCGGTCCTGTCACTGCTGATGGAACGCCTGCCGGCCACGCTGGAACTTGCCTTCGCCGCGCTGGTCTTCGGCGTGATCGGCGGCGGGCTGATCGCGATCCTCGCCACCCTTGCCCGCCGCACCCCGCTGGAATCGCTCATCGACGTGTTGAACGGACTGTTTCTCGCCGTGCCGGATTTCGTCTGGGCGCTGCTTCTGGTGCTGGTGCTCGGCGTCGCCTTTCCGGTGTTTCCGACATCGGGTCGCGTCGACCCCTCGCTTTCCGGCGATTTCGCCACCAATTTCTATCTGCTCGAAAGCCTCGTCACCCTGCGGTTTTCGCTGTTTTTCAATGTGCTCTCCCACATGGTGATGCCGGTGCTCGCGCTCGGCCTGCCGCTTGCCGCCGTCATCATCCGCACGCTGAAGGAAGCGCTGAACGAGGCGATGCTGCAGGATTACGTTCTGCTGGCGCGGCTGAAGGGCATGTCCGAAACCCGCCTTGTGGTGCAGGAAACGCTGAGGAACGCGATCGGCCCGACGCTGACGCTGACCGGCGTGCAATTCACCTTCATGATCGGCGGCACCGTGATCGTGGAGAGAATATTTTCCTATCCCGGCATCGGCAACATGGCGATCGACGCGGTCATCAACCGCGACCTGCCACTGATCCAGGGCATCGTACTGATGTTCGGCCTGATCTTCGTGCTGATCAACATCGCCATCGACCTTGCCGGCAACTTCTTCAATCCGAGGCTCAAACATGGCTGACACAACGCTTGCTGATGGCGTGAAGCCCAAAAAACGGCACCCCATGCTGTCGGCCCTTCTCGCCGAACAGCGCGTGCTGTGGGGCGGCGGCATTATTGCCCTCCTGTTCCTGATCGCGATCTTCGCGCCGCTGATTGCCCCGCATGATCCGCTGGCGCAAGACCTGATGCTGTCCCGCATTCCGCCCGTGACGTGGCCCGGCGCGGAGCCCGGCTATTATCTCGGCACCGATGATCTCGGCCGCGATGTGCTCTCAAGATTGATCTACGGCACACGGATCGCGCTGACGGTCGCCGTCATCGCCGCCGGTCTCGCGGCGATCCTCGGCTCGCTGCTCGGCCTGCTTGCCGGCTGGTACGGCGGCTGGACCGACCGGGTGATCTCGCGTCTCGTCGATATCTGGATGGCGTTTCCGCCGGTGCTGCTGTCGGTGCTGCTGGTCGCCGTTCTCGGCGCCGGCCTGCATTCGGTGATCGCCGCGATCGTGATCATCGACTGGACCCGCTTCTGTCGCGTGGTGCGCGCCGAAACCATGGCGCAGGCCAGCATGGATTATGTGACCGCCGCGCGCACGGTCGGGTTTGCGCGCATGCAGATCCTCATCAAGGAGATCGTGCCCAATATCATGCCTGTCTTCGTCGCGCTGCTCAGCCTCGAAATGGGCATTGCCGTCGTGGTCGAGGCGATCCTTTCCTTCGTCGGGCTTTCGGTCTCCTCCGACACCCCGACATGGGGCGGCATGATCGCGGCCGGCCGCCAGACCATTCACCATACGCCCTGGGTGTTGATCGCCCCGCTTGGCATGCTGCTCGTCACCGTGCTTTCCTTCAACCAGCTCGGCAACGGCCTGCGCCGGGCGCTCGATCCGGTGATGCGCCGATGACCCTTCTGACGATTGACGCACTCAGCGCCGTTTCGCTGCGCGACGGCAACCGCCCCGTCCTTTCCGACGTCTCACTTACCCTTGCCCCTGGCGAGGTGCGCGGGCTGGTGGGGGAAAGCGGGGCCGGCAAGTCGACAATCGCCAAGGCGCTGCTGGCCATGCTGCCCGCCACGGTGAAGGTCACCGGCGGCCATATTCGCTTCGAAGGTCGGGACCTTTTGGCGCTGCCCGGCCGGGCGCTTCGGGAGATCATGGGCAACGAGATCACCCTGATCCCGCAGGACCCGCAGACCGCGCTGAACCCCGGCCGCCGGATCGAGGCGCAGCTCACCGACGGGCTCCGGCTGAAGCGCGGCATGAGCGGTGCGGAGGCCCGCAAGGTCGCGCTTTCCATGCTGGAGGAGGTCTATATCCGCGATCCCGAACGGGTGATGCGCTCCTACCCGCACGAGCTTTCCGGCGGCATGCGCCAGCGCGTGCTGATTGCCGCAGCCTTTGCCATGCGGCCGAAACTGGTGGTGGCCGACGAGCCGACGACGGCGCTCGACGTCACGGTGCAGAAGCAGATCCTCCGCCTGATCCGGCAGATGCAGAAGGCCCACGGCACCGCCGTGCTGTTCGTCACACATGATCTCGGCGTGGTGGCGCAGATCTGCGACAGCGTGACCCTGCTTTATGCCGGGCGGGTGATCGAACAGGGCCGAACCACCGAGGTGCTCGCAAATCCCGCCCATAATTACACCCGCGCGCTGATTGCCGCCGGACCGCGTTATGACCGGCCGGATGCCGGGCTGGAGCCGGTGCCCGATGCCGTGTTTGCTGAATTGCGCGCCGAGATCGGGGAGGCATCGCGATGAGTGGGCCCCTGCTTTCCGCCACCGGCATCAAGGTCACCTATGGCGCTAGCGCGTCGCTGTTTGGCAAGAAGCCCGGCAACACCGTGCTCCATGGCGTCGACATCGAGGTTGCCGCCGGCGAGACCGTCGGCATTGTCGGCGAGAGCGGGTCGGGCAAGACCACGCTTGGCCGCGCGCTGCTCAGGCTGGTCGACGTCGCCGACGGCGAAATCCGCTTTGGCGGCCAGGACATCACAAGGCTTGAGGATGGCGCAATGCGCCCGCTTCGTCGGCGCATGCAGATGATCTTCCAGGACCCGATGGCCTCGCTCAATCCGCGCCACTCGATCGGCCGGATTCTCGGAGAACCACTGCTGCTGCACGGGCTGGCGGAAAACCGGAAGGCGGCGCGCGATCAGGCAGCCGCCATGCTGGAGCGCGTATCGCTGCCGGAGGAGGTGCTGGCGCGCAGCCCGCACGAGCTTTCCGGCGGCCAGCGCCAGCGCATCGGCATTGCCCGTGCAGCGCTTCTGAAGCCCGATTTTGTGCTTGCCGACGAGATCGTTTCCGGGCTCGATGTCTCCACCCAGGCGCAGGTGCTGAACCTTCTGAAGGCGCTCAGCCGCGAGATGGGCCTCGCCATGGCCTTCATCAGCCACGATCTCTCGGTGATCCGCGCGGTCTGCGACCGGGTCTATGTCATGCAGTTCGGCAAGATCGTCGAGCACGGCCGGTGTGCGGAGGTCTTCGACAATCCGCAATCGGCCTATACCCGCACGCTGCTCGATGCCATTCCGCTGCCGGAAATCGATCCGCACTGGCTGGACCGGGTGGCCGTCGACGAGGCATAATGCCTCAACAGAAAGAATTCCGGAGGACTCATGAGCGGCTTTCGCCAGACCTGCACCGCGTTCGACCGCGTGATCGGAACCTTTTCGGCAATCCCCCATCCGGTGGCCGTCGAGATCACGGCCGCTGCCGGACCGGATTTCATCTGCATCGACTGCGAACACGCCCAGATCGGGCGCGAGCGGGTGGAAGACATGATCCGCGCCGCCGACCTTCACCGCGTACCAGCCATGGTGCGGGTGCCGGGCCATGCGCCGGAGGCGATCGCGAGCGCGCTCGATGCCGGGGCGGCCGGCGTGCTGGTGCCGCGCGTCTCCAGCGCCGATGAAGCCCGCGCCGCCGTTTCCGCCACTCGGTTTCCGCCGGCGGGCCGGCGCGGCGTCGGTCCGGGGCGGGCGGCCGGCTATGGCTACCGCATTGCCGAGACCCTGAAATCCGCAAACGAGACCGTCGTGCTCGCGATCCAGATCGAGACCGCCGAAGGGCTAGCCGACATCGAGGACATCGCGGCGGTCGAGGGGGTCGATGTGATCTTCATCGGCCCCGGCGACCTGTCGGTCACGATCGATGCCATGGGCCCCGAAAACGCCGGAAAGCTTGAAAGCGCGATCCGTCGCATCAGCGATGCCGCGCGGACGGCGGGCAAGGCGGTCGGCCTGTTCCGTCCCGACGGCTCCGATGTCGCGACCTGGGAAAAGGCCGGCATCAGTTTCTTTATCATCGGCTCGGACGCGATGATGCTCTCCGCAGGCCTCGCCGACGGACTGCAACAAGCGCGCAAGGGCTGACAGCATCAAAGCCCCGCGTGACGGTCGGGCGCTGCCTTGCCGCCGCGTAGGAATGTCAGGCCGTTCGCGGCGAAGGGCGTCGGGCCTCCGGCGCTCTTTTTTGTTGCCCAAAAAAGGCAGGTAAGAAACTGCGCTTTACATGCAGGTAAATACCTGCATAATTAAAGACGTTGAAAGTGAGACCCATGGATACCGATACCGTTTTCAAGGCGCTGGCCGATCCGACACGCCGCAGGCTGCTCGACCTTCTGTGCGAACGGAACGGGCAGACCCTCGGCCAGCTCTGCGAAAACCTCGACATGACCCGCCAGTCGGCCACCCAACATCTCGGCCTGCTGGAAAAGGCCAATCTCGTCACCAGCGTCCGGCGCGGACGGGAGCGGCTGCATTTCATCAATCCGGTGCCGCTCTACGAAGTCTACGAGCGGTGGGTGCGCAAGTTCGAGCACCAGCGGCTCGGCCTGCTGCACGACCTCAAGAGAGAACTCGAAGGAGACAGCAAATGACCGATGCAACGATCAGGGAAACGACCCAGTTCGTCTACGTGACCTACATCGCCTCGACGCCCGAAAAAGTGTTCGAGGCCATCATCAAGCCGGAGGTAACGCGTCGCTATTGGGGCCACGAAAACGTGTCCGACTGGCGTCCGGGCTCGCGCTGGCAGCATGTCCGCGACAACGAGCAGCGTACTGTCAATCTCGTCGGCGAGGTTATCGAAAACACGCCGCCCTCGCGCCTTGTCATAAGCTGGGCAAACGAGTCGGAGGCTGCAGACCCACGAGCCTACAGCCGGGTGACCTTCGATATCGAACCCTATGACGACATGGTGCGGCTCACCGTGACGCACGACGACCTTGTCGTTGGCAGCGGCATGGAGATCGGCGTCACCAAGGGCTGGCCGGTGGTGCTGTCCAGCATGAAATCCTATCTCGAAACCGGACGCGGCCTCGACATTTTCGCCAAACCGAAAGCGGCCTGAACAGGCAGAGGCTCCCAAGCAGAGGAACAATTGAAAAGAGATAGTTGAAATCTGAAATATCTTGTGATCAAATAATCAAAATAACAAATATGCGCGGGCGGCGATTGCCGTCCGCCGGGAACGACACAGGATAACCCGATGAATATGCAGACCGAATCCGCCCCGCTCAGCAACAGCTTTCCGGTTGACGAGATCCGGTCCCTGTTCCCGGCGATCGCCAAGGCCGGCGATTTCATCTTTCTCGAAAACGCCGGCGGCGCGCAGGTGCCGCAAAGCGTGGTGGACGCTGTCACCAATCACCTGATCGATGCCAATGTCCAGCGCATGGCAAGCTACGAGCACAGCGCCCGCGTCGACGCCGGTCTCGAAGCCGCGCGCGAAAGCGTTGCCGTGCTCATCAATGCCTATCGCCCGGAGGAGATTTCCTTCGGCCTCAACGCCACCTCCTTCATCCGCCTCGTGAGCCTCGGCATCGCCAGAATGCTCGACGAGCGCAACGAGATCGTGGTCACCGACATGGACCACGACGCCAATATCGCGACGTGGCTGGCGCTCCAGGAAAACGGCGCGAAGATCGTCTGGTGGCGGATGCGCGAGGACGGAACGCTCAACCCGGAAGATCTGAAGCCGCTGGTCAATGAACGGACCCGGCTGGTCGCCTGCACGGCAACCTCGCATGCAATCGGCACCGTGGTCGATGTCGCCGCCGTCGGCCGCATCGCCCATGCCGCCGGCGCGGAGGTTTTCCTCGACAGCGTCCATTTCGGTCCGCACGGGCTGATCGACGTTCAAGCCTGGGATTGCGACTATCTGGTCTGCTCGGGCTACAAGAATTTCTCGCCGCATATGGGCTTTCTGTGGGGGCGCTATGACGCGCTTTGCAAGCTTCCGACCTTCAAGGAAGACTTCATCCCCGACGTGCCGCCCTACAAGATCGAGGTTGGCACCTTTCCCTATGAGAATGTTGCGGGCATGGATGCCGCCGTACGTTATCTCGAAAGCGTCGGCGAGCGGTTTCTGCCATCGGGCGAGCACAGCCGACGCGCGGCGATTGTCGCGGCGATGGGCGCGATCCGCGATTACGAGATGATCCTCGCCAGGGAGATGCTTTCCGTTCTGAAGCGCCACGGCGCGGTGATCTACGGTATCTCCGACAATGACAGGCTCAAGCAACGCGTGCCAACGATCTGCTTCAACATACCGGGTCTCGCGCCCAAGACGCTTTCCGTCGAGATGGGCAAAAGACGCATCGGCATTCGCGACGGCCACATGTTCGCGCCGCGCCTGATGGCGCGCCTCGGCCTTGCGATGGACAGCGGCGCGGTGCGCGTCTCGCTGCTGCACTACAACAAGCTTGAAGAAATCGAACGCTTCGACAAAGTGCTCGGCGAAGTTATCGCCGCGCACAAAAGCTGAAGCGTCACGATGCCGGCGGCGCGAGAGCGCGCCGCCACAAACCGCATGCGGTCACCACCAGAGGGAGAATGAAAAAATGATGCTTACCCGCCGCCACGCCATCATGCTTGCAACGGCCATCGGACTTGCCGCCGGAAGCCTGTCGGCCGCCGCTGCCGAGCCTTTCCGGATCGGCGCCTACCCCAGCAATCCGCCGTTCGAATACAAGAACGCCAGCGGCGTGTTCGAGGGCTTCGAGGTGGATATCGCCACCGAAGCCGCCAAGCGCGCCGGCCTTGAGCCTGAAATCGCCGATTACGGTTTCCAGGCGCTGTTCGCCGCCACCACGTCGGGCCGTATCGATGGCGCGATTTCCTCGATCACGATCACTCCGGAACGTGTGGAATCACAGTCCTTCACCCAGCCCTATTACGATTCCGACATGGGCATCGCCGTCAAGGAAGGCATGACGCTTGCCGGCACCGAAGAGCTGAAGGACAAGACCGTCGGCGTGCTTTCCGGTTCCACCGGCGCGAAATGGGTCGACGAGAACAAAGAGAGCCTCGGCATTAAGTCGGTCAAGGGCTACAACGCACAGCAGGACATGTTCCTCGATCTCGGCGCGGGCCGCGTCGATGCGGTCGTCTCCGACATTCCGGGCATGGAATATCTGTTCACCAAGATGAAGGGCTTCGAGGTCGCAGCCCGGATCAAGACCGGCGAGCAGTACGGCATGATGATGGGCAAGGATCATCCGCAGCTCGACGCCATCAACGAGGCGATCACCACGATGAAGGAAGACGGCACCATGGCCAAGATCCACGAAAAGTGGTTCGGCTCGGCGGCGCCGGCCAATTCCTCCACCGTCACGGTCTTCGCCATCCCGTGATCACGCATGACGGAGGGCGTCGCGACGCCCTCCTCTCTTTTTGCCGCCGCAAGGCAGGACCGGAAGACGTCGCGCCCAAAAGGCGCGGCAAGACGCATGTCACGCTCACCGAAAGTTGCCGCCGATGACCCTCGTCGAAACCTTCTTCAACACCGAAGTGCTCGTCGCGAGCATGCCGCTGCTGTTGCGCGGGCTGATGAACACGCTGATCCTCGGCGTTCTCGCCATCGTGATCGGCGTCAGCGCCGGGCTGCTGATCTGCGTATTGCGTCTCTACGCGCCGAAGCCGATCCGCTTTCTGACGGTCGCCTATATCGACGTGTTCCGCGCCATGCCGGTGCTGGTGGTGCTGATCCTGGTCTATTACGCCCTGCCCTTCGTCGGCATACGCTTTTCCGCCTGGACGTCCGCGATCCTGTCGTTCTCGATGGTGATGGCTGCCTATTCGGCGGAAGTGTTCCGCTCCGGCATCGAAAGCGTCCCGAACGGGCAGTTCGAGGCAGCCTCCGCGCTTGGCCTTTCCTTTCCAGTTACGCTGTGGAAGGTCATCCTGCCGCAGGCAATCCGGATCGTGATACCGCCGACCACGAGCAATTGCGTTTCGATGTTCAAGGATACCGCGCTCGCCTCCACCGTGGCCATGCCCGAGCTCCTGAAGGAGGCGCAGGACGCCCAGGCGTTCTACGCCAACCCGACGCCGCTGATCGGCGCGGCGATTATTTATCTGGTGTTCCTGCTGCCGCTGGTGCGTCTGGTCGGCATTCTGGAACAGCGGTTCCGCCGGGCGAAAACCCGCTAAGCGCCCCCGCGCGCTTGACTTTGATGCCTCTTGCCCCGACAGACGGTGAAAGGCTCGCACCACCACCGGGAGAGAGGCGCAATGAACAATACGGGACTTTCCAGGATTTCATCGCGGATGACCGTCCAGGACGGGGTGTACGAGCAATTGCGCCAGGCCCTGATGTGGGGCCAGTTCGAACCCGAACAGGTGACGACGATTTCCTCACTCGCCGCCGAATTCGGCACCAGCCATATGCCGGTGCGCGAGGCGCTGCGCCGGCTTGCCGCCGAGAAGGGGCTCGAGATCAGCCGCAACGGTTCGGCCCGGGTTCCCGCAGTTTCGCGCCAAAGGCTCGATGATCTCTGCCGCGCGCGCACCGCGCTGGAGGGACTTGCGACCAAGCTTGCGACGCCGCGCATGAAAGAGGCCGAGATCGCGCATTGCCTGGCGCTGGCGCGCGAACATGAGGCGCTCGGCCGCGATGGCCATGTCCACGAGATGCTTCGCAAGAACCAGGAATTCCACTTCGCGATCTATGAGTTGTCCGGCTCGGAAATCCTGCCGCAGATGATCGAGACATTGTGGCTGCGCTTCGGCCCCTATATGCGCATGCTCTCCGATCTCGTGATCCACCAGATCAACGAGGGCACGATCCACCCCTATTCGACCTATCACTACGAGATGATCGAGGCCTTCAGGCGCGGCGATGCCGAGGCGGCCGCCGCGCTGATGGTCAAGGACATCGAGGCGACGCAGGCCCTGCTGCAGGATATGTGCCCGATCTGAGGTTCGCTCGCGCCTGACCGGGAAGCGCCTCAATGCTTACGTAGGAGAAGCGGCTTCATACATTGTTCATGAACGCCGGATAGAGGCGGCGGGCCATTTCGGCAGAACCACGAAGCAGATGAAAGCGAAGCCAGACCATGTCGCAGAACAGCGGACTCCATCTTGAACTGAACGGCCGCAAGACGCGGCTGAAATGGCACCAGTTGCGCAAGCGCCTCGCCGATCCCGTCTTTTCCCTTGCGGTGATGGCCGAAGGTTTCGCGGCCGGGGCCTCGATGGAGCTTGATCTCAGAGTGCGCGCCGATGGCGGTTTTGCCGTCGTGCACGACGATACGCTGGAAAGCGAGACGGATGGCCGGGGCCTCGTCTCCGCGTCGCGCCGCAAGGATCTCGAAGGCGTGCGTTATGCCGTCGGCGGCGAGCCGCTTATCCTGTCCGAAGACCTCGCCCGGCTGCTCTCCGGCGCCCATCCCGAGGCGCTGGTGCAATTCGACATGAAATCGGATCTCGGCGTGATCGGCAATGCCGGGCTTGCCCATCTGCGCCAGATCATCGGCGCCAATGCCGGCAAGATCATCGTCTCGGCGACCGACCTCGCGCTGATCGCGGCGATGCGCGAGGCCATGCCGGAGGTCGCGCGCGGCATAGACCCCTCGGAGGACATCTGGGAGGCCTGGGAGAAGGACGGGCTTTCGGCCGCCTCTGATGTGCTCGACGCGGCGCTTGCCGGGCCGACCGCGGCCGGCACCATCTACCTGCACTATCCTCTGGTCCTGAAAGCGGCCAACCATGGTCTCGACATGATCGCCGCCAGCCACGAGGCCGGCCTTCTGGTCGACGCCTGGACCTTCAATCCCGCCCGGCCCGACGACGGGCTGACGGAGGCGGAGATTGAAACCGTAAGACGCCTGCTCGAACTCGGCGCCGATCAGATCACCACCGATGAAGCGCTGCTGCTCGAAGCCGCCTGGCGGGCGGCGGGGCACACCGTTTCCGCGCCCGACTGAGGCGGTTTCCGTTCCGGAAAGGTCCATACCGGTAATTTTTTTGTACACGTGTACATTTGTCATGTACACGTGTACAAAATGTCACGTGGGCGTCATGAGGAGGACATAGGTCATATCGTGCGTCCGATCGGCGAAGGCTACATTCCGCGGTTTGGAGGACGTGCGCGGGTGGTTTTCGCTTCACCGGCATCGTGCTGTTCCGGCAGGCCCGGAAACAAGAAACGGCCGATGCGATATGACAACACGGGCGGGGGCTTCCGTGACAATTTCGGAGGGCCTCATGCTCAGGGACCTGGAGAGACCCGCATGAATATCAAGGCATTTATCGGCACGGCGGCCATTGCGATCGCGGCCGCCACGTCAGGTGCGGCGCATGCCGAGGACTACACCATCACCGTCTGGTCGGGCGGCACCGACGACAACTCGCTCTACCGCGTCGACGCCATCGAAATGGCTGCCGACTATCTCGAGCGCCAGGCCGCCATTCGCGGCGAGGATCTCAACATCACCATTGAAAAGCAGGTCTGGTCGGGCTGGGACGATTTCAAGCAGGCCGTGACGCTGGCCGCCGAATCCGGCACCGCCCCCAACATCATCGTCACCGGCCATGAAGACATCGGCCCGTGGTCGCAGGCCGGCATTCTGCGCCCGATCGAGGACTATGTCGATTTCGACGCCTGGCCGCTCAACCAGCTCTATGACAACCTCATCGACGTATCGAGCTATGACGGCATGATCTGGGGCATTCCGCAGGATGCCGAAGCCCGTCCGTTCTTCATGTCCAAGCCGGACCTGAAGGCGATCGGCTACAGCGATGCCGATATCGATGCCCTGCCCGGCAAGATCGAAAGCGGCGAATACACGCTTTATGACATGCTGGATGACGCGAAAAAGATGCAGGATGAAGGCGTTGTCGAACCCGGCTACGGCTTTGCGCCGCGCGTCAACAACGGCACGGATTACTGGCAGTTCTATCAGTCCTTCGGCGGCGAGATGGTCGATCCCGAAACCGGCAAGCTGGTGTTCGACAAGCAGGCGATCACCGACATGTACCAGTTCTTCGTCGACGCCGTGGAAATGGGCGTGACGCCGAAGACCTATCTCGGCGGCGAGTGGGATAGCTGGCACACCAATGTCGCGACCGGCAAATACGGCGCCTGGCACGGCGGCACCTGGCACAAGCTGCAGTGGGAAAACCAGTACGGTCTCGAGGATTTCTTCGACACCGTCTCATTCTCGCTGATCCCGGCCGGCAATGAAAACGGCAGGGCGAACACCATCACCCATCCGCTGGTGTACCTGATCTCGACCCAGGGCACCGATGATGACGCAGCGGTCTCCGCCGAGCTTGTCGCCGTTGCGTCCGAGCCGCGCATCAACGCGCTGCATGCGGTCCAGTCCGGCCATCTCGCCATCGGCGAAGCGGAGACGACCATTCCGTTCTACGCCAACGACCGCTGGGCCAGCGAAGCCACCGAAAAACTGCTCCCTTACGCCAACTCGATCCCGAACAATGCCGATTTCGGCATCTACTGGGAAGCCATGTTCAAGGGGCTGGAATCGGCATGGGCCGGCACGACCTCCGTCGAGGACGCGGTGAACCAGGCTCAGGCGACGGTCGAGAACGGCCTCGGCGACCAGATCATCATTCGCTGAACGGAGCGAAGATGACCGAGAACACCTCCGTCGAAAGAGGTATCAACCCGGGCGTGGCAACGCGCCCGGGCGATGCCGAGACCGTCAAGGCCGCCCGCAAGGGCGGCCCCCGCATCAGTCCGTTCGGCATCCTGATGCTGTCGCCGGCGCTTCTGTTTCTGCTCGCCTTCTTCTTCGCCCCCGTGGTGCTGACGGCGGTCTTTTCCTTCACCAACATGACCAGCGCGACCGGCATTACCGGCGGCGCCTATGTAATCAGCCCCAACGCGCTACGCAATCTCGAATGGCAGGGCATGGACAAGGCCGTGACCGAGAGCCTGAGCGGCACGTCGATCACCGTCGACGAGGCAGGACTTGCCCGCGCCGCTGCGGCCGACGTCGACCCGGATTTCCTCGAAGATATCGAAGACCGCCTGATGGGCGCGCATTTCGATGATGCCCGCAGCTTCGAACGGGAGCTGAAAACGCTGCCGAACCGGCCGCGCCGCATCCGCGATCTCAAGCTTGCCGCCGAGCCCTTCGGCCAGTCGATCCTCAACACCCGCTTTGCAACGCGCGACCAGGCCGTGACGGCCATCGATGCGGTCGCGCCGAACATGACCGAAGATCAGCGCGACGCGGTTCTGACCGAAGCCTATACCGGCTGGGTCTGGACCACGGATAATTTCAAACGGCTCGCGACCACGCCTGCAACCGGACGGCTTCTGACCAATACCGCGCTCTATGTCGGCCTGACGCTTTCGATCTTCAATGTCGGGCTCGGCCTGTTTCTGGCGATCGCGATCTTCTACATGCCCAAGGCCAGCGGTTCCGTGTTCAGCGTGCTCTGGCTGCTGCCGCGCATCACCCCGGTCGTGCTCTATGCCGTCATGTGGCGATGGTTCACCTGGGATGACGGGTTTCTGCCCACCCTTGCCGCCCAGTTCGGCCTTCCCGCGTTCAACTACATGAAAGGCTCCGTGCCGACGGCCTGGGCGACGATCATCACCCTCAACGGCTTCATCGGTGCGTCCTTCGGCATGATCCTGTTCAGCGGCGCGCTCCGGGCCATTCCCGTACAGCAGCTCTGGGCAAGCGAGGTCGATGGCGCGAGCCGCTTTCAGCAGGTCCGCAAGATCATCCTGCCGCAGTTGAAATGGCCGATCCTGTTCGTGACCTGCTATCAGTCGCTGTCGCTCTTGTCATCCTACCAGGAGATCTGGCTGACGACCAATGGCGGGCCGGGCAACACCACCAATGTGTGGGCGCTCGAAGCTTTCCGCATCGCGCTGTCCAACTTCACCGGCAATCTCGAATACGGCCTCGGCGCCGCGATGGCGCTGGTGCTGGTCATCGTCGGCCTCGCGCTTTCCATCATCTTCCTCCGGCTCTTCAAGTTCGGGGAAATGCTGGAAAAGCCGAAGATCGAATTTTAGGGGAGGTCGGACAATGTCACGCAATTTCGCCGCCTGGCCGCTCATTCTGGTGCTGGGGCTGCTCAGCCTGCCGCTGGTGATCATGTATGCCTTCGTGTTCATCGACAGCTTCACAAACGCGCCGCCGGGATCGATGATCCCGAACGAGTTCACGCTGGAACACTGGCAGTTTCTGGTCGACCCGTCGATTGCCGGCAATGTCTGGTCGGCAACGCTCAACACGCTGATCTTCGCCTGCTCGATCGGGGCGATCGTGGTGTCGCTGTCCTCCATGGGCGGCTATGCGCTTTCGCGCCTCAACATGCCGTTCCGGCAGTTCTTTCTGGCCGGCATCATGGTGATGCACGCCTTCCCGTCGGTAACGCTGATCATCGGGGTGTTTCTGGTGCTGCAGTTCATCGGCCTTTACGACACGCTGATCGGCGTGGTCTTCGTCAAGGCATCGCTGATGCTGCCCTTCGGCATCTGGATCATGAAGGGGTTCTACGACACCGTGCCCTGGGAGATCGAGATGGCCGGCGTTCAGGACGGCGCTTCGCGCTTCACCGTCTGGCGACGGCTGATCCTGCCGCAGGTCAAGCCCGGCCTGGTGGCGCTGGTCGTGTTCTCATTCCTCGATGCCTGGGGCGAATATGTGCTGCCGCGCATCCTGGCCCCGACAGCGGACTACCGGGTGCTCTCGGTCTATCTCGAGCGGGTCTCGCAGAAGGATTCGATCACCTACGACTTCAATCTCTTCAAGGCGGTGGGGCTCTACTACACCCTGCCCGTGATTATCCTTTTCATCATCTTCCAGAACCGGCTGATGAACATCTTCAGCGGAGGCACCAAAGGCTGATGCGTATCAAGCTCGAAAATTTCACCAAGACCTTCGACCACACCACCGTCATCGACCGCATGAACCTCGAGGTTCACGATGGAGAAATGCTGGCGCTGCTCGGCCCTTCCGGCTGCGGCAAGTCGACGACGCTGCTTGCCATTTCCGGCATCCACCGCATCAATGGCGGGCGGATCCTGTTCGGCGACAAGGACGTCTCGAATGTGGCGAGCCAGAAGCGCAATGTCGGCGTGGTGTTCCAGAACTATGCGCTCTATCCGCATATGACGGCGTTCGAGAACATCGCCTTCCCGCTGGAGGTGCGCCATGCAAGCCGCGATGAGATCGACCGCGAGGTCCGCCAGATCGCCGAGCTCGTGCATATCGACCGCTATCTCGACCGCCGCCCCGGCCAGCTTTCCGGCGGCCAGCAGCAGCGCGTGGCGCTAGCGCGCGCGCTGGTGCGCAAGCCCGCCGTGCTGCTGTTCGATGAGCCGCTCGCCAATCTCGACGCCAAGCTCCGCCTCGAAATGCGCTCGGAAATCCGCCGCATCCAGATGGAGACCGGCATCACCGCCATTCTCGTCACCCATGACCAGGTGGAAGCGATGTCGATGTGCGACCGGATCGCGATCATGAACGAAGGCCAGATCATCCAGATCGACACCCCGACCGACATGTACCGCAATCCGAAGACCCAGTTCGTCGCGGGCTTCCTTGGCAATCCGCCGATCGCCTTCGTCAACGGCCGGGCGGAAGCAGGCGTCATCCGGCTCGACGAGGACGACGTCATCCTGCCAATGCCCGCCAATGCGAAGAAAGCCGAGGACGGCGCGCCGATCATCGTCGGCATCCGCCCCGAAATCTTCGGCAGCAATGATGGCAGCCCGGTCGGCGGTCGCGTCAGCTTCGTGGAAACCCAGGGGCGCGAGAACCTCTACGACGTGGCCCTGCCCTCCGGCGCTGTGCTCCGCTCGATCCAGCCGGTGCGGCACGACATCGCGATCGGCGATGAGGTGCGCTGGGGCGTCCGCCCCGATGACCTTCTGGTGTTTCAGCAGGACGGGACACGCCTATGAGCGGCGCGCCCGGACTTTCCGACTTCATCGCGCGCTATGGCTGGCCGGAGACATCCGCCCTGCTCTGCATCGCCCATCGCGGAGCGAGCGATCATGCCGTGGAGAACACGCTCGCCGCCTTTCGCCTTGCCTCCGAACTCGGCGCCGATATGTGGGAGTTGGATACGCAACTCACCCGCGACGGCGTCGTGGTCGTCTCCCATGACGATCATCTCGACCGGGTCTTCGGCGTCGATGCCCGGATTTCCGCGATGACAGCGGCTGAGTTGGCCGCCCTTGACGGCGTCGACGTTCCGACCTTTGCCCAGGTTGCAGCCCTCGCGCGCGAACTTGGCACCGGCCTTTATGTCGAACTCAAGGCGCCGGGCACCGGGCTGAAGTGCTGGCAGGTACTCAGGGACCACGAACAGCGCTTCGCCGCGCTCGGCTCCTTCGACACGGCGCAGGTGCGCGAATTGCGCGAGGCCGGCTGCGACCTTCCGCTCGCCGTCCTGGTCGGCATGGGCAAGGACCCGATGGCGCTGGCGGATATGGTCGGGGCGGATCTCGTGCATTTGTGCTGGGAAAAGGATGGTCCTCGGCCGCAGGACAAGGTGACAGCCGAACTTTGCGACCGTATCTTCCGCTCACAACGGCAGATTGTTCTCTGGCATGAGGAGCGGGCGGATATCCTGAAAGACATGATCGACCTTCCGGTTCTGGGCATCTGCACCAACCGGCCGGAGATGATGCAGACCGGCGAGGCATCCAGCGACTTTACATGAGCGATCCAGTATTTCCGAAACGGGCCGTGACGTCCCATGATGTCGCCCGGCACGCCGGCGTTTCCCGCGCCGCCGTGTCGCGCACCTTCACGCCCAATGCCTCCGTCTCCGAGGAAACCCGGCAGAAGGTCATCAAGGCCGCCAATGAGCTCGGCTACCGCGTCAACTATCTGGCCCGCAGCCTGATCAACAAACGTTCCGACCTCGTCGGCGTCGTCGCCGCCGGCCTCGACAATCCGTTTCGCACCATGCAGATCGACCACCTGACCCGCGGCCTTCTCGCGCGCGACCTGCGCCCCATCCTGCTGCCGACCTCCCGTTCGGAGGATGTGACGACCTTTATCCGGCAATTGCTGCAATATTCGGTTTCCGGCGTCATCGTCACATCGGATGCCCCGCCGACGGAGCTTTGCGAGGAATGCGCCGGCAATGGCATTCCGATCGTCCTGATCAACAAGGGCGAGAACATTCCACTGGTGGATCGCGTGGTCAATGACGACGATGTCGCTGCCCGGTGGGCCGCCGATTATTTCTTCGACGCCGGCTGCCGGCGGCTGGCCGTCATGGCCTCGCCGCACCTGTCCTTCACCGGCCGCAGCCGCAGACAAGCCTTTATCGCGCGCGCCGAGGAACTCGGCGCGGCGCTCGAGGTGATCGACGTGCCGATCAACGACTACAAGTCAGGTTTCGAACAGGGCGCGGCACTCGCCGAAAGCGCCGCCGAGGCGCTGTTCTGCGTCAACGACTACATGGCCTGCGGCGTCATCGACGCGCTGGCGCGCCTTGGGCGCGATCGGGACCATCCCGGCCTCAGGATCATCGGTCATGACGATATCCCTCAGGCAGGCTGGGACGCCTACCGGCTGACCACCTTCGCCCAGGCCTGCGATCTTCAGACCGAGGCGGCGATCGATTTCCTCGAAACCCGCATCGCCGATCCCGACCTTCCGGCGCGGCTGGAGACCACGCCCGTGCGGCTGGTGGAACGAAAGTCGGCCGCATGAGCAGCCTATCCGAACATGACCTTCAAGCGCGCTATGCGTTCGCGCAGGCGCTCGCTCAAAGCGCCGGCGAACGGGCGCTTCAGCTTCAGCGAGACGACGCCGCGATTTCGATCTCGAACAAGGGGCTTCAGGATTTCGTCACCAATGCCGACCGGGAATGCGAGGCGCTGATCCGCGCGGCGATCGCACGCGATTTTCCCGAGGACGGCTTTGTGGGCGAGGAGACCGGCCGGACGGGCGGCGACGGCCCTGTCTGGGTGATCGACCCGATCGATGGCACCAACAATTACATGCGCCGCCTGCCCGACTGGGGCGTATCGATCGCGCTGGTGGCCGATGGCGAGATCATGCTCGGCGCGATCTTCGACGCGACCACGCAGACCGTGTTTCATGCCCGCCGTGGCCATGGCGCCTTCAATGGCGACAACCGCCTTGCCGCTTCGACAATCGATGACCCGCAAACCGCATTGGCGCTCACCGGCCATTCCCGCCGCACCGCGATCGGCCCTTATCTCGACCTGCTCCTGAAGCTGCACGAGCAAGGCTTCGATCACCGCCGCATCGGGGCCGCGGCTCTCGGGCTGTTGCGTGTCGCTGAGGGAAAGGCCGAGCTCTATTACGAGGCGCACCTTAATTGCTGGGACGTTCTGGCCGGCATATTGATCGCGGAAGAGGCAGGCGCCGTTGTCGAACGCCCCGCGCTCGCCGACCTGCTCCGCCAAGGCGGGCCGGTGCGGGCATGTGCCCCCGCGATGGAGGCTACGATCACGGACCTGTTTCGCCAGATCGAGCCGGCGCAGGATGTCCGCCCGCTCCGGGAACGGCAAGGCTGAGCCTACTCTGACGCCTGCCAGAGACAACCAGCACTATCAGAGTTCACCAGCCCGCCAGACCTTGCTGGCGTGGCCCGCAGGGCGCGTCCTCGCCCATGCACCGTCTAATTTATGGCCAGACTTGACACTTGTCTAAAAATGCATCGGCTCCGTTGCGGCTTTCGGCGCAAAGGTCTCAGGGCCTGCGCAAGATCGCGGCATTGTGTTCCAGTCCGTCGACGGCCCGCTGTTCGACTGGCTGAATGTCGAGGACAATGTCGCCTTCGGGCCGAAGACGGCCGGTTGCGACCGTAAGGCCCGTCGCGCGATCGCCTCTGAATATAACGCCATGGTCGGCCTCACGGGGCATGAGAAGAAGCTGGTGCGCATCTGGAAAGAGACCGGACGCACGTTCATCTACGTCACCCACGATATTCGCGAGGATTGGCAAAGGCCTTTTTGGTGAGCGGTGCCCGGATATGCGGAGCGCCTGCCAACGAAGCGGCGATCTCCAGCTCTGGCCACCTTCTTATGCACATATGTGCATTATTTTCTGATATTTTTTTCTTTTAGTTAAATTTGTTTAATAATTTCAGATATTTATATATACTTTCAGGCTGCACGGGTGTGTTATTTTTACAATTTTCTTTTTGACTCATCCCAAAAATGCTGCAAACGTGGGCGTCACTTCGTCGATCCATGGCCAAGACGACCGACCGCGATGCAAGGGAGTGCATCAAAGCAGTGCGGACCGACCGGACGGCGGCGACTACGGGAGGACAGACATGAAACAGAACGCTTTACCGCAACTCCTTGCGTCAGCGGGGTTTGCCGAATGAGTAACGCTGCGGAGCCGATCGGCCGGCCGGCCGGTTCGAGCTGGACCACACGACTGAAATATCGGACCCGGATCGCGATGCGGGAGCCGACCACGGTGATCGGCCTGTTGATGGCGGCCCTGTTCACCTATCTGATCGTCGTTCCGATCATCTCGATCCTGCTCGACGCCGTGCAGACGCAGTTCGGCGATTCAAGGCGCACCGACACCGCCGTCGGCGAATGGACCTCCTACTACCTGCACAGGACCTTCTTCTCCCCGGTCGCCCGCGACATGTTCTGGGAGCCGCTCAGGAACACGCTCAGCGTCGCCTTCGGCGCGATCATCGTATCGGTGATCGTCGGCGGTATCCTCGCATGGCTGATCAGCCGGACCGACATGTTCGCAAGGCGGTGGTTCGCAACCGCGCTGATCGTGCCCTACATGCTGCCGGCATGGACCTTCGCGCTCGCCTGGACCACGCTGTTCAAGAACCGCACGGTCGGCGGGCAGCAGGGCTGGGTTGAGGCGCTGGGCTTTTCGCCGCCGGATTGGCTCGCCTATGGTCAGGTGCCGATCACCATCATCCTGGCGCTACACTATACGCCCTTCATCATCCTGCTTTTCGGCAGCGCGTTGCGCCGCTTCGACAGCCAGCTTGAGGACAGCGCGCGGATGCTGGGCGCCAGCCGCGGCCGGATCGCCTGGTCGATCGTGCTGCCGCTGATGAAACCGGCGCTGATCTCGGCGATCGTCCTGATCTTCGCCAAATGCCTCGGCGAGTTCGGCGTGGCCTATGTGCTGGGCCTGCCGGTGAAGTTCGATGTGCTCGCCACCTCGCTTTACCGCAATCTCGGCTCGCGCCAGACCGGCGTCGCCGGGGTGCTGGCCGCTTCGATCATGCTGCTTGGCATCATGACGCTTCTTATCGACGCCTATCTGATCCGCGAGGCCCGCAGGTTCGTCACCGTCGGCTCCAAGGGCTCGATGAACCGGCTGAGCCGGCTGCGCGGCCTGCGCCTGCCGGCGACCGGTTTCGCCGCCTTCATCTTCCTGATCAGCGTCGGCCTGCCGGTTCTGACCCTGTTTCTTTCGACCGTCATGCATGTGCCGGCGCGTTTCACCTGGGACAACTTCACGCTCGACTACTGGCTCGGGACCAATCTGGACACGGTCGCGCTGCAGCAGGGCATCCTGTTGACGCCGGAACTGTGGAGCGCGGCGTGGAACACACTATGGATCGTCGGCTCGGCCTCGGTCGTCTCTGGCCTCCTGGGTCTGCTCGTCGGCTATGCCGTGGTGCGCACGCCGCTGCGTCCGCTCGGCACCTTCCTCAGACAAGTGACATTCTTCCCCTATCTGGTGCCGGGCATCGCCTTTGCCGCCGCCTATCTGTCGCTGTTTGCCGTGCAACGCGGCCCGATACCGGCGCTCTACGGCACGATGGCGATCCTGATCCTGGCGCTGATTGCCGACCAGATGCCCTATGCCTCGCGCGCCGGCATCTCGGCGATGATGCAGCTCGGCAAGGAGCCGGAGGAGGCCGCGCAGGTCGCGGGTTCGAGCTGGTTCCACCGGATGACCCGCATCGTCGTGCCGATCCAGAAGGGATCGCTCGTCACCGGCGTGCTGCTGCCGTTCATCTCGGGCATCAAGGGCCTCAGCCTGTTCGTGGTGCTGGCCGTGCCTTCCACCGACGTGCTGACGACCTATTCGCTGCGGCTCGTCGACTACAACTACACCCAGGCCGCCAATGCGGTGGTCCTGATCGTCGCGGGGCTCGCCTATTTCGGCACGCTCGCGGCACAGAAACTCACCAAGACAAATCTCGCCGAAGGCCTGGGAGGATAAGCCATGCCGGGAATTACGCTGAAGAACATCAAGAAGAGCTACGGCGCCTATGAGGCGATCCACAAGCTGGACCTTTCGGTCGCCGATGGAGAGTTCCTCTGCCTGCTGGGCCCCTCCGGCTGCGGCAAGACCACGACGCTCCGAATGATCGCCGGGCTGGAGAACCTCTCCAGCGGCGAACTGGCCGTCGGCGATCGCGTGGTCGATTGCCCCGAGACCGCGACCTTCGTCGCGCCTGAAAAGCGCGGTATGGGCCTGGTGTTCCAGAGCTACGCGCTGTGGCCGCATCTGACCATCGAGCAGAATGTCGAATTCGGCCTGAAGCTGCGCAAGGTCCCCAAGGCCGAGCGCCAGAAGCGCACCGCCGAGGTGATGGAGGCGCTCGGCATCGGCAAATACGGCAAACGCTACCCCTCGCAGCTTTCCGGCGGCCAGCAGCAGCGCGTGGCGCTTGCCCGCATGCTGGCGGTGAACCCGAGCGTCCTGCTGCTCGACGAGCCGCTGTCGAACCTCGATGCCCGGCTGCGTCTTGAAATGCGGGCGGAGCTGAAGCGCATCCACACCCAGTTCTCGACCACCATCGTGTTCGTCACCCACGACCAGTGGGAAGCGATGACCCTCGCCGACACGATCGCGGTGATGAACGAGGGCACGTTGCAGCAACTCGGCACGCCCGACGACATCTATGAGCGGCCCGCCAACCGCTTCGTCGCCGAATTCGTGGGTTCGCCGCCGATCAACATCCTCGATTTCGACCGCAAGGACGAGCTGGTCCAGAACGTGATGCGCTTCCTCGCAAGGCGTCACCCGGAGATATCCGGCATCGGCTCCGTCGGTATCCGGCCCGAGGCGATCTCGCTGGTCGCCGGCAAGGACGACCTCGCCGACAGCGATTTCGGCGCGCCGGCGCGGGTGGCCGCGATCCTGCCCACCGGCGGAAGCTGGATCATCGAGCTCGAGTCCGGCGACGAGGTGATCTTCATGAACACGCATGTAGCGCCCACCGTGCGCGAGGGCGACCGGATGTATTTCCGCGTTCCGGCCCGCGCGCTCAACGTCTTCGACGCCAAGGGCGACCGCATCCGCGCGGCGGACAAGGTTCTGGCCGCAGCCGCCGCATAAAACACTGTTTCAAAGGGAGGAGAAACACTTGACCATCAAACTCAAACCCGCCACCGCGCTCACCACGCTTGCGATAGGAATCGCACTGGGAGGCGCAGCGCAGGCCCAGGAGAGCGAATTCAACCTCGACGCGCTCATCGAGGCCGCACGGGCCGAGCCGCCGATCACCGTCTATGCCGTCACCGGCAAGATCGTGCGCACCGCCGAGGCCTTCACCGCGGCCTACGGCGTCGAGGCAACCGGCAAGAAGGTGAACGAGGCCGATCAGATCGACCTGATGATCCGCGAATACCAGGCAGGCAACATTGTCGGCGATCTGAGCGTTGCCGCCGATGTCGGCTCGATCATGGCGCAGTTGATCCCGGAAGGCATCGTCACGAGCTGGCTGCCGCCGGACCTTGCGGGCAACATTCCCGAAGGCCAGCAGGACCCGCTGGTCGTGGTGTCCGACCCGCATGTCTGGGCCTATTCAACAGAGGCTTATGACACCTGCCCGGTCGACAATATCTGGGCCCTGACCGAGCCGGAGTGGCACGGCAAGGTCGCCATGCTCGACCCGCTGGTGAAGCCCAACTACGCCGACTGGTTCAACCAGCTTGAAACCCATCACGACGACGCCATGGCCGAAGCCTATGAGGCCCATTTCGGCAAGCCGATCGATCGGTCGAAGGAAAGCGCAACCCAGCAATGGGTGCGGATGTATGGCGAGAACGCACCACTTCTCGGCGACAGCACATCGGTCGCCGAGGCCGTGGGCGCGGTCGGGCAGGAGGAACCGTTCTTCGGCATCATGTCCACCGCCAAGTTCCGCTCCAATGAGAGCGGCGAAACCGCGCTCGGCATCTGCGGCGGCATGCAGCCCTTTGCCGGCTGGCTCTATCCGGGCCTTGCCGTGATGGCTACGGGCACGGACAGCCCGAACGCGGCGAAGCTCTTCGTCCACTATTTGCTCAGCGAGGAGGGCATCGCGCCGATGTCGGTCGACGGCAAGGTCTCGTCCAACAGCGCCGTGCCGGCCAATCCGGAGGAAGTATCGGGCGTCGCGGACTACATGGACGAGTTGATGGTCTACGACACCGCCTCCGCTGCGGAAGACTTCGACAAACGCCAGGACTGGCAGGATTTCTGGCGCATTCACTACAGCCGATAAATTGCCGGCCCGCCGGAGGAGCGGGCCGCAACCATTTCAACGGGAGGAGAGGAAAGACATGAGACTGATGATGTTGAAAGCCACCGGCGCGATCGCCCTTTGCCTGACGGCGATGGGCGCTCAGGCCGAGGAATTCGATCTCGACGTGCTGATCGAGGCGGCGAAGGGAGAGCCGCAACTGACCGTGTTCGACAGCACCGGCAAGATCGTGACCATGGCGGAGAATTTTTCCGCGAAATACGGCGTCGACGCGGTGGGCCAGAAGGTCAAGGCCCATGCCCAGCTCGAGATGATGGCGCGCGAGGCGATGGCCGGAAACGTGCAGGGCGACGTCTCGATCATTTCGGACGCGCCGGCTGCGATCGCCGAACTGCTGCCGAACGATTTCGCCGTGAGCTGGGTGCCGCCGGACCTCGCAGACGTGATCGAGGCGCGCTATCAGGACCCGCTGGTCGTGGTCACCATGGCCAATGTCTGGACCTATAACACCGAGCTCTACGACACCTGCCCGGTCTCCAACGTCTGGGAACTGACCCAGCCGGAATGGCGCGGCAAGGTTGCCATGCAGGACCCGCTGAACAAGTCGGTCTACACCGACTGGTTCAACCAGATGGAATCCCATGGCAATGACGCGCTGGCCGCTGCCTATGAGGACTTCTTCGGCAAGCCGATCGACACATCCGAAGAGAGCGCGACCGAGCAATGGGTCGCCATGCTTGCGGCCAATGCACCGCTTCTGGGCGGCTCCGACAGCAACGCGGCCGAGGCCGTGGGCGCGCCGGGCCAGAAGGAAGGCTTCATGGGGCTGATGAGCTCGGCCAAGTACCGCGACAACGCGGACTCGGACTACAAGCTCGGGCTTTGCGAGGGCATTCAGCCATGGCTCGGCTTCACCAATGCCGGCGTCGGCCTGATTGCGACCGGCACCGACAGCCCGAACGCGGCGAAGCTGTTCATCCACTACGTGATGACCGCTGAAGGCATCGCCCCGCAGGCGGAAGACGGCAAGAAATCCGCCAACACCGAAGTTGGCCTGCCTGAAGACGAACCCTCCGGCATCGGCGCCGCCTGGGATCAGCTGCTGACCTACGACCTTTCGACTGCCGCCGAGGACTACGACACGCGGCAGGACTGGCAGGATTTCTGGCGCCTGAACTACCAACGATGAATGCCAGGGCCGGGCGCCACGCCGCCCGGCCATCACAAGGGGAGGAGACCCGCAATGAAGAAAATGACGCAGATGCAAACGAGCTTGACAGCCCTGGCCCTCGTCGCGGCGCTCACAACGCCGGCGCTGGCACAGGATTCCAGCCTCGATGCGCTTGTCGAGTCGGCAAAGGGCGAGCCTCAGCTCACCGTCTATGACAGCACAGGCAAGATCGTCGAGATGGTCGAAGCCTTCTCGGACAAATACGGCATCGATGCCATCGGCCAGAAGGTCAGCGCGACCTCGCAGCTTGAAATGGTGATCCGGGAATCGCAGGCCGGCAATGTGCAGGGCGATGTGCTGATGATCACCGACGCGCCGGCAGCACTTGCCCAGCTTATTCCCGAGGATTTCGTTTACAGCTACCTACCGCCCGATATGGCGCACGTGATCCCGGCGAGCTACCAGGACCCGCTGACCGCGACCACCAACGCCAACGTCTTCGCCTATAACACCGAGGTCTATGAGGCCTGCCCGGTGGACAATATCTGGGCGCTGACCGATCCGGAATGGAACCGGCGCTTCGCCATGATCGACCCGCTTTCCAAGTCGAGCTACACCGACTGGTTCAGCCAGATGGAAAGCCACCACGATGACGAGGTTCGCGCCGCCTACGAGGCGCATTACGGCAAGCCGCTGGAAACCGAGTTCGACAGCGCCACGAAGGCCTGGGTCGCGGCGATCGGGGCAAACGCGCCGCTGGTGACCGAAGGGGACGACAACACCTCTGCCGCCGTCGGCGCGCCCGGTCAGGAGGAGCCTTTCATCGGGCTGATGTCGTCCGCCAAGTTCCGCGATGTCGAGGACAAGGGCCACAAGATGGCGATCTGCGATACGCTGGAGCCGTGGGTGGGCTGGACCTATTCCAAGCTGGCGCTGATCGCGTCCGGCACCGACAGCCCGAACGCGGCCAAGCTGTTCGTGCATTACGTCCTGACCGAGGAAGGCATCGCGCCGCAGATGGTTGACGGCAAGGTGCCGACCAACACCACGATCGCCATGCCCGCCGACGAGCCATCCGGCATCGTCGATCTCTGGGACAATTTGCAGGCCTATGATTCCACGACCGGCCTGGAAGACTGGGACACCCGCCAGGACTGGCAGGATTTCTGGCGCATCCACTACAGCCGCTGATCTCCCAAGCCGCGAAACCCCGGGCCCTTGCTGGGCCCGGGGACAGGACAATGAAGGACAAGCCCCAATGACCGCCATCGCCGATAACGCGATCCCCTCACCCGCCCGCCTGCGCGACGTCGCCGAAACCGTGGCCCGCGCTGCGGGAGCGCCGCTGACCACCGTGTTTCGCGCCGACATGGCCGTGGACTACAAGGTCGACCTGCACGATCCGGTGACGGTGCACGACCAGCGGACCGAGGCGATCATTCGCGAGCAATTGCTGACCGAGGTGCCGAACTCCGCCATTGTTGGCGAGGAAGGCGGCGAGATCGGCAAGGGGCCGGTCAAGTGGTTCGTCGATCCGATCGACGGCACCTCGAACTTCGCCGCCGGCCTTGCCTTCTGGTGCGTTTCGATCGGGGCCGTGGTCGACGGCAAGATCGTCGCCGGCGCTGTCTACGACCCGATGTCCGACACCATGTTTTCCGCAGACAGCGATGGCGCCTTTGTCAACGGCGCGCCGCTCAACTGCCCTGAAGCCCGCGAAGAGGCGCGCGCGACGCTGATCACCGGCTATCCGGTGCAGCGCGACTTCCGCCTGGAAGGCCGCGAGGCCGCACTTGCCGGACTTGGCGACCTGATCTCCGCCTTCTCGTGCCTGCGCCGTCCCGGCAGCGCGGCGCTCAGCCTCTGCCATGTCGCGGCCGGCTGGGCGGATGCGGCCGCAGGCTTCGGCGTCAATGCCTGGGACGTCACCGCCGCGATCCTGATTCTGGAGCGCGCCGGCGGCAGCTATCGCCCGCTGACGCTCGGCAGAGAGCCCGACGGCGCGCCGGCGCATCATTGCCCGGGTTACGTCGCCCACGGCCCCGGCGGCCATTTTCCGACGCTCGACCGGGTCGCGGACGCCATCGATTTCCGCCGCCGCGCTAGCGCGCTCGCCCCCGCCCTGTGACGGTCCGGCACATACCAAAACACCGGCGCCCCGCGCGCCATCTCTTGAACGGAGTTACTCCTGCATGAACCAAGCAGCCAAACCCGCGGACCAGCAGATCATCGATCGCGCCGCGCTGTGCCTTTCCCTTGTTCAGAGCGCCGGCCGGATCGCGCTCGACGGTTTCCGCCGCCGCGAAACCGAGGAGATCGCGATGAAGGGATCGCAGGATTTCCTGACCGAGACCGACGCCGCCGTTGAAGCCCATCTGAAACAACGGCTCGCGGAAGCGTCGCCGGAAGACGAATTTCTCGGCGAGGAAACCGGCGGCGCGGTTTCCGGACGCTCGGTCTGGGTCGTCGATCCGATCGACGGCACCGCCAATTTCGCCCGCGGCATCCCGCATTTCTGCATTTCAATCGCCTATGTGCGCGACGGCATCACCGAGATTGGCGCGATCTACGCCCCGGCGACGAAGGAACTCTGGTTTGCCCGGCGCGGCGCGGGCGCGACCTGCAACGACCGACCGATCCATGTCGCCGGCACCCGCAGTTTCTCTGCCGCCTGCCTGGAACTCGGCTGGAGCAACCGCCGCCCACAGACGGATTATCTGACGGTTATGAACCGGCTGCTCGATCATGGCGCGAATATCCGCCGCGGCGCATCGGGGGCGCTGGGGCTTGCCTATGTTGCCGATGGCCGCTCGGATGGTTATGCCGAGCTGCACATGAACGCATGGGATTGCCTTGCCGGCCTGCTTCTGGTCGAAGAGGCCGGCGGGCGGGTCAGCGATCTGCCGGAGGATGGCCTCGGCCAGGGCGGCCCTGTGCTGGCCGTCGTGCCGGCGCTCGCCTCGGAAGTCAGCGCCGCCACCGGCATCAAGCTGGCTCCGCTCTCCAACGAAACAGACCGCGCAAGGATGATTGCATGAACGAGGTCCGCCCCATGCCCAAGTCGCCCCATTATGACCGCCCTGAAATCAGCCTGATCGAGGAGCGGCTGGAGCCCTATGGCATCGCCGTCTATGTCGGCGGCCGCGAGGGGATGTCGAACCTGCCGCTGCTGCGCAAACACAACATCACCACCGTAGTGAACTGCGCCGTCAATCTCGACATCAACGTCGTCGATACGCCCGATCCGGCGGTGGAAGAAGGTCATCTGATCTATGGTCATGGCGCCTATCGCTATTACAAGCTCGGCCTTGTGGATGGCGCCGGCAATGCCGAAACCATGATCCTCGCCGGCTATTACCAGTTGCTCGGCGCGCTGTCGCAGATCCTGCCGAACCGCGCGTCCTATCCGCTGCGCGAGCGCGGCAACCTGCTGGTGAACTGCCGCGGCGGGCGCAGCCGCTCGGTGGCGCTTGTGGCGCTGCTTTTGCACAAGCAGATGCCCGATCGCTATCCGACGCTGGAGGTCGCGCTCGACCATGTCCGCACAAGGCGCGAACTGCGCCCGGACGAATGGTTCGAAGCGCCGAAGCCGATGCTGGTCGACGCCACCCGCAAGGCATCCGCCTGGATCGACAGGATCGACCACCGCGACCCCGAAGAGGCGGACAGGGAGCCGCAATGATCCGCATTGCCGTCCTCTCCGATCCGCATCTGCATGACGTCCGCTTCGGCAGCACGGAAGCCGAGGCGTCGTTCGTGCGCTCGCTTGCCGACAGCCTGCATTCGACCCGCATCTTCAACGAAAGCGAGGCGGCGTTTCGCGCAGCGCTCGATGCCGTCGCGGCCGAGGGGATCAAGCTCTGCATCATCGCCGGCGATCTGACGGATGACGGCCAGCCCGCGAACTGGCAGGCCGTCTCGGATTTGCTTTCGGACTATAGCCGCCGGCATGGCATCCGCTTCTTCGCCACGCCCGGCAACCACGATCAGTGGTCGATGGGCGGCAAGCCGCTGGCGAAGAATTTCGTGGACCCGGACGGTCATGTTCAGCGTCAGGCGGGCGAGGGTTTGGCGCGCGCCAACGGAGCGCAGCTCTGCCCCGGCCTGCGCATGGTCGGTTATGGTGAAGCGCTGCCCTATGCCGCCCAGTTCGGCTACTCTCCGCAGCCTTCCGACCTGCACTGGGAAACGCCCTTCGGCGCATCGCCCGACATGACGGATCGCAGGGCGCGGATCACCGTTGAAGGCGGCGAAAGCGCCCTGATCAGCGACATGTCCTATCTGGTCGAGCCGGTCGAGGGGCTGTGGCTGCTTTCAATCGACGCCAATGTCTATTTGCCGAATGCGGATGGCGGCTATGACGACTGCAGCAAGGAGGGCTGGAATGCGACGGTGCGGCACAAGCCCTACCTTCTCGACTGGATGCGCGAGGTCGCCCGCCGGGCCGCGGCCGGAAACAAGCTGCTCGTCGCCTTTTCGCATTACCCCGTCGCCGATATCTTTTTCGGGCTGACGGCAGAGCTTGAAACCCTTCCCGGCTCGCGCGCCGGCGCGCGGCGGATGCCGGCGCCGGATGTCGCCGCGGCCATTGCCGCCACCGGCATACCGCTCCATTTCAGCGGTCACTGGCATGTGGATGCGACCGCCGCCGCAGACGGACTTGTCAACGTCTCCGTTCCCTCGACGGTCGCCTATCCGGCCGGCTGGAAGTGCCTTGAGATCGGCTCCGAAGGCATGGAGATATCGGACCGCGCCGTTTTCGACGCCCCCGGTTTCGACGCCTGGTTCGCCCGCTATGCCGCCGAGGCCGACCGCACGGGGCAAAGCGGCTCGATCCTGTCCGTCGCGGATTACCGCGCATTTCTTGACCGCCACTTCCGGGCAATCGTCCTCGAGCGCCGCCTGCCGGAAGACTGGCCGCCCCGCATGCAGGCCATGGTCCAGACAGCGCGCCTGCCCGAGACCTTCTGTCGCTCCCGCAAGCCGGGCTCCCCGACATTGCCCTCGCCGATATCTTCGTCGACTGGTACCGCCTGCGTGAGGCCGGCGGAGGTGCAGCGGCCGGCATATCGAAGGAGCGCCGCGCGCTCTACGCAGAGCTTGCGCGAAGCTCAGCCGGAAGGGAGGACTCGCCAGGCTCCGACGCCGCCATTCTGGCGGTTTTCCTGCGCACGCTCGGCCTTCTGCTGACCGGAAATGACGCGAAACGTACAGCCCTGGACCGGCTGAAGGAGGCCTTCGTGCCGTGCTAGGGCAACGCGAGGAAAAGCGGCTCCCGGTTTTCCGTCCCAGGTTGCGTAAAATCGGGGGGACAGAGCGACTGCGTCCTACCGTGAACGGTCTACGCGCTCTATCCCATGCGCACGGTCTTGCGCCAGACCGGCAACGCCTCGAAGGCGGAATCACTGCCGCTGGTGTCCGAGGTCAGGATCTCGGCAATGCGCGCCACCATCTCGTCCATGGGCTGGCGGAACGTGGTGAGCTCATAGCCCGACCAGCGCGCCTGCGGCACGTCGTCGAAGCCGATCACGCAGAGATCGCGCGGTATTTCGACGCCGAATATGGTGCGGGCGGCGTCGATGAAGCCGAAGGCCAGAAGGTCGGTCACGCAGAACACCCCGTCCGGCGGGTTCGACCGCCCCAGCAGCACCCGCGCCGCTTCCTGCCCGGTGTCATAGCTGGTGGGGCCGACCCGGACGACATCGATCTCGACCCCGACCTCGGCGGCGGCAGCGGCAAAGGCGCTTTCCCGCGTGGTCATGGACGAGGTGCGCGCCTGCGACGACACGCAGGCCAGCCGCGTGCAGCCCGCCCGCCTGAGCAGCGCCAGCGCCTCGCGACAGGCCGAGCGATTGTCGATGCGGATGCGCGCGGCGCCCTCGGCATCATCGTCGCGGTTGACCAGCACCACGCGCTGGCCGTTCGAAAGACAGCTCTGCACCAGTTTCGCCGGCGGCGAGCCGCTGAGCACCACCGAAGCCTCTGCACGGAAGTGCAAACTCTGCCGCAACGCCTGGCTGACGCTGTCATCGTCGCCGGCGGTATTGATCATCATCGCCACCTTGCCGTGGAGCTGAAGCTGGCGGGTGACCTTGTCGATCATCGCGCTATGATAGGGTTGACCGACATCGGCGGCGATCAGGCACACGATCCGCGACGGCTCGCCGACCAGCCCGCGCGCGAGGAGATTGGCGTGATACCCCAATTCCTCGGCGGCTTTCAGCACTTTGCGCCGCGTGGCGGGCGCCACGCTGCCCGCGCCGGAAAACGTACGCGATACCGCCGACCGGGACACGCCCGCGCGTTCGGCCACCTCATTGGCGCTGACGTAAGACACCCTTTCGCTGCGGGGCGCGCTCGATCCGGTCATGCAAAGCCTTTGCAAATGAGTGCAAAAATGTACACTGGCCACGGTAAAGCCTTGCTCGTCGCGGCTCAAGCAAAAGGTGACAAGACAAACGGCGAACGGCGGGAAGGAGCCGCATGAACTCGACCATCCAGCTCATTGATCTGCTCGGCGCAGGCGCGCTGGTTCTCTGGGCGCTGCGCATGATTAAGTCCGGCGTGCTTTCCGGCTTCGGCGCATCGCTGCGGCAAGGCATTGCCAGGGGCACCGGCAACCGGGTGTTCGCGGCGGTCTCCGGCATGTTCGTCACCATCGCCGTGCAATCCTCGACCGCGACCGCGGTGATCGCCGGCTCCTTCGTCGCGCGCAACATCATCGCCCCGCGCATGGCGCAGGCCGTGCTTCTGGGCGCCAATCTCGGCACCGCGCTCACTGCAGCCATCCTGGTGCGCGACCTGCACTGGCTGGCCCCGGCGCTCATCCTTTGCGGCGTGATCACCCACGGCCGCAGCCGGCTGGCGCGCGGGCGCGGCATCGGCAAGGCGCTGATCGGGCTGGGGCTGATGCTGCTGGCGCTGGAACTGCTCGGCGCGGCGACGGAACCGCTGCGCGAAGCGGAGGTGACCGGCGCGATCCTGTCGGCGCTCGATCAGGGACTGATCTTCGGCCTGTTGCTTGCCGCCGTGCTCGCCTTCGCCTCCTCCTCCAGCCTCGCCGTCGTGCTTTTCATTTCGATGCTCGCCCAGAGCGGCGCGGTCACGCCCGCGCTGGTGCTGGTGCTGGTAGCGGGCGCCAATCTCGGCGGCGCTGTGCCGCCGTGCCTCGCGGTTGCCGGCGACGGACCCAAGGCGCGACGTCTCGTGCGCGGCAATCTGGCCGTGCGCGGCATCGGCGCGCTGCTGGTGCTCGCGACCGCCGGCATCGCCGGACCCTATCTCGCCGACCTGATGCCGCCCGATGCCCGGCTCGCCATTGCCGCGCACCTGGCCTTCAACGCCATCCTGCTTGCGCTGTTCCTGCCGCTGCTCGGCCCGCTCGACCGTCTCTGCCGCCTGCTCTGGCCCGACCCCGCCACGGAGCGGGGCGAGACCTCCTATCTAGATGACGCCGCGCTTGAGACCCCCGCCCTTGCCCTTGGTGGTGCCGCGCGCGAGGTGCTGCGCATCGGCGACAAGGTGGCGTTGATGATGGAGCTGAACCTGCGCTCGCTGCTGGTCGACGATCCTGACGCCGGGCGCGACATCTCCAAGCTCGACGACCGCGTCGACGCCGCGCTCACCGATCTGAAGCTCTATTTCGCCCGCCTCGGCCGCACCGAACTCAGCAAGGACGAGAACACCCGCATGCGCGAAATCCTGTCCTACGCCATCAATCTCGAACATATCGGCGATATCATCGATCGTGACCTTTCGGAAATGGCGCGCAAGAAGACCGACCGGCAGGTGAAGTTCTCCACCGCCGGCGAGGAGGAGATCGGCGAGCTCTACCGCCAGACACTGCTGAACCTCGAACTGGCGCAATCCGTGTTTCTCAGCCGCGACGTCAACCTCGCCCGCCGCCTGACCGCCGAAAAGGTGCATGTCCGCCAGATCGAGGAGCGCTCGCAGAAGAAGCATATCGAGCGCCTGCAGGACGGAAGGCCGGAAACGCTCGGCTCCTCCACGCTCCATCTCGACATCCTGCGCGACCTGAAGCGCATCAACGCCCATATCGCCGCAGTGTCTTATCCCATCCTGTCGGAGGCGGGCGAACTTTCCGAAAGCCGGGTCATCTCGCTGCAGAATGCGAGCTGACGAGAGAATGCCGGCGCTGTTTTTGAGAGCCGTTGCTGCGGCCGGGCCTGCCGCCTCATCGAGCCCGTAAGCCTTCCACGAAGATAGAGCCAAGCGCGCGGAATTATCGTCGATCCAGGCGGCGTCAGCGCCTGTTCTAAACTCTCAACTGATGGACGGATGGCACGGCGCTTGGCGCGCCATGCCGTCTTGATACCGGACGACGTCAGCCGACGAGGCCGTTGTCGTCGCGCTTGATCGCCATGATCGAGGAGCGCGGCAGGCCTTCTTCCGCCGGCCACGAGCCGCCCGGATGCTGGACGCCGACGAACATGGTGCGCCGGTCTGCGGACCAGCACAGGCCGGTGATCTCGCCGCCGCGCGGCCCGGTCAGGAAGCGGACGATCTCGCCCGTTGCCGGATCGCCGGCAAGCTGCTGGTTGTTGCCCATGCCGGCGAAATCGCCCTCATTGCTGTCCTCGCCGTCGGTCTGGATCCAGACGAGACCGCTGGTGTCGAAGGCCATGCCGTCGGGCGAGTTGAACAGATTGCCGCTGTTGATGTTGGACGAACCGGCATTGGCGTCCGAATGGACCTCCGGATTGCCGGCCATGACGAACAGGTCCCAGCGGAACGTGTCGGCGGCGTGGTCGTCGCCATCGGGATACCAGCGCACGATCTGGCCGTATTTATTGGCCTCGCGCGGGTTCGGCCCGCCGACCGGCGTGGCGTCGCCGCCGGCATTGGCCTTGACGCCGCGGTTCTTGTTGTTGGTGAGACAGCAATAGGCCTCGACGGCATAGGGGTTGACGGCGACCCATTCGGGACGGTCCATGGTCGTGGCGCCGACCTTCGATCCGGCCATGCGAGCGAAGATCAGGATGTCGGCTTCGTCCATGCCGGTGGTCTCGGGCGTCAGGGCCAGCCACTCGCCGGTCTGGTCGTCGTTGAACTTCGCGACATAGAGCGTGCCGTCATCGAGCAGGCCGTCGGTATCGCCGCCGGCGACATAGGGATTGGTCGAGACGAAGCGATAGAGGAACTCGCCGCGCTCGTCATCGCCGAGATAGACCACGACGCGGCCATCCGGGGCTTGCGTCACTTCGGCGTTTTCATGCTTGAAGCGGCCGAGACCGGTGCGCTTGACCGGCGTGCTGTCGGGATCGGTCGGGTCGATCTCGACCACCCAGCCGAAGCGGTGTGGCTCGTTGGGGTTCTTCGAGGTATCGAAGCGTGGATCGAACTTTTCGTAGCCGTACTGGCTTTCCGCGGCCATGCCATAGCGCTCGTAGCCGGCGGCGACTGCATCGCTGTAGCTCGTCTCTTCGGTCGCGCCGAAATAGCCGTTGAAGTTCTCCTCGCAGGTCAGATAGGTGCCCCACGGCGTCTTGCCGGCGCCGCAATTGCCGAGCGTGCCGAGCACGGCGCGACCATCCGGATCGGCTTCCGTCTTCATGAGCGGATGACCAGCGGCCGGACCCGAAATCGCCATCGGCGCATTGTGGTGCAGGCGACGGTTAAACGGGCTGGAGCGCACCACGGACCAGCCGTCAGCGCCCTCCGCGATCTCGACCACGGTCACGCCCTGCAGGTTCTGCAGCTTCAGAACGTCGGCCGCGCTCTGCGGCACGCCGTCTTCGGTATGCGGCAGGTTGATGTCGCTGTTTACATATTCGTTGTTGACCGCGAGAATCTGGTGACCACCGATCTCGAAGGTTTCCATGCCGTCGGTGTTCTCACCGAAGACCTTGTCGGATTCCTCGACCGAACCGCCGGTCTCATGGTTGAATTCGGCCACGCCGTCATAAAGCGGATCGCCCCAGCTCACCAGAACTCTGGCTTTATAGCCTTCGGGCACGTGAAAGGCGTAATCGGTCTGGGCGGCGATCGGCGTGAACGGAAAGCGCGATTGCGGCGCTGCCGCTTCCGCCGTTCCGCCCGGCAACAGGCCGGCGCTCATGGCAACGGCGCCCGAGCCGAAGGCCACAACGCCGCCGAGGAAGCCGCGCCGCGAGATCGCGCGTTCGACAACACGGTCGAAATCGTTTTCTTCGGGCCGGGGAAAGTTGAGCTCGTCCCACGCGTCGGCGGGCATCTTGATGGGCGGTATCCTGGTCATGAAAGGTCCTCGTAATTTAATAGCATTACGGGACTCAGTGTACGGGACTTTTTTGACGTCGGCATGAAGCCCGCCACCACGACCAATCTGAAATCTACATGTGGGTCTCGATGGCAGTCAGATTGCCTCGCCCGCGGCTAACGGGCTGTCTTGCGTCAATGCGAAGGCTTCATGAACCGATAAAGGTTCAGAGCACGATGCCGTTGCGGAAGGGGTCGTTGGGGTGGAATACCAGTTCGGCCACCGACATGACATAGGCCTGACCGGTGATCGAGGGGATCACGCCGCCATGGTTGCCCGCCTTGTAGGAGAGGCGGTAGGTGGAGCCGATGATGCTTTCCTGCACGATTTCCTGGCCTTCTGCCAATTGACCGGCAGCGGCAAGGCAGGCGAGCCGCGCGGAACAGCCGGTCCCGCAGGGGGAGCGGTCATAGGCGTCGTCGGGGCAGAGCACGAAATTGCGGCTGTGCGCCGCCGGGTCGCCGGCCGGGCCGTAAAAGATCACATGGTCGACCGGCTCGCCGTTTTCGCCGCCGATCTTGCCGGCGTTGAGCGCGGTCCGGGTCGCGACGGCGAGATCCGTCAGCGCGCGGATATTCTCCGGGACCACCGGGATCGGGCTCGGATCGACCAGGAAAAACCAGTTGCCGCCATAGGCGACATCGCCGGTGATGGGGCCGAAAGCCGGCACCTCCACCGTGACGCCGGCCTTGACCCGGCGGCTCTCGATATTGGTGACGGTGACCGTGCTTTCATCATGCACATCGACCGTGACGACGCCGGCGGGCGTTTCGATACGGTGCAGACCCGTGCCGATCCGGCCCATATGGTAGAGCGTGACGGCAAGGCCGATCGTGCCATGGCCGCACATGCCCAGAACCGCGCCGACATCGAAATAGATGACGCCGGTGACGCAGGTCGGGTCCACCGGCGGCACCAGCAGCGCGCCGACCATGGCGACCTGGCCGCGCGGCTCCAGCACCACGGCGCGGTAGTCGTCATAAAAGCGCGTCGCAAGCAGCGCCGCGCGTTCGGAAAGCGGGCCGGTGCCGAGATCGGGAAAGCCGTCGAGGATGACCCGCGTCGGCTCGCCCGCGGTGTGGCTGTCAATCACATGCATGTGCTGCTCCCTGGCAAGGCCCGCTCCGCCGGTTTCAGGCCGCCCAGTTGGCGTACCAGGTCTTGAACTGCTTGTACTGCTCTTCGACGAAGGCCTGCTGCGGCGCGGTCAACGCATCGGTCTCGTTGAAGTGCAGGGTATATTCCTCGTCGCCATTCAGTACCATCAGATATTTGTAGAACAGCACGAGATCGACGCCCTCGTCGAATTTCGACAGCACCATCAGCGCTTCTTCGAGTTCGCGCGCCTTGACGCGGGCCTCGCTGTCGCCCCTGGCTGCGGCCTTGCAAAGCGAAACGAGATGCAGAACCTCTTTCGGAAGCGCATTGCCAATGCCGGTGATCGCGCCGGTGGCACCGCATTTGACGAAGCCGTGGAAGACCTGGGTATCGACGCCGACCATCAGGGTGAGATCGTCATTGCCGGAGGTGATGTGCTCGGCGGCGTAGGAGAGGGAGGCCGCGCCGCCGAATTCCTTGAAGCCGATCAGGTTGGGGTAATCGGCGCGCAGGGCGAAGAACAGGTCGGCGCGGGTTTCAAAGCCGTAATGGGGGCTGTTGTAGATCACGGCCGGCAGACCGTTCGCGGCTTCGAGAATGGCTGCGAAATGCGCCTTCTGCGCGGCCACCGAGCTGCCGCGCGAGAGAACGCGCGGAATGACCATCAGGCCGGCTGCGCCGACGCGGGCGGCATGGGCCGTGATCGCCACGGCGGATTTGGTGTTGATCGCCCCGGTCCCCACGATCACCGGAACCCCGGCCTCGACCAGCGCCTCGACGCCCTGCATGCGCTGCTCGTCGGTCAGCAGAGGCCAGTCGCCCATAGACCCGCAATAAACGACGGCGGACATGCCGGCCTCAATCAGCTCCCGGCCCTTGCGCGCAAGCGCCGCGAAATCCGGCGTGCGGTCAGCCTTGCAGGGGGTCATCAAAGCCGGAATGCAGCCGGTGAAAATTGTGTCGCTCATCTGGGGTCCTTTCATAGGCACAAGGAATTGGTCTCGGCGGGGCAATCTGCTGGCAATCTTTGGCACTGCGGCCCGGAGCCGGTCGGTTGCAATTTCAGTAGCACCGATGATTCATCTTGTCGACAAATAAAATACTTAAAAGCGCAGCGCGCCTTTCCATCCTTCGGCAAACGGGTGAAACCTAGAGCGCGATTGAGGAAACGCTGCGGGAATCGGCGGAGATGTAAGCCCGGATCTGACGCACGATCTGGTCGGCATGCGCCGTGGCAAGCCGGTCGCAGGCGTCCTCGTCGCGCGCGATCATGGCGCTGACGATATGCTCGTGCTCGGCCACATACTGGCGCGGCAGGTCGTCGTCATAGGAACGATAGTAAAGGCGGAGAATCCGGCGACCGTCATCGAGCAGGCGCCGAAACAGGTCGGTATAGTATTTGTTGCGCCCGGCCTCGGCGATGGCGATGTGAAAATCACGGTTGGCGGCGATCATGCCCAGCACGTCGCGGGCCTCGACCGCCTCGGCAAAGCGCCTCTGGTGGGCGCGTATCCCGGCCAGATCCGCCTCGTTGTAATGGATCGCTGCAAGTCGCGCGGTGACGCGGTACATCAGCGTCAAGGCGTCGAAAAATGCGCCGAGCTGCACGAAATCGATGTTGGAAACGATGGTGGTGCGATTGGTCAGCGCGGTGATCAACCCTTCCGCCGCGAGCCGGACGAGCGCCTCCCGAATGGGCGTGCGCGACATCGCAAAGCGTTCGGAAAGCTCGGTCTCGTCGATCGGGCTGCCGGGCGCGAGCTTCAACTCGATGATTTCGTTGCGCAGCGTTTCATAGACATGCGCCACGCCGCCGCCGCGCCTGACCTGCTGGCTCTGGAGCCCGCTGTTCTCCAACGATGTCTTCACCATGATGCTCCGCTCTCCGGTTATTTCCACCAATATGCAACACTCGATGCACACAATCCATCATGCACTTTAAATTTTTTTTGTCGACATAACAAATTTTCGGCATTAGTGTGACGACCTGTTCCACGATGATTGCCACCTGAAACGGACAGCGCCAATATGAAACCCGCCCGCATGAAAACCGCTCTGGTCGCGCTTGCAGCGTTCAAGTCATCGCGCGGCGGCAGCAGGCAGGAGCGCTGCGGGCCCGCCATGAAGGGAGAAAGCTGATGCCGTGCGATACGGAGGAAGTCTTTCGCCTTGCGGGGCAGCCGGACGCGGCGCGGCGGGTTTTCGCCTATCTGCTCGACGGCCTGAACAGGGATGTCGGCAAGGGGCTGACCACAGCCTCAATCTACGATCTGCCGCGCATGCGTTCGCGTCGGGTGTTTTCCGAGGATGTCGAGGCTTATGAGCCCGGCGGCTTCAAGCCGCTTGAGAAAAACCGCTATTTCGAGACGGTGATTGCCGGCAACCGGCATTTCAGCACAACGACCATCGAACAGATCGCCCAGGTTTTCTTCGACTGGGAAAAGATCCGCGATCTCGGCTTCGAATCCAACATGAACCTTCCGGCGGTCGCCGATGGGCGCGTGATCGGTACGGTCAACATGCTGGGGCCGAAGGGTCATTTCACGCCAGAAACCGTCGCCCGGGCCCTAGCCTGGCAGCCGGCTGTCACCATGGCATTCCTTCTTTTGCATCTTGAAGACATCGAGACGGCCACATTTCACCCGACATGACGGAAACAACCCGACCAAGGATGTCCAAGGGACCGGAGAGTCCTGCTGAATGGCCCTCAAAGGGCCGCATAAACCCGATGAAAATATCTCAAACCGGAGAAACCGATCCATGAAAACAGCACTCACAGCAGCGATCCTCTCCTCGGCGCTTGCCGCGCCGCTGGCCGCCGAGGCCGAGGATTTCAACATCGCCTTCCTTGCCGCCTCGTCGCAGAACGGCTTCAACCAGGCGATCTATGACGGCATCAAGGAAGCCGCGTCCGGCTACGACAATGTCAACACGCAGATTTTCGACGGCGAGTTTTCCGCCACCGCGCAGTTCTCGCAGGTCGAGGACATCGTCGCCGGCGGCAAGTTTGACGCCATCATCATCACGCCCAACGATACGGTCGGCATCGCAACGGCGCTGGAAGACGCGGTAAAGGCCGGCGTCAAGGTCGGCACAACGCTGTTTCCCATCGGCCCCGAGCTGACCGAAATGGAGCCGCAGGTGCCGGGCCTCACCGTTACCGTCGCCTCCGATCCGGTCGTCGGCGCCACCGCCCAGGCCAATGCGGTCGTCGATTACTGCGCCGACAAGGACCCCTGCAAGGTCGTCGTCCTGATCGGCCAGCTTGTCTTCCCCTTCGACAATGTGCGCAACGACACCTACAAGGAAATCCTCGGCGAGCATGACAATATCGAGATCGTCGCCACCGGCGAGGGCAATTACTCGCCCCAGGATTCGATGATCGCCATGCAGGATATCCTGCAGGCCAATCGCGACATCGATGTCGTGCTCTCCAATGCCGACCAGCATCTGATGGGTGCCGAGGTCGCGATTGCGGATGCCGGCCTCGACATCACGCAGATCTACACGCTGGGCGGCGGGCTGAACCAGATCGCCGTTGACGCGATCAAGGCCGGAAGCTGGAGCGGCACGCTGGCGCAGTTCCCAAAATCCATGGGCGCGGCCGCGCTCGACGCCATGGTCGAAACGCTCAATGGCGAAACCGTTCCGACCTGGATCGATGAATATTCGCTGCGCGAGACGCCGAAGATCATCACCAAGGAATGGCTGGACGAAAATCCGGACTTCGAGCCGGAATGGCAGGGCTGATCCATATCCTCCCGGCGCGCCCATCTGAGGCGCGTCGCACCCCGACTTCACACAGCGCGCCTGCCTGGCCGGCGCGCTGCAGATGAAAAGGAAAGCCATGACCGACATCGCCATACGGCTTCGGGGCGTCGCCAAGAGCTTTGGCGGGATGCGTATCCTGGACGATATCAATATCGACATTGAGAAAGGCTCCGTGCACGCGCTCGTCGGCGAAAACGGAGCAGGCAAGTCGTCGGTCGGCAAGATCGTCGGCGGCTATTATTCGGCGGATGAAGGCACGGTCGAGGTGTTCGGCGACGTCGTCACCCGGTTTTCGCCGCGCGACGCGCTTGGTCGCGGCATCGCCATGATCCACCAGGAACTCCAGCTCGTGCCCGAGCTCACCGTGCTGGAAAACGTGTTCCTGGGGCTGGAAAGCAATACCGCAGGCTTCCTGCGCAAGGGCGATCTCGCCCGCTTCCACGCGCTGGAGGAGACCTGCGATTTCGGCCTCGACCCGCATACCCGGATCGCGGACATGCGGATCGCCGAGCGTCAGAAGGTCGAGATCATGCGCGCGATTGCCCGCGACGCGCGGGTAATCATCATGGACGAGCCGACCTCCTCGCTGACGGAGGACGAGGCCGAGCGCCTGCACCAGCTGATCGCGCGGCTGAAGGCCCGCGACGTCACCGTGATCTATGTCAGCCATTTCCTCGATCATATCCTCGCCAATTGCGACCGGGTGACGATCATGCGCGACGGCAGGGTGATCCGCACCGACGCGATTGCCGGCGAGACCAAGAACAGTCTCGTCGATTCCATGCTGGGCGAGGCCTCGGAGATCAGCTGGCCCACCCTGCCGCCGCGCCCCGCCGAGCAGGCAACGCCGGTCGTCGAGATGGAGAATGTCGCTACCGACACCGGCCTTTCCGATATCACCCTGAAGATTTTTCCCGGCGAGATCGTCGGCCTGATCGGCCTTGTCGGCTCCGGCCGCTCGGAGGTGGCGCGCGCGCTCTTCGGCGCCGATCCGATCGTCTCCGGCCGCTATGCCATTCAGGGCGTCGTGCAGAACCGCCGGCTCAGGGTTCCACGTGCCATCGCCCAGGGCATCGCCTTCGTGCCGGAAGACCGGCGTAAACAGGGACTTGTGCTGACCCAGACGACCCGTCCCAACATCTCGCTCGCCTCGCTCGGCAACATCTCGCGCCACGGCTTCATCAATCACGGGCTGGAGCGCACGCGGGCGCGTAAGATGATCGACCATTTCGGCATCGTTCCCTCCGCCATCGACGGAAAGGTCGCCTTTTATTCCGGCGGCAACCAGCAGAAGGTGCTGCTGTCGAAATGGGCGGTGGAAAAGCCGCGCCTGCTGATCCTCGATGAACCGAGCCGGGGCGTCGATATCGGCGCCCGGCAGAGCATCCACGAATTCATCATCGAAATGGCGGAAAACGGCGTGGCCGTGCTTCTGATCTCCTCGGAACTCGAGGAGGTCATCAACCTGTCCCATCGCGGCTATCTGATGAGCGACGGCCGCATCTTCGCGGAGACCGACTGCCGGGACACCACGGTCGACGAGGCACTGCACCGCATCTTTGAAGAACAAGGCGCCGTCTCCCGCGGCAAGGAGGTCACCCAACCATGAGCGACGTTCAGACACCTGCCCGGCGTTTTTCCATCACGCCCGGCGATTTCGCCCGCGAATACGGCGTTCTCACCATCATCGTCATCCTGATGGTCGGCCTCAGCCTGATTTCCGACAGTTTCCTGACGGCCCGCAACCTGCTCAACATCGTCAACCAGTCGGCGCCGCTCGCCATCATCGCCTGCGCACTCACGCTCGTCATCATCGGCGGCGGGTTCGACCTGTCGACCGGCGCGATCTTTGGCGTTGCCTCGGTCGCGGCCGGCTGGATCGCAGTTCATGTCGATCCCTATACCGCGATTGTCGCCGGTCCGCTGATCGGGCTTGCGCTTGGCACGGTCAATGGCGCGATCATCACCGGCTTCGGGGTGCACTCCTTCCTGGTGACGCTCGCCACAAGCCTCGTCTATCGCGGCATCGCCATCCTGATCACCGGGGGCGCGCTGATCCCGGTCCGGATCGCCGAGTTCTCCTGGATCGGTCGCGGCCGCATCGGCATGGTCAACATCGCCGTGATCGTACTGATCATCTTCATGGTAATCTTCATGGTGCTGTTGAACCGCACCACATTCGGCCGTCGCGTTTTCGCCGTCGGCGGCAACGAGGAAGCCGCGATCCTCTCGGGCATCCGCACCAATCTGATCAAGATCGTCACCTTCTCGCTCTCGGGCATGGCCGCAGGTCTCGCCGGCGTGATCGCGGTCTCGCGGATTTCCATGGCCTCGCCCCAGGCCGGCATCGGCATGGAATTCGAGGCAATCGCGGCGGTAATCCTCGGCGGAACCTCGATCATGGGCGGTTCGGGCGCGATCTGGCGCTCGGTCGCGGGCGTGCTGCTGATGGCGCTGATCGGCAACGGCTTCAACATCCTCAACGTGAACCCCTTCTTCAAGGACCTCACCACCGGCGTGATCATCGTCGTCGCGGTCGCGCTTGCCGCATCGGGCCGGCGCAGCCGCTGACATCCTTCACGCATTGAACAGAGACTTCCCATGACTGACAAAATCACACGCGTCTCGACCGATGTCGGCGGCACCTTCACCGACCTCGTCTATTTCGAGACCGACCTTGAAACCGGCGTTCAGACCGTGCGCACGGAAAAATCCGACACCACGCCGCCGGATTTCGAAAAGGGCGTTCTCAACGTTCTGGAAAAGGCCAAGGTCGATGTCGGCTCGGTCGATTTCTTCGCCCACGGCACCACCGTTGTTATCAACGCGCTGACCGAACGCAAGGGCGCCAAGGTCGGGCTGATCACCACCAAGGGGTTTCGCGATTCCATCGAGATCGGCCGCGGCAACCGGCCGGACTTCTTCAATCTCAGATACAAGAAGCCGGCCCCGTTCGTGGAGCGCTATCTGCGCCGCGAGATCGTCGAGCGGTTGGATTATCACGGTAATGAGGTCACGCCGCTGGACCTTTCCTCGCTCGACGAGACGCTGGCCCTTTTCCGCGCCGAGGGCATAGAAGCCATCGCCATCAGCCTGCTGCATGCCTATGCCAATCCGGAACACGAAATCCGCCTGAAGGCCGAGGTCGAAGCCCGCTGGCCCGAGGTGACGGTGGTCGCCTCGCACCAGATCACCCGTGAATGGCGCGAATATGAGCGCACCAACACCGCCATCCTCTCGGCCTATGTCCAGCCGAAGGCCCAGCGCTATCTCGAGAAGCTGGAATCGGGCCTCACCGGCAAGGGCTATTCAGGACAGCTTTTCATCATGCAGTCGAATTGCGGCGTCGATTCGCTCGACGCAATCAAGGCCGTGCCGATCACCATGGTCGAAAGCGGCCCGGCGTCGGGCTTCTGGGGCGCGGCCGAGCTCGGCCGGATCATCGGCGAACCCAATATTCTGGCGCTCGATATCGGCGGCACCACCGCCAAATGCTCGCTGATCGAAAACAATCAGGTCACCATCAAGACCGACTACTGGATCGAGCGCGACGGCAAGTCCGCCGGCTACCCGATCATGGTGCCGGTGGTGGACCTTGTGGAAATCGGCAATGGCGGCGGCTCGATCGCCTGGGTCGACGATTTCGGCAAGCTGCATGTCGGCCCGCATTCGGCCGGCTCCACCCCCGGCCCCGCCGCCTATGGCCGCGGCGGCGAGGACGCGACCACGACGGATGCCAATCTGGCGCTCGGGCGGATCAACAGGGACTATTTCTGCGGCGGGTCCGTCGAGGCCGATATTCCGGCGCTCGAAAACGCGCTCGGAAAACTGGCCGAACGCATGGGCAATTCGCCCGAGGACGTCGCGCGCGGCATTATCCGCATCGCCAATTCCAACATGGTCAACGCGCTGAAGCTGGTCTCGGTCAATCGCGGCTACGACCCGCGCGATTTCACCCTGGTGGTCTTCGGCGGCGGCGGGCCGATGCATGGCGTGGCGCTTGGCCAGGAACTGGGCGTGAAGAAGGTTGTCGTGCCGCGCGGCGCGCCGGTTTTCTCGGCCTGGGGCATGATGATGTCGGACCTGCGCCGCGACTATTTCGTCACCCGGTTGATGGACAGCGCCGACCGCGAAGGTCTCGATGAACTGCTCGCCCACACCATGGAGCGCGCCCGCGCCGAATATGCCCGCGAGGGCTTCGGCCCCGACAAGGTCTCGCTCAAGCCTCTGGTGCGCTGCCGCTACCAGAACCAGGAATTCGCCGTCGAGGTGCCGGTGCCCGCAGGCCCCGTGACCGAGGAAACCCTGACCAAGATGGTTTCGGAATTCCACGAGATCTATGAGCGCGAATATACCTATCGCCTTGCAGCCGGCGTCGAGATCATCGGCCTGCATCTGGTCGCCGCCGCCGAAGTGGGCAAGCTCGAACTGGTGGCGCTGCCGAAGACCGGCGCGAAGCTGGAAGACGCGGTCAAGGGCCGGCGCATGGTCGACTACGCCACCGAGGGCCGGCACGAGGCCACCATCTATGACAGCACGAAATTCGAGCCGGGTATGCGTTTTACCGGCCCCGCGGTGATCGAGGATCCGGGCACGACCATCGTCGTCCATCCCGGCAACCGCGTCTTCATCGACGATTTCGGCAACACGCATATCGAGACGAGGGGCTGAGCCATGACCGACAAGACCTTTGATCCCGTCACCTTCGACATCATCCAGAACGCCCTGGAAGCGATCGCCGACGAGATGTTCTACGCCCAGGTGAAGACCTCGATGAGCGCGATCATCTATGAAGTGCTCGACCTATCCACCTCGATCCTCAACCCCGAGGGCCAGATCGCCGCATCGGGCGCTGGCATTCCGGCCTTCATCGGCGTGCTGGACAAGGCGATCGCGGGCATTCTCGCCAAGTTTCCGCTCGAGGACATCCGCGAAGGCGATGTGTTCGCCTCCAACGATCCCTATTTCGGTGGGGTGACCCATCTCAACGACATGGTGCTGGCCGCGCCTGTGTTTCATGATGGCGTGATGGTCGCCTGGGTCGCCAATATCGCCCACTGGAACGATGTCGGCGGCAATGTGCCTGGTTCGATGTCGGCGGAAGCCACGGAAATCTTCCAGGAAGGCATCCGCATTCCGGCGGTGAAACTGTTCACCGCGGGCGTCGAGAATGCCGCCGTCTTCGATATCATGAAGATCAATTCACGCCTGCCGGACTACCTGAACGGCGATCTGTGGGCCGCGATCGCGGGTCTGCGCATCGGCGAGCGCCGGGTGCTGGAACTGGTCGAAAAATACGGCGCGGACACGTTTGCCGCCGCCGTCACCGACTATATGGACCTCGGCGAACGCCGCGCCCGTGCGGCGCTGGCGAACATTCCCGAGGGCAGCTACAGCTTTTCAGAGGAGCAGGATAGCGGCGTGGTCCACAAGGTCACGCTGACGGTAACCGCCGACGAGTTCATCGTCGACCTGACCGACAACCCCGCCCAGTCCGGCTCGCTCAACTGCTCGCGCGAGGGCACCGAAATCGCCGTGCAGCTCGCCTTCAAGGACTTCACCGATGCCGATGCGCCCGGCAATGGCGGCTTCTTCCGCCCGCTCAAGGTCGTGACCAAGCCCGGCACGATCTATCATGTGGAAGCCCCCGGCGCGCTCGGATACTACGCCGAGGTCGAAATCCGGCTGTTCGACATGCTGCTGCGCGCGATGGCCGAGCATTTTCCGGGCTCGGTTCCGGCCGGCAATTTCGCCTCGATCTGCGGCACCAATATCGGCGGCCCGCACCCCGATACCGGCCGCCACTACACCATCGTCGAACCGCAGGTCGGCGGCTGGGGCGCGTGGGAAGGCTCCGACGGGGTGTCCGGTCAGTTCTCCGGCTTCCACGGTGAAACGTTCAACTGCCCCGCCGAAGTCGCCGAGGCCCGCTACGGGCTCGGCATCGAGCAAGTGGCGCTGAACTCAGAACCGGGCGGCGAAGGCCAGTGGCGCGGCGGCAAGGGCATCGAGGTGCATTACCGCGTGCGCGCCGACAACAACTTCCTCTCGGTCGGCTACACCCGCTCGCGCATGCCGCCCTGGGGCGCATCGGGCGGGCTCGACGGCTCGGTCAATTACGTCGAGGTGCTGCGCCGCGATGGCAGCCGCGACCGCCACGCGTTTACCACCAACCTCACGGTCAACGAAGGCGACATCATCCGCGTCGTCACCGGCAATGGCGGCGGCTATGGCGATCCGCGTGAGCGCAGCCGCGCCGATATCGAGCGCGACCTGAAGAACGAATACCTCACGCCCGAACGCGCCAGGGAAATCTACGGCTACGAGGCCTGATCGAATGGGAGGAGGCCGAGCGCCGGCGGCCTTTTCCCGGGCGAACCGGCGGTAATACGACTGAAATTGCCGCCGATATTCGCAGCCCGAGCGACCGCACCGTCAATCAAATGCCGACGGGTTTTGTCATTTGGGTCGCCGTTGAGAAGCCGAAAACAGGGCTCAGCGGGCCAAGCGACTGAACGGATTTCTCGACGAAGCCTTCCCGTTCGTAGAGGGCACGGGCGCGCGGATTGGTGTCGATAACGTCGAGGCGAACATGGTGAAGGCCCATGGATGCGGCACGTGACTCGATGGCCTTCAAAAGGGCCTTACCGATTCCCCTTCCTCGCGCATGGGGCTCGACGAAAATTCCATCCATAAGCAGCGTGCCCGGCTCGCAATCACGCTCCAGAATGCCGATCAACAGGCCGCGAAATGTCGCGCCGATCCATCCGAACGTCGCCGCCAAGTCACCGAAGCCGCCGCCGATAAACGCCCCTTCCGGCGACTTGAAGCCGGCCACGCCAAGAAAATCGCCATTTTGCGAGACAGCGCTGATCGCATGGGCGGGATTGATTACGCGTTCAATGAAAGCGACCGCCTTCGCCTCGGGGCCAAGCGGATAGCGCAGCTTGCGCGAAAATGCCCGCCAATATCCCCGCGCGGCGAGATGGCGGTGTTGCGAATGCAAGCCGGCCTCGATCCGAAAAGGCGCTGAATTCCGATCTCCATTCAATCCGCTGTCTCCCTCGATATCCCATCAGATGGGGAGAGCCGGGCGCAGGTTCAATCGAGATCGCGCCCGGTACCGACAAGTCTTGGCAACCGGGCGCGGCAGTTCACAGCCGTTACCCGCGCAAAGCCTCTGGCAGCAGATCCGCCGGCATGTCCTGATAGGAGACCGGACGCAGGAAGCGGTCGATCGCAAGCGTGCCGACCGAGGTCGAGCGCACGTCCGAGGTCGCCGGATAGGGCCCGCCATGGACCATGGCAGGCGACACCTCGACGCCGGTGCCAAACCCGTTGACGAGCAGGCGGCCGGCCAGCATTTCCAGATTCGGCATCAGTTTCGCAGCCGCCGGATAGTCCGCTTCGTCGATGTGAAGCGCGACGGTCAACTGACCCTCGATACCGTCGACCACGGTTTCGAGCTCCGCCAGATCGCGGCATTTGACGATCAGACCCGCACCGCCGAAGACTTCGTCATGCAGGCTCTTGTCATTCAGGAACGAGGCGGCCGTCGTTTCGAAAAGCGCGGCCTGGCCGTGAAACTCGTCGCCCTCCTGCCCTTCGGCAAGCTGCGTCACATCGCTGTGGCCGACCAGTTTCGCAACGCCGTCGCGATAGGCCTTGCAGATGCCGGCGGTCAGCATCGTCTGCGCCGGCACCGCCTTCAGCGCCTCCACGGCGCTCGCCTTGAAGGCATCGAGGCCCTCGCCTTCGACGGCAAGGATCAGGCCGGGATTGGTGCAGAACTGGCCGGCGCCGAGCGTCAGCGATGCGGCAAACGCCGCGCCGATCCTGTCGCCGCGCGCCTTCAGGGCTTTGGGAAACAGGAGGACAGGGTTGATCGCGCTCATCTCGGCATAGACCGGGATCGGCATGTCGCGCTTTGCGGCGATATCGACCAGCGCCAGACCGCCCCGGCGCGAGCCGGTGAAGCCGACGGCGCGGATCAGCGGATGGGCGACCAGCGCGCCGCCAATCTCGTAGCCGGTGTCATGCAGCATCGAGAACGTGCCTGCCGGCATGCCGCATTCGATCACGGCCTGCTGCACCGCGCGGGCCACCAGTTCCGAGGTGCCGGGATGGGCCGGATGGGCCTTGACCACGACCGGGCAACCGGCCGCCAGCGCCGAGGCGGTGTCGCCGCCGGCCACCGAGAACGCCAGCGGAAAGTTCGACGCGCCGAAAACGGCAACCGGGCCGAGGCCGACCTTGCGTAGCCGGAGATCGGGCTTGGGCGGCGTGCGCGCCGCATCGGCGTGATCGAAACGCAGATCCTGAAACGCGCCTTCGCGCACGACGCCGGCAAACAGACGCAACTGGTTTACGGTGCGCATGCGCTCGCCCTCAAGCCGTGCGCGCGACAGGCCGCTTTCGGCCATGGCGCGCTCGATCAGTGGATCGCCGATGGCGAGGATATTCGCGGCCGCCTTTTCCAGAAACGCGGCCCGGTCTTCCAGCGCCGTCTCGCGATAGGCGAAGAAAGCCTGCCAGGCGAGCCGAACCGCCTCGTCCAGATCGGCCGCGCTCGCGCCGCCGAACGCGCCGGAAAGCGCCTTGCCGGTGGCCGCTTCCACAGCCGTCAGCGTGCCGTTTTCGCCCATGCGGGTCTGGTTGCCGATCAGCAATTCGCCGGTGATCTTCATTGGTGCATCCTCAGTCTGGTTGTCAGTTCGATTTCGGTGTCGATGCCGCGGCGCGCGCCCGCAGCTCATCGAGCACGTTCCTGCGCACCGGCATGACGCCGGCCTTGCTGTTGCGGGCCCGCGCGCGATAGCGCCTCGCCGAGGGAAGGCGCGCGCCCTGCCCTTCGATCGCGTCAAACAGCGTCTCGCCGCGTTTCAGATTATCGAGGGCCGCCTGCCCCATGAAGGAGGCCGGATCGAGCGCGATGATCAGTTCGCCATGAAACGGCACCACTTTGGCGTCGCCATCGAAGGCCATGGATTCGGCGCTGGTGAGATCACCGATCAGCGGCCCGGCAAGCAGTTCGATCATCGCCGAAAGCGCCGAGCCCTTGTGGCCGCCGAAGGTGAGCATCGCCCCGTCAACCGCGGCCTCAGGATCGGTCGTGGGCTTGCCGTCGGCATCGATCGCGGTTCCTTCCGGCAGCGGCGTTTGCGTGCGTCGATGCAGCTCGATATCGCCGCGCGCAATCGCCGAGGTGGCGAAATCGAACACGAAGGGGTGCTTGCCCGGACGCGGCCAGCCGAACGAAAACGGATTGGTGCCGAACACCGGCCTGCTGCCGCCGGCGGGCGCGACCCAGGCATGGCTGACCGTGACGGCAATGGCGACAAGGCCCTGATCGGCGATCCTTTCCACCTCCGGCCAGAGCGCTGAGAAGTGGAAGCAGTTGTTGATCGCAAGCGCCGCTAGCCCGCTGTGCCTCGCCTTTTCGGCGAGGATGGGAAGTCCGGCCTCGAAGGCGGACAGCGAAACGCCCCGGCGGGCATCGACGCGGACGATTGCCGGCGCGCGGTCCTCGACCACCGGCGTGGCTGTGGGATCGACCTTGCCGCGCTCGATCAGCTCCAGGCAGCTGATCAGCCGGTAGAGCCCGTGCGAATGGCACTCGTCCATCTGCGCGCGCACGACGCAATCGGTGATCGTGCGGACATGGTCCTCGGAATAGCCGGCCGCCAGCAGCAGGCTCTCCCCCAGCGCCCGCGCCTCATCGGTCGCAATCGTTTCGAAGTCGTCGCTCATGCCGTCTCCCTTCAGGCGTGGTTTCGCATGCGCGCCATGCGGAAAGCGCGCCGGACGCAATCTGCCTCATGGATGAAGTTGATGTGAACCCCGGTGCTCAGGCGAAGGGCTCGGTCGGGCCCTTGCCGGGCGTGGTGAACCAGATCGGCCCGTTCTCTCCCATATGGATGATGTCCTCCAGCCGGACGCCGAATTTTTCGGGCACGACGATCATCGGCTCGTTGGAAAAGCACATGCCGGGCTGAAGCGGCGCTGCATTGCCGCGCACGATGAACGGCGCTTCGTGGATGTCCATGCCAAGACCGTGCCCCGCCCTGTGCGGCAGGCCGGGCAGGCGATAATCCGGGCCGAGGCCATGGGCGGCGATCACGCGCCGCGCCGCATGGTCGAGGGTTTCAGCCGAAACGCCCGGCTTCGCGGCATCGAAAACGGCCTGCTGCGCCTCGCGTTCGATCATCCAGATTCGCGAAAACTCGGCCGAGGGCTCCGCCTTCACATAGGTGCGCGTCATGTCCGACTGGTAGCCGCCGACAATCGTGCCGGTGTCGACGAGAATGATATCCCCCTCGGCATAGGTCTGGTCGCCATCGACGCCATGGGGCAGCGATGTCGCCGCGCCGAAGGAGCAGATCGCGAAGGTGCTGCCCGAGCCACACAGCGCCCGGTGGGTCTCGTCGATGAAGCGCACGACCTCGGAAGCGCGGATGCCCGGCTCGATCAGCGCGTGAACGCGCTTGTGCACTTCAAGCGTGGCATCCATCGCATACTGCATCAGCGCGATCTCGGCGGGCGATTTCACCGCTCGGAGCAAAGAGATCATCGACCCGCCGTCAACGAGCCGCTCCGGCGCGATCTGCCGGGCCAGCGCCGAATAGATGGCGAATGGCAGCGCATCATCGAGCGCCAGCGTTTTGCCCTGGCCGAGCAGCTTTGCCGTCAGCGCCGCCGGATCTTCATGCTCATCCCAGGCGGCGATATCGCCGTCGAGCCGCTCGAGCGTCTCGATCTTCGAAACCTCGAAGGCGGGCGCGATATAGGTCAGGCTGTCGGCGGTGACCAGCGCGCCGACCAGGCGTTCGCTCGGATGCCAGACAAGGCCGGTGAAATAGGCAAGGCTGATGGTCGAGCCCAGCAGCATGGCATCGGCGCCGGCGGCCTGCATGGCCGCGCGCAGGCGCTCAATCCGGCCCTTGCGTTCGTCGTTGCTGATCGGTTCGGGGCGGATGGTCATCGCAGCGGTCTCTCCGTCTTCACTCGATCTAAGACCGAGATTTTCATTCCTCAAACCCGCCTATCACATTTGTCGTCAGTTTGTCGACAACGCAATGGGCGGGCTTTTACAATCAAGAAAACCGTACCTGCCGCCAGCAGACGCCGGCCCCGGAACAACCCCGGGCCCTACCGGCCGGAGAACCGGTCGAAGCGCAGGTTTTCGAGGTTTACGGATGGCTTGAGCTGACCGGCCAGTTCCGCGACCAGCCGGCCCGTGGCCGCCGATTGGGTCAATCCGAGATGCCCGTGGCCGAAGGCGTAGAGCACGTTCGGCGCGGCCTTCGAGCGGTCGATCACCGGCAGGCAGTCGGGCATGGAGGGGCGGAAGCCCATCCACCGCTCGCCGCCCTCGGTCTCAAGCCCCGGCAGGAACCGTTTGGCAAGCGTCAACAGCGCATCGGCGCGCTTGAAATTGGCCGGCAGGTCGAGGCCGCCGAACTCCACCGCGCCGCCGACGCGAATTCCGGACGAGAGCGGCGTGACGACGAAGGAATGATCGTTGAAATAGAGCTGGCGCTTCAGCGGAAAGGCGGTCGCCGGCAAGGTGGTATTGTAGCCGCGCTCGGTATCGAGCGGCACCGCTTCGCCGAGGCTTTTCGCAAGCCGCTTCGACCACGCCCCGCAGGCTACCACGACGGTGCGCGCTTCAAGGGCACCACCATCGGCAAGGCGGATGCGCGCACCGGCCTCGGTCGGTTCGATGGCGGCGGCTTCTCCGATCGTGATCGTGGCGCCGTTCTCCCGCAGGCTTTCGGCGAGCGCGCGGGTAAAACCGGCGGGATCGGAAACCTGCAGCCCATCCTCGCTGTAGATCGCGTGTTCGAACTGCGGCGCGAGACCGGGCTGAAGCGTCTCGATTTCGCCGCGGCCGACGCGGTGGAACTCGAAGCCGGCCTCGCGCTTCCGCGCCCAGTCGGCCGCCGCGGCGGCAAAACTCTTCTCGCTATCATAGAGATCGAGCGTGCCGGTATTGACAATGAAGGACGCCAGGCGCGCGTCCTTGCGGACAGCTTCGTATTCGGCGACCGCCAGCCGCATCATCGCCGCCTGGACCTTGAGACCGCGCTCGAAATTCACCCTGGAGCTCGCCCGCCAGAAATGCCAGAGCCAGGGCGCCAGCCTTGCCGCATAGGCCGGGCGGATGGCAAGCGGCCCCAGCGGATCGAGCAGCCATCCGGGCGCTTTCCAGGTGATGCCGGGCGCGGGGATCGGCACGATCTCGGGAAAGGCGAGAATGCCGGCATTGCCGGCGCTGGCTCCTGCCGCAATCATGCTGCGCTCCAGGATCGTGACCCTGCGCCCGGCCTCCATGAGATAGCGCGCGGCCATGCAGCCGATAATGCCGCCGCCGATCACGACAACGTCTGCTTCAGTCTGGTCTTTCATCTTGTCCTCGTGATGTATTGGCTACAGCCGCAGGTCATGGGCTCACCCCAGCGACAGCGCGCGCGCCTGTTCGGCCTCCCGCGCCAGATACTCCTGAATCTGGCGCACGATCTGCCCGGCATGGGCCACCGCCAGCCGGTCGGCCGTTTCGGTATCGCCTGCCTCAATCGCCGCGATGATATCCTCGTGTTCGTTGACATACTGGCGCGGAAGCCGGTCCTCGAAGGTGGAATAGTAGAGCCTGAGAACACGCCGTCCCTCATCGAGCAACCGCGAGAAGAAACCGGTATAATAGGCATTGCCGGCGAGCTCTGCGATCGCGACGTGGAACTCGCGATTGGCCTCGATCATGGCAAAGGCGTCCTGCGCTTCCACGGCGGCGACGAACTCGCCCTGTCGCCCGCGGATGTTCACCATCTCCGCGCGGTCATGTGGCCCACGCGCGGCCGCGCCCCTTGTGCTGATCCGGTACATCAGCGTCAGCGCCTCGAAATAATGCGGCATGTCGGCGAAGTTGATGGCGGAAACGATGGTGTTGCGGTTGGGCAGCGTGGTCACCAGCGCATCGCTTGCAAGCCTGAGCAGCGCCTCGCGCACCGGCGTGCGCGACATGCCGAAGCGTTCCGAAAGCCGGACCTCGTCAAGCGGACTGCCCGGCATCAGCTCCATCGCCAGAATTTCCCGGCGCAGCGTCTCGTAGACCTTTTGGGTACCGGATCCGCGCGTTTTCGCCTTCACCGTCTCTTCCACTGCCGCCATCACTGCCTCTGCTGTTTTTGTTCCGCTCTTCCTGGACGCGCGCTCGAATCATCCGCTTGCGCCGATGACCCACAACAGGCACGACCTGACAACGCCCTGCGGGTTACCAGCATAGAACGCCGCGGGTCGGTTGTCGACAAAATGTATTCAGAAATTCTGCGTTATCGCTCGATCATTTCAATCGTCGGCGTCGCTCTCGGGTTCGATCGTCGCGCTATAGGCGGCCATGGCCGCCATGTTGACGATGTCGGCATCGCGCGCGCCAAGCGAGACGATCTGCACCGGCTTTTCCAGCCCGACGAGGAGCGGGCCGATGACGGTGGAGCCCCCGAGTTCCTGCAGCATCTTGGTCGCGATCGAGGCGGAGTGGAAGGCCGGCATGATCAGAACATTGGCCGGGCCGGTGAGGCGGCAGAACGGATATTGCCGCATCCGCTCCGCGTTCAGCGCCACATCGGCCGCCATTTCGCCGTCATACTCGAAATCGACCCGGCGCTCGTCGAGAATGCGCACCGCATCGCGCACCTGGCGCGAGCGTTCGCCGGGCGGCTGACCGAAGGTCGAATAGGCGAGCATGGCGATGCGCGGCTCGTAACCCATATGGCGGGCCATTGACGCCGCTTCCTGAGCGATATCGGCAAGCTCCTCGGCATCCGGCGTATCGTGCACGGCAGTGTCGGCCACGAGCACGGTGCGGCCGTGGCAGAGCGCCAGCGACAGGCCGATGACGCAATGGCCGGGTCGGGCGTCGATCACCCGGCGGACATCGGAAAGCGCTGTCGAATAGTTGCGCGTCACCCCGGTCACCATCCCGTCGGCATCGCCGAGCGCCACCATGGTGGCGGCGAAGTGGTTGCGGTCGTTGTTGATCAGCCGCTGGCAATCGCGGAACAGAAAGCCGTCGCGCTGCAGCCGCTTGTAGAGATGGGCGGTATAATCGGCATTGCGGTGCGATAGGCTCGCATTGATCAGTTCGATGCCCGGCCGGTCGATTTCGGCGCCGGCATCGCGCGCGGCCTTGCGCACCAGATCCTCGCGCCCAAGCAGGATGGCCGTACCGAGCTTCTGGTTCACGAAGGAGATCGCGGCGCGGATCATCTGCTCTTCCTCACCCTCGGTGAAGACGATCCGCTTCGGTTGCTGGCGGACCCGGGCATAGACGCGTTGCATCGTCGAGGCGATCGGATCGCGCCTTGCGGAGAGCTCCCGCTCGTATTTCTCGAAATCGTCGATCTCGCGCCGCGCGACCCCCGACTCCATCGCGGCCTTGGCGACCGCAACCGGAATGGCGGAGATCAGGCGCGGATCGAACGGCACCGGGATGATGTATCCCGGACCGTATTTCGGCCGGTTGCCGGCATAGGCGGCGGCAACGTCATCCGGCACATCCTCACGCGCGAGTGCGGCCAGCGCCCGGGCGGCGGCGGCTTTCATCGCCTCGTTGATCTCGGTCGCGCGCACATCGAGCGCGCCTCTGAAAATGTAGGGAAAGCCCAGTACATTGTTGACCTGGTTGGGATAGTCCGACCGGCCCGTCGCCATGATCGCGTCGGAGCGTACCGCGGCAACCGCTTCCGGCGCTATTTCCGGATCGGGGTTGGCCATGGCGAAGATGATCGGGTTTTCCGCCATGCTGGCCACCATCTCCGGGGTCAGCGCACCCTTGACGGAGAGGCCGAGGAACACGTCGGCACCATCGATTGCGTCGGCCAGCGAGCGCCGGTCGGTGCTGACGGCATGGGCCGATTTCCACTGGTTCATACCCTCGGCCCGCCCCTCATAGACAACGCCCTTGCTGTCGCAGAGGATGATGTTTTCATGGGAGGCGCCCATCACCTTCAAAAGTTCGATACAGGCGATGGCGGCAGCGCCCGCGCCATTGCAGACGATCCGCGTCGTCTTGAAATCACGGCCGGTCAGGTGCAGCGCGTTGATCAACCCCGCGGCGGCGATGATCGCCGTGCCGTGCTGGTCGTCGTGGAAGACCGGAATATCCATCGCCTCGCGCAGACGTTGCTCGATGATGAAGCAGTCCGGCGCCCGGATATCCTCGAGATTGATGCCGCCGAAGGACGGGCCGAGCAGCTTCACGCAATTGACGAAGGCATCGATATCGGTCGTATCGACCTCGAGATCGATCGAGTCGATATCGGCGAAACACTTGAACAGCGCCGCCTTGCCTTCCATCACCGGCTTGGAGGCGAGCGCGCCGAGATTGCCGAGCCCCAGGATCGCGGTCCCGTTGGAAATGACGGCGACCATATTGCCGCGCGTGGTGTAGTCGAAGGCCTTGTCCGGATCCCCGGCAATCGCCTTGACCGGCACGGCGACGCCCGGCGAATAGGCAAGCGAAAGGTCGCGCTGTGTCGCCATCGGCTTCGACGGGTTGATCTCCAGCTTGCCGGGGCGACCGCGCGCGTGGAAGTCGAGCGCCTCCTGTTCCGCCGGCTTGAGGTGGCCGCTCGGTTTTTCACGATCGTCAGCGCTTCGGTCCATGCTCGGTCACCTTTGAAATCTTGCGGAAGAGGGCGATGGACAGAAACGGTTAGGCAAGGGCGAACAAATTGTCAACGAATGTGAAACAGCAAAAGACTTTGTCAGTTTCGGAAACAGGACCCCCGCAGAATGTGGACCCATGAGACATGGCGGAGCGTATATCCTGCGATACGTCGATAGGCTGCAGGTGGCCATCAATCCGAACTTCAGCCCGACGGAAAGACGTGCAGGGTAGCTGCGGCGAAAGGGCGCTGAAGGCGCATGGGGCGCGGCGAAGGCCGCCTGATTAAAAGATGAGTTTTTTTATCTTGATTTAGATTTCTCCCACTTCTAAACAGCGGTCCAACAGCATCAAAGCATGACGGGACCGGATATGATTTTTGCGCAGAGACTTGGCCTTGCGAGCTGCTTCTTCACGATTTTGGCGTCGGGTCCGGCGCTGGCCGCCTCGACATCCTATCCGCTTGAGATCGAGAATTGCGGTGAAACGGTCGTGTTCGAGAAAGCGCCGGAAAACGCCGTGGCGCTCGGTCAAAACAGCGCGGAAATCATGCTGCTGCTTGGCCTTGAAGACCGGATGGCCGCCACCGCCTTCTGGCCCAACGATGTTTTGCCCGAACTGGCGGAGGCCAATGACAAGGTTGAGACGCTCACCGTCGAATTCCCGACGCTTGAAGCGGTTCTGCAGCAGCAGCCGGATTTCGTCGCAGCCATGCTGACGACGCTGATGGGTCCCGACAGCCGGGTTGCCAAGCGCGGCGATTTCGAAGACCTCGGCATCCCGACCTACCTTTCTCCCAGCGCCTGCTCCACATCTCTCGATACGGGCGATGCCTATGGCAGCCGCGACCAGCTCTGGAACATGGACCTGCTCTACAAGGAAATCGACGATCTTGCCCGGATTTTCGACGTTCAGGATCGCGGCGAAGCGGTGATTGCCGACTTCAAGGCGCGCGAGGCGGCGCTGCGCGAAACCTTCCCGCAGAATGAAGACCTGACCTTCCTGTTCTGGTTTTCCAGCGCGTCGGCGGCCGACGACGCCTATCTCGGCGGCGGCAACGGCCCTTCCGGTTTCATCGCCGATCTCCTGGGCGGCCGCAACGCTCTCGATACCAAGGCGGAATGGCCCACACTCAACTGGGAAGGCATCATGGCCGCCGATCCAACCGTGATCGTCGCCACCCAAGTCGACCGCAATCGCTGGGATCTCGACAAGGCGGAAAACAAGATCGAATTCCTTGAAAACGATCCGACGGTGAGCCAGATGGACGCCGTCCAGAATGGACGGATCGTGGTGATGAGCGGCGCGGCGATGAACCCGAGCATCCGCACGCTTTACGGGGCTGAAGAAATCGCCAAGCAGATCAAGGCATTCGACAGCGCCGAATGAGGGCGGTCACGGACATGAGCGCCGGTATGCGGCTTTTTCTGCTTCTGGGCATTTCCGCGCTTGTGCTTGTCACGGCGATCGCGGCGGCAACCGCGATCGGCGAATATAACATCCCGGTCAGAACCGTTTTCCTGACGGTCACCAACGAATTCGGTCTGACGAACGCGGATGTGCCGAAGATCGAGGCGAGCGTGGTCTGGAACCTCAGGCTGAGCCGCAGCCTCGTCGCAGCACTGTGCGGCGCGGGGCTGGCGATCTGCGGGGCGATCCTGCAGGCCCTGTTGCGCAATGCGCTGGCCGAGCCCTTCGTGCTCGGCGTCTCCGCCGGCGCCTCGACCGGCGCGGTCGCCGTCCTGGTTCTGGGTATCGGAGCCGGCGCCGTGTCACTGTCGCTCGGCGCTTTTGTCGGCGCTTTCGCCGCCTTTGCTGTGGTCGCCCTGCTTTCCAACGGCGCAACCAGCGGCCCCAACCACACCATTCTTGCCGGCGTCGCGGCGTCGCAGCTTTTCAATGCGCTGACGGCCTATATCGTCACAACCTCTGCCAGCGCCCAGCAAGCGCGCGGCGTTATGTTCTGGATGCTCGGCAGTTTCGGCGGGGTGCGCTGGCCGCAATTCCACCTTCTGGTCATCGTGCTGGTGCTCTGCCTTGCGATCTGTTTTGTGATGGCCCGCGCGCTTGATGCCTTCACTTTCGGCGATGAAGATGCCGCAGCGCTTGGCATCCCGGTCGCCCGCACCCGGCTGATCCTGTTTGGCGTGACCGCGCTGATGACGGCAACCATCGTCAGCCAGGTCGGCGCCATCGGTTTCGTCGGCCTCGTCGTGCCGCATGCCGCGCGTTATGTCGTGGGCCCGGTGCATATGCGCCTTTTGCCGGCCGCAGCCATTCTCGGTGCAGTCTTCATGGTGGTCGCCGACATTGCCTCGCGCGTCATCGTCGCGCAGCAGACCGTGCCGATCGGCGTCGTCACCGCGCTGGTCGGCGTCCCGTTCTTCGCCATCATCCTCTATCGCGCGAGGCCACAGACATGAGCGTTGTCGCCAGAAATCTCTGCTGGGGCGTGAAACGGAAGGCTATCGTCAAGGATGTAAGCCTTGATGTGCGCGTTGGCGAAACGCTGGGCCTGATCGGACCGAATGGCTCGGGAAAATCCTCGCTGCTGAGATTGCTCGCGGGGCTGAAGCGGCCGGTCAGCGGCACGGTGGAAATTCAGGGCCGCAACATCGCCAACGTGCCGCGCCGCGAGCTGGCGCGCAACGTCGCCTTCGTCCAGCAAAGTGCTGCAACCGAAACCAGCGTCAGCGTGCGCGATGTGGTGCGGCTCGGGCGCACGCCGCACCGCTCGGCGCTTTCCGGCTGGCGCGCCAGCGATCAGGAGGCGGTGGACGGAGCCCTGCAGCAGGTGGGCATGACCCGCCTTCAGGACCAGTCCTGGCAGACACTTTCCGGCGGCGAACGGCAGCGCGTCCACATCGCCCGCGCGCTGGCGCAAAGCCCCGAGGTGCTGTTCCTCGATGAACCCACCAACCATCTCGACATTCATCACCAGATCGAGATCCTGCAGACCGTGCGGCAGCTGGACCTCACCAGCATCGTGGCGCTCCACGACCTCAACCTTGCAGCGATGTTCTGCGATCGGATCATCGTGATGAAGGATGGCGCGCTGGTCGCCTCTGGCCCGCCCCAAACCGTTCTGACGGAGGAGCTGATCGCAAGGGTCTTTCGCGTCGCCGCCGCCGTCAGCATCGCCGCGGACCATGGACAACCGCAGATCCATTTCCGGACCGGGCCATCCCGACAGGTCGCGCCGTCAACCTGATCTGATCCTCAAGACCTTTTTGGGCAGCTTATCCATGAGGGGACGACATTGCGGGGCAGGTCAGCCTTCTGCGAAACACACATGGAATTGCTTTGCGCAAGAAAACGGCACTGTCGCCTTTCTTCAAGACATGCCCTGTCGACGCGTCGTAATGATGGCTTGCATACATCCTATTCGAGGTAGCTGTAATGATCTTCCGTTATACGATTTTGTACGTCGAGGACGTGCCGGCGTCTGTGGACTTCTTCGAAAAGGCGTTCGGCCTTGAGCGCGCCTTTCTCCACGAAAGCGGCGACTATGGCGAACTGGCGACCGGCGCCACAAAGCTCGCCTTTTCCTCGAAGGCGCTGATGCGTCAGCTTGGCAAGAACCCGGCCGATCCAAGGCCCGATGCACCAACCTTTGAAATCGCCTTCGAAACGGATGACGTCGCCGGCGCGCTGCAAAGGGCGGTCGATGCCGGGGCCACCCTCATTCAGGAGCTGCGCGATGAGCCATGGGGGCAGACGACCTCCTATGTCGCCGATCCGAATGGTTACCTGATCGAGATATGCTCGGCGGTGAAGCCCACGCCATGATGAACGAGATTGTCGAGCAGTTGAAAACCGTGATCCTCTCGGTCGAGCCGAATGCGGCCTTCATCGAAAAGTATGGCGGCATCGTCGTCGAGAGCGTTCCCGGACACTCCGGATCGCAGTTCTGCGGCGTCTTTGCTCACGCACATCAGGTGTCTCTGGAATTCAGCCGCGGCGCGCAACTTGCCGATCCGGACCGGATTCTGGAAGGCAGCGGCAAACATCGACGTCACATCAAGCTCGCAAGCCTTTCCGACATCGCGGAAAAACGATGCGAGCCTTTCCTACGACAGGCCAGCAGGCTCCAGAACGTCTGACCAGTTGCCCAGGCCGGGTTGGGCCAGATCGTTCATCGCGGCCGGAGTGCGGCGCAATTGAGCGGGCGTTCGTCCGAACCAACGGCGGAACTCGCGCGTCATATGCGCCTGATCGCTGTAGCCATAGTCCAGCGCGATATCCGGCAGCGGCGCGGGCGACGACAATGCCTGCACCGCCCGTCTGGCCCGCCCAAGCTGCCGCCAGAAGGCCGGCGGGGGAAGCGACAGGCTCTTGAAGTGACGCTGAAGGGTGCGCTCCGAGACGCCTTGTTGCCTGGCCAGGCGCTCGATGCCACCGCCCGGCCGGTTGAGCGCATTAATGATCTCGGCAATCTCGCGATCATGCCTTGCCGCATCCGCGATTGCCGCATCCAGATCGGAAAGATCACGGCCCACGATCGCAAGATCGTCGAGGCGGATGGTGGTACCGGGTTGCAGCCGATAGCCGATTAGAGAGGTTCCCGCAGTGAGCTTCACCTGCCTTGGCGCAAAGTCCCAATCGGTGACGCCGACGCTGGCAGTGCCGCCGCGGCACGAGACAAGAATATCGACGCACCCGTCCGGCAATACGAGCGACACCTCGTCAGCCTTGGCGGCGTAGGTCCAGCGCAGAACGCGCGGAGAGATTTCACGGGAAGAACGGTCCATCAAACTAGCATACATCAAAGGCGGTCATTGTTGACCAGATCGGACCGTTTTTTCTCTGCCGACACGCGTCCTGAGAGACCTTATGCGGCCGCCAGTTCTTGGCGGATAATCGCGGCGCCGGCGCTCAGCGCTTCAAGCTTGCCGCGGGCAACGTTGCGCGCAAGCGGCGTCATGCCGCAATTGGTGCAGGGATAGAGCTTGTCGGCATCGACAAACTGAAGCGCCTTGCGCAGGGTCGCGGCGACCTCCTCCGGCGTTTCGATGGCGTTGGTCGCCACGTCGATCGCCCCGACCATCACCTTCTTGCCGCGGATCAGTTCGATCAGCTCCATCGGCACATGCGAGTTGTGGCATTCTAGCGAGACCAGATCGATATTGGAGGCCTGAAGCTTCGGGAAGGTTTCCTCGTATTGCCGCCATTCCGAACCCAGCGTCTTCTTCCAGTCGGTATTGGCCTTGATGCCATAGCCATAGCAGATATGGACCGCAGTCTCGCATTCCAGCCCTTCGATCGCTCTTTCCAGCGTGGCGATGCCCCAGTCATTCACCTCCTCGAAGAACACGTTGAAGGCAGGCTCGTCGAACTGGATAATGTCCACGCCGGCCGCTTCCAGCTCGCGCGCTTCCTGATTGAGGATTTTGGCGAACTCCCAGGCGAGTTTTTCGCGGCTCCGGTAATGGGCGTCATAAAGCGTGTCGATCATCGTCATCGGGCCGGGCAGCGCCCATTTGATCGGACCATCGGTCAGGCTGCGCAGGAATTTCGCATCCTCGACGAAGACCGGCTTTTGGCGCGAGACAGCGCCGACGACGGTCGGGACGCTGGCGTCATAGCGGTTCCTGATCCTCACGGTCTCGCGTTTTTCGAAATCGACGCCATCGAGATGCTCGATGAAGGTCGTGACGAAATGCTGGCGCGTCTGTTCGCCATCACTGACAATGTCGATACCGGCGCGCTGTTGCTCGGCGAGCGTCAGCCGTAGCGCATCCTGTTTGCCCTCGGCAAGCTCATCGCCCTCGAGCTTCCAGGGGGACCAGAGCTTTTCCGGCTCTGCGATCCAGGCGGGCTTGGGCAGGCTGCCGGCGGTCGAGGTGGGGAGGAGTTTGTTCATGATCGCGACCTTGCGGGTTCTCGAATGGGTCAAAGGGCGTGTTGAGCGGACAAACGGCCCAGAAGGGATGCGTTCGGTTTGATGAAATGCTCTTCCGCAAACCTGCCTTGCTCGATGGCGAGCCGGGTCCGCTCCTCCCGGTCATAGACGATGCGGGTGAGCGAATGGTCGCTCTGCTTCAGGTTCGGTTTGTAGCATTGGCCCGCAACCGAGTTCGCGTTGTAAATCTCCGGCCGGTAGATCCGCTGGAACGTCTCCATCGTCGCGATGGTGCCGATCAATTCCAGATTGGTGTAGTCGTTGAGCAGGTCTCCGAAGAAGTAGAAGGCCAGCGGTGCTGTGCATTCAGGCGGCATGAAATAGCGTACCTGCAAACCCATCTTGCGGAAATACTGCTCGGTCAGCGACGGCTCGTTGGCCTCGTATTCAACGCCGAGCACGGGATGCCGGTTCGCGGTGCGGCGATAAATCTTGTTTTCCGAAACGCTGAGGCAGATCACCGGCGGCTTGCGGAAATGCGCCTTGTACGCCTGCGAATTCACGAAGCACTGGAAGAGCTTTCCGTGCAGCTCGCCAAAGTCGTCCGGCACGCTGAAACCCGCCCGGTCCCTGTTATGCGCGGGTAGACGGATGCTGAAATCATAATCGCGCACATAGGAGGAGAAGTTGTTCCCCACGATGCCTTCGATCCGCGCGCCGGTCCTGCGATCGAGGATCGTCGTCTTCAGCACCTCGATGGCCGGGAAAGTCTGTCCATTGCCGCCAATCTCCAGTTCGGCGGAAATGATGTCGAGCTCGACAGCGTAGCGGTCGCTCTCCGGATTGTCCCAATGCGCGAGATCGTTGCAGCGATTGTCGATCATGCGCAACGCGTTTCGCAGGTTCTCCTGCCGACGCTCGCCGCGCGCCAGGTTCGCGAAATTGGTGGTCGTCCGCGTGGAATCGGAGGGCTTGTAAGTTTCGTCAAAACGAATGGTCTTGATCGTAAAGGTGAGGTCATTGGTCATCGTGGTATCCTGGCTTTTCGAGAAAGCGCGCGCTGGCATTGATTGCGTTTTCGAGGCCTGTCGAGCCTGCCCGTCGGCAGTCTTCATGAGACGGCGGCTCAGGGAATGCGTGTTGTATGCCCGAGTTTTTCCATGATAAAAAATGATTATTTTTCAGAAAACCATGACACGTCGTCATGTTGAGGCGATCCGTTTCGGAGCCGCAGCCCGATGACCGCCTGGGCGCGAAAAACGACCGGACGCCGCCGGCCCTCCAGCGATGGCTCAGATTTGAACGGCCTCGGCCAATCCCATGAAACCATCCATGTAGGCGGCCCGGTTACCCTTGCGGTGGCCGAGATGGATGGATTTGGCGATGCCTTCGCCGATCCGCACGCCCGTCACGCCCCTGGCTTCACGCAGAAGCCAGTCGGGCGTGGCGCTGACGGCGCGGCCGGATGCCACCAGCCGCAGCATCAGATCGGTCGTCTCCACCGCGCGGTGGCGGCGCGGCAGGGCATGGGCGGGCACGAGAAAGCGGGTAAAAATATCGAGCCGTTCGCGCGAGACCGGATAGGTGATCAGGGTTTCGCCCGCCAGATCCTCCGGCTCGATCCGTTGTTTTTGCGCCAGGGGATGATTCTCGGCCACCGCCAGAACCAGTTCGTAATCAAACACAGGTCTGTATTCGAGGCCCGCGCGTTCGATGGGATCGGGGGTGACGAGTATGTCGATCTCGTGGCTGAGAAGCGCTGCCAGCCCGCCGAACTGAAAAGCCGTGGTCACATCCAGCTCGACATCCGGCCATTCCGCCAGAAACGGATCCACCACCCGCATCAGCCAGTCCTGGCAGGGATGGCACTCCATCCCCACCCGGATCGCGCCGCGCCGACCGCGGGCATAATCCTCGATCACCGAGGCGCCATGTTCCAGTTGCGGCAGAACCCGTTGAGCAAGGCCCAGAAGATAGTCTCCCGCCAGCGTGAGACGCAGCTTGTGCCCCTCACGCTCCCACAGCTTGACGCCGTAGCGGTCCTCGAAACGGCGAATCGCGTGGCTGACGGCCGATTGCGTCAGGTTCAACTGCTCGGCTGCCTGGGTCAGGCTGCCGGTCCGGTCAATCTCGCGCAGGATGGCGAGGGGCTGGATGTCGATCATGGAGCATGATCTCCTGTCATGAACATGGATATTCTATCGAAGCCACGTCATGATAGACAGTTGGTTCCATCCAACCAAGAGCCCATAGCAGCCCTGCTCAGCCGATGCGATGAAGGAAGATGATATTGTCCTTCACCAGCGCGGTCTGGCCATCCGGCCCCTTTGCCGCGCGCTCGATCTGGCAGACGCAGTCTCTCCGCCAGTCATGGGCGGCAAGATCCATCGCCCGAAACGTCTCCTCGGCAGTGGGCGGCGGCGTCTCATTCGATGACCATGACCACGGCGCGTATGAGCCATGCTCGACGATCAGCAGATGTCCGCCCGGCCTGACGGCACTGGCGGCGCGGGCCAGGACCTTGGTGCGCGGCCAGTCATGCGGGGAATGCAGAAAGCTCGCCGTCACCAGATCGTAACTGCCCTCGGGGAAGGAAACGGCGAGATCATGCGCTTCGAAGCGCATGCGGTCCGCAACGCCGGCGCGGCGCGCATTCTCCGCGGCATATTCCAGCGCGACGGAGGATATGTCGACGGCCGTCACCTGAAAGCCCCGCCCGGCGAGCCAGACGGCATCGTCGCCCTTGGCGCAGCCAAGCTCCAGCGCCGCGCCGGGCGACAGCGGTCCGGCAAACTGGGCCAGCGCCATTCCCGGCTTTCCGGATGAGGTCGGCGCGGCCCTGGAATAGAGATCGTTCCAGAATTCATCCTGTGCGGCCGACTTCATCACGATGCCCTCTCATTCTGCGGTCTCAGATCGGGGTCGAAGATCAGCGAGCGATGGGCAGCGCCGCCGGCCATCACGCCCGCCGCTGCTGCCAGCGTCGCGTTCGGCATCGGGCTTGCGAGATCGCCGGCGGCAAAGACGCCGGCAACCGTCGTCGCCTGCATCTGGTCGACGGCGACATAGGGCCCGGTCGGTCCGTCCTTCATGTCGCAGCCCAGTTGCACCGCAATGTCACTGGACGGCGCGGTCTGCGGCGCGAGGAACAGGCCCGCCAGCGGAACCGTCCGCTCGTCTTCAAGCCGCACTGCTTCAAGCGCCGGACTGGTTCCGATGAGTTCCGCCACCGGCGTTTCTTCGATCTGAACGCCACGGCTCTTCAGCGATTGCACCTGCTCGTCTGTCGCTCGGAAAGCCGTGCCGGTAAACAGCGTGGTCTGCCCCCAGTCTGGCAGCAGCATCGCCTGATGGAAAGCCATCTCGTCGCGGGCCAGCACGCCCACGGGCTGCCGGTCGAGCTCATAACCATGGCAATAGGGGCAATGCAGCACGCTTGCGCCCCAGCGCTCGGCAAGGCCGGGGATATCCGGCAGGGTATCGCGCACGCCATGGGCAAGGACGATCCGCCGCGCGGTGACCTCTCCGCCGCCGGCCAGAGACACGCGGAAACCTTCGCCCGCACGCCGGGCTGACACGGCCGCCTCGTCGCGAAAACGAACGGTCGGATAGGCGCTCAGTTCCTCGCGCAACCGCGCTTTGATCGCGGCCGGGCTTTGCCCGTCCTGTCCCGGAAACCCGTGCGATGTCGCGGCAAAGCGGTTTCTGGGCATGCCGGTATCCAGCACCAGCACCGCCTTTCGCGCCCGCGCCAGCTGCATGGCGGCGGACATGCCGGCAAAACTGCCGCCGATAATGAGAACATCGTGATCCATCGCCTGCTCCTGTTTCGGCTTTAATGTATTTTTATGAGTTACATGAAACATCCGCCCGTGACAAGACATGAAACTTTCATTGTTGCATGATGGATGCTAGACAGGGACCAGCGAAACGCCAGGAGCCCATTTCATGCCGCGCGACCTCCGCCTCTCCCGCATGCTGCACGTGCTGATCCATCTCGACCGGCATGTCGAGCGCGCGACGTCTGACCAGATCGCCGGGATGATTTCGACCAACCCTGTCGTGGTGCGCCGGATGATGGCGGGCCTCAGGGACAAGGAAATCCTGATCTCGGAAAAGGGCCATGGCGGCGGCTGGCGACTGGCGCGGCCGTTGAGCGCGATATCGCTGCTGGATGTCTACGAAGCGATCGGCAGCCCGCCGCTGTTCAACATCGGCCCCGGCGCCGAACCCGCCGACTGTCTGGTGGAAAAGGCCGTAGATGCGCGGCTCGACCTTGCGATGCAGGAGGCTGAACGCCGGCTGCTACAGCAGTTCTCCGAAGTCTCGGTGGAAGACCTGGCGCAGGATTTCGAGCACCGGTTCGCCGCGCTTCAGGTCGAGGCGGGCGATCGGGAAGCGGCCTTTTCGCATATCAAGGGCTGACTGAAGCCCACACTCAGTCGGAAAGTCGGGGGGCGCTGACGAGAGCTACCCACCCGGAAACCATTTAGCTTGCGTCAAATTGGCAGGTTGCAATAAATTGCGGCTTCCATTCTTGTTTCGCCGAGCTTGTGCACGCTTCGGCGAAACAGCGCGATGATGGGGAGGCATTGGGTTTGCGGGGATTGAAGGCAGCGATGCGGGAACTGGCGGCGGCGCTGGCCGTGATCGCCGTCTTTGCGCTTGCCTTTGTCTATCAGCCCTACATGCCGGCCTTGACGCATCATGATGCCGGTTCGCTCCTGGCATCCTCCCAGAGCGTTGTCTGCGGCAGCGGGCCTGCCGACCACGGGACCGCAAGCCATGGCCCCTGCCATGCCTGCCGCCAGGATGCCGCCATCCTGCCGTCGCCGCCGGACGAGGCCGTTCCGGCCTATACCTGCCTTGTCGCGCATGTCTTCACGGTGAACGACCAGGCCCTGACGCTCGTCCTCCACACCGACCACTACAATCCGCGCGCGCCGCCGTTTGCCGTCTGACTTTTTGACGCGGGCTTCAACAGCCCAAAAAATCACGACAATTCCAAACGGAGTATTTTCCATGACCACGTTCATGACCCGTCTCGCATGGGCCAGCGCGATCAGCCTTGCCAGCCTTTCCGCCGCCAGTGCCCATATGACGCTTGAAACAGCGGAAGCGGCCGTCGGCGGCAGCTACAAGGCCGTCATCCGCGTTCCCCATGGCTGCGATGGCGCGGCGACCACCGAAATCCGCGTCAAGGTGCCGGAAGGCTTCTATAGCGTGAAGCCGATGCCGCATGCGGGCTGGCAGCTCGAAACCGTTACCGGCGCCTACGCCAATACCTATATGGACCACGGCAGGCCGGTCAGCGAAGGCGTGACCGAGGTGATCTGGACGGGCGGCGAACTGCCCGACGCCCATTACGATGAATTCGTCATGCGCGGCTCGCTCTCTTCCGATATCGCACCCGGCACGGCGCTCTACTTCCCCGCTGAGCAGCTCTGCGCCGATGGCAGCGCCAACCACTGGACCGCCACGGGCGAGGCCAGCGACGGCGAGCCCGCGCCAAAGCTCACCGTTACCGCTGCCCAGGTCGGCGACGACCATCACGGCCACGATGACGCCATGGCACCGGACCATGTGACGCTCGGCGATCTCGAAATCGACGGCGCCTTTGCCCGCGCCACCCTGCCCGGCGCGCCCGTCGGCGGCGGCTTCATGACGATTACCAATAATGGCGATGCCGACGACCGCCTGATCGCCGCCTCTTCCGATGCCGCCGGCGAATTGCAGCTTCACAACATGCGCATGGATGGCGAGGTAATGAAGATGTACCGGATGTCCGACGGCATTCCGGTTCCCGCTCATAAAACCGTCACGCTTTCGCCCGGCGGCATGCATGTGATGTTCATGCAGCTCAACGGGCCGCTGGTCGAAGACAGCGTCGTCGATGTCGAACTGACCTTCGAAAAGGCCGGCACCGTGACCGTGCCCTTCGCCGTGAGAAACATCGCCGCACAAGATGCCGGCCCTGACATACATGGCATGGATCATGGCGACATGAACGCCAACTGAGCTTCAGACCTGTCGCCGCCCCTCCACCGGGCGGCGATGTTGGTCAGCAGTGGTATCACGTTCTGGATCGCCTGCGGCAAGACGATGTGCCAGATGATTTTCCAGTAGGGAATGCCGAGCGCCTTGGCCGCCTCGATCTGCCCGTCACTCTGGAGCGAGTGCGCTATGGTTCCACGTCCATGCATGCCACAGTTCCGCGCTCAAGACGATTGCCGCGCCCTCTGGCGCGCAGAGCGCTCTGCCAAATCCGGATGCAAGCGCCGGCACCCAACCAAGATCGTCATGCGCGGTCGAAATAGCCGCTGAGGAAGGCGGTGCAGCGTTCCGATTGGGTATTGCCAAAAACCTCGTCGGGCGTGCCGTCCTCTTCGATAATTCCCTGATGCAGGAAGACCGTGCGGGACGAGACCTCGCGGGCAAAGCCCATTTCATGGGTGACGATGATCATGGTGCGGCCCTCGCCGGCAAGGTCGCGCATCACCTTCAGCACCTCGCCCACCAGTTCGGGGTCAAGCGCCGAGGTCGGCTCGTCGAAAAGCAGCGCGCGGGGCTTTTGCGCCAGAGCGCGGGCGATGGCGACGCGCTGCTGCTGCCCGCCGGAGAGCTCGTTGGGCCAGGCGTCCGCCTTTTCGGGCAGGCCCACCTTTTCGAGCAGCGCCAGCGCCTCGTCTCGGCATTCAGCCTTGTCGCGGCGCTGCACGATCAGCGGGGATTCAATCACGTTCTGCAACACGGTGCGGTGCGGCCAGAGATTGAAGTTCTGGAACACGAAGCCGAGTTCGCGGCGCATGGCGCGCACCGTGCGCATCTCGCCCCGGGTCAGCGCGCCGCCGCTGGGCGAAAGACGCGCCCGGCCGACCGAGATGACGCCGCTGTCGGGCGTCTCCAGCATCGGAATGCAGCGCAGCAGCGTGCTCTTGCCGGAGCCGCTGGCCCCGATCAGCGAGATGACGTCGCCATCATGCGCCGTCAGGTCGATGCCGCGAAGCACCTCGTTCTCGCCGAAACTCTTGTGAAGGCCCTCGACTGAAACCGCGGTAGGATGGGAAGTCATGGTCTTGCTCCGAATTGCCAGGGAGAGAGGGCGCGCTCGACGAGAGATGTCGCGCGGGTGATGATCAGCGACATCGCCAGGTAGATCAGCCCCGCGCAGATGAAGATCTCGACCGCGCGCCAGGTTTCCGCCACGGCCTCGCGGGCGATGCCGGTTACATCCATCAGGCTGATCATGCTGACCAGCGCGGTGGATTTCAGCATCGAGATGATCTCGTTGGAATAGGCCGGCAAGGCCTGCCTGACCGCAATCGGCAGCGTCACGCGGCGCAGGACCTGAAGGTCCGACATGCCGCTGACGCGTGCGGCTTCCTGCGTGCCCTTCGGCACGGCGCGCAGCCCGCCGCGCAGGATCTCCGACGTGTAGGCGGCGTCGTTGAGCATCAGCGCGATCAGGCCGCACCAATAGGGTTCGCGCAGCAATGGCCACAGAAAGCTCGCGCGGATGAACTCGAACTGCGCCAGGCCGAAATAGATCATGAAGAGCTGCACCAGCAGCGGCGTGCCGCGGAAGATGAAGACGTAGGTTCCCGCCACCGCGTTGCCGACCCGCGTGGTGCGCGCAAGGTTCAGCAGCAGGGCGAGAGCGAAGCCGCCCAACAGCGAGAAAAAGGCGAGATTGAGCGTCAGCGGCAGGCCGGACAGCAGCGCCTGGAAGAGGGAAACGAAATAGGAAAAATCCATCAGCGTGCCTCTCCGGAATAGCCGGCCATTGCGCGCCGTTCCAGCAGCCGGAACGCCTGGTCGGACAGGGTTGTGATGACCAGATAGATGACGGCCGCGGCGCTATAGAAAAGGAAATGCTCCTGCGTGGTGCCGGCGGCGATCGAGACCTGGCGCATGGTCTCCACCAATCCCGTGACCGAAACCAGCGCGCTTTCCTTGATGACGGACTGCCATTGATTGCCCATGCCCGGGATTGCCGTCACCATCGCCTGCGGCGCGGTCACGCGGCGGAAGAGCTGCCACCGCGTCATGCCCACGACGCGGCCGGCCTCCAGCGTGCCGACCGGCACGGCCTGGTAGGCCCCGCGCAGGACCTCGGACTGGGTGGCGCCCGAGATCAAGCCGATCGCCAGCATGCCGGCAACGAAGCCGCTGATATCGAACGGGCCTTCGAATCCGAGCGCGGTGCCCAGGAAGGCCACCACCTGGCGTCCGCCGAAGTAGAACAGGAAGATGACCAGCAGGTCGGGAACGCCGCGCAGAACCACCACATAGGTCTCGGCCAGCCGGCGCACCCAAACATTGCCCGAGATGCGCGCCCAAACGGTCAGCGTTCCCAAGACCGTGCCGAGCAAATAGGCCGCGATCGAAACGGCGAGGGTCATGAGACCGGCGCGCACAAGCACCGGCCCCCATCCCTCGGGGCTGAAGCCCAGGAGATAAAGGTCTGAAGTCATGCGCCCGTCAGTATTGCTGCGGGGTCACGACCAAACCGAACCACTTTTCGGACAGATCAGCCAGCGTGCCATCGGCCACAATGCTCTCCAGCCCGGCATTGAGCGCGTCGCGCAGCTCGGTATCGCCCTTCTGCACCACGAGGCCGGAACCGTTACCCATGATCCCGCCGCCAAAGGCCGGACCGGTCGCGGCGGCCTTGTCGGCATTCTTTTCGAGGAAGGCCGAGACATTGGTCAGCGAGGCGATGCCCGCGTCGATGCGTCCGACGCTGAGATCCTGGTAGACATCGGGGCCGTTCGGGTAGGTGCGCACCTTGACGCCGCGATCCTCGAGATACTCCTCAAGGAACTTGGACTGGATCGTTGCCTGCTGCACGCCGACCGTCTTGCCGGCGAGAACCTCGGCAACGGCGTCGATCGCGGGGCCGATGCTCTCGGGATTGTCGAGGCGCGCGGATTCGCCATCCATCGGCAATTCGATGCCGGACGATTTCATGACCACAAAGGTCGAGCCGCCGAGCGTATAGTTGTGGGTGAAGTCGACCACTTCCTGGCGGGCGGGCGTGATGCTGACGCCGTCGACGATAGCGTCGTACTTGCCGTCGATCAGGCCCTGGATCATGCCGTCCCCGGCCTGCGAGATCAGTTCGATCTTCAGGTTCTGGCGCTTGGCGATCTCGTTCACCATGTCGATCTCGAAGCCGTAGAGCTCACCATTGGGGCGGGTCATGTTGGAGGGAGGGAAGGAGCCTTCAGTGGCCATGACAATGGTCCGGTCGGTGACGTCGGCCTGGGCGCCGGCGGCGGCCAGAAGGGCGGCGGAAAGCGCGGCGCCGGCAAGGGCGCGTGTAATCTTGAACATCAATAGTCCTCTCTGTTGGTTTTCTGAATTTGGAACCGCTCAGGCGAGCAGCTCGGTGGCCATGCGGGTCAGAACGATAGCGCTGTCCGCGATGCAACTTTCATTGGGCTGGTAGTCGGAGTTATGGACGCGGTCGTTGCGGCCGGGGGTCTGCGCGCCGACATGGATCTGGATCGAAGGCATGCGCTCGCTGAAAAGCGAAAAGTCTTCTGCCCCGAAACTCGGCTCCTCGGACGCGAGCGGGGCTACGCCAAACTGGGCCTCAAGCGCGGCGGCGGCGCGGTCGACCATGGCGTCGTCGTTGATCAGGGCCGGCACGCCGCGCACATAATCGATCTCGGCTTCGAGATTCATGGCCGCAGCCGCATTGGTGCAGATCCGGCGGAAGGAGTCTTCCACGCGATCGCGCGATTCGGCGCTGCGGCAGCGCGCGGTGCCTTCGAATGTGCAGCTGTCGGGAATGATGTTCTGCGTCTCGCCGCCAATGATATGGCCGATGGTCAAAACGGCCGACTGCGCCGGGTTCATCTCGCGCGAGATGATGGTCTGAAGCTGGGCGATGACATGGGCCGCGCCGACGATCGGGTCGATCGCGGCATGGGGTCGTGCTGCATGGCCGGACTTGCCGCGAATTGTGACCTTGAACTCGTCGCTGGACGCCGTGCCGGCGCCGCGGTTCAGCCGCACCTTGCCCGCCTCCAGTTCGGGGCGGTTGTGGAAGGCGATGGCCATGTCCGCCCCCTCGCCCGCGCCATCAGCCAGCATCGCGGCGGCGCCGCTTTCCAGCGTTTCCTCGGCAGGCTGGAACACCAGACGGACAGTGCCGCGCAGCTTCGGCGCCAGTTCTTTCAACGCATGGGCCGCTCCCAGAAGGGCGGAGGTATGCAGGTCGTGGCCGCAGGCATGCATCTTGCCGGCCACGGTCGAGGCATAGGGCAGGCCGGTCATCTCCTGGATCGGCAGGGCATCCATATCCGCGCGCAGGATCAGGCAAGGCCCTGGCGCGCCGCCCTCGATCTCGGCCACGACGCCGGTGCGCCCGACCCCGGTCTTCGGCTCGAGCCCGATGGCGCGCAATTCCTCGGCAACCTTTTCGGCGGTGCGCACGGTGTCGAAGCCTGTCTCGGGGTGCGCGTGAATATCGCGCCGGATCTCGATCATCCGCGCCTCGACCTTTCGGACGAGCGCTTCGATCTCGGGTCCGGGGTCGTTCGAAATCTTGTTCATTTGTATCCTTCCGCCCATGCGGAGACCGCCTCTCCAACACGGGGCATTGGGTATTTCAGGTTCGGGTGCGGAACCCTATTTACCGCAATGTTGTACGAATGTATAGTAACGGAAACAAATTAGCGACCAGCCAGTTCCCGGCGCGTTGTTTCCCGGGGCGGTTCGGTCTGAAAAATGAATAAAAGAATGACTTGGTTGCCGCCACGAAAGCCCCCAAAGCTGTCGCACAGGCATCAAAAGGCAGGAGGACATCAAGGTGACAAGGCGGAGCTACCAACGTCTGGGCGTGGATGCGCGGCGCAGCGCACTCCTCGAGGCAACGCTGGATTGTCTGGCCGAAGACGGTATGGGCGGGGCCAGCGTTCGCAAAATCGCGGATCGCGCGGGCGTCTCGGCGGGACTGATCCGGCACTACTATGCGTCCAAGGACGAAATGGTCCATGAAGCCTACGCCTACCTGATGGACAATCTGACGGGGGCCGCGGCGGGTTCCGCCCATGCGGCGTCCGAAGGGCCGGCGCAGGCGCTCGCGCATTTCATCGCGGCCAATGTCACGCAACCGAACCTTTCCGCGCGCAAGGTTTCGCTGTGGGCGACGTTCATCGGGCGCGTCCGCTCAAGCCAGCGCTACGCCGATATCCACCGCGAAAGCTACCGGGAGTTCCTCGACCTGCTTGAGGAACTGATCCACCCCGTCCTGGTGCAGCATGGTCTGCCTGCCGACCCGGCGGCCTGCCACGGCTACGCCATTGCCCTCAACGGGCTGATCGACGGGCTCTGGCTGGAGGGCTCGCTCGGGCACGGGCTTTACGACCCCGCGCGACTGCCGGGCATAGCGCTGGCCGCCGCCGAAGGCATCCTGCGCCTGCCCGACAATACACTGGTGCGCGCCGTCGCGCCCTGAAGACAAGGAAAATACATGCACTACGCTTCAATTACCCGCAGGCTCAGGGATCTGGGCGGCGATAAATGGGCCGTTCACAACGCCGCCCGCGACCGCAATGCGCAAGGCGAAGCGATCATCATGCTGACCATAGGCGAGCCGGACATTCCGACCGACCCCGATCTGGTCGAGATCTGCGCCCGGTCGATGCGCCAGGGCCGCACCCGCTATTCCAACGGCCGCGGTGAAACCGGGCTGGTGCAGGCGCTGGAGGCGACTTACGCCCCGCGGCTGCCCGGTATCGACCCTGAAAACATTCTGTGCTTTCCCGGCACCCAGACGGCGCTTTTCGCGGTGATGCTGGCGCTGGTCGAAGAGGGCGACGGCGTGCTGATCGGCGATCCCTACTACGCCACCTATGACGGCGTGGTCGAGGCGACCGGGGCCAAGGTGCAGCCCGTGCCGCTGAAGATGGAACACGGTTTCGTGCCGCAGCCCGGCGATCTCAGGGAGGCGATAACGCCGCAAAGCCGCGTGCTGCTCCTGAACACGCCGCACAATCCGAGTGGCTCGGTCATCGATCGCGACACCATGGAAGCCATCGGCGAGATCGCGATCGCGCATGATCTCTGGATCGTCTGCGATGAAGTGTATGAATCCCTGATCTTCACGGGCGAATTCTGCTCTCCGCTGGAATTTGCGGCGCTGCGCGAGCGGACCATCGTCGTCTCATCGATCTCGAAAAGCCACGCCGCCACGGGCTTTCGCAGCGGCTGGGCCGTGGGTCCGGTCGAGGCGATGCGTCTTGTGCTTCCGATCTCCGAAACCATGCTGTTCGGCAATCAGCCCTTCATCGCGGACATGACCGAAGCGGCGCTGACGGGGGATTACGATACCGCCGCGCGCCAGCGCGAGGCGCTGTCCCGTCGTGCCCGCGCCTGTCAGGCAGCCTTCGACGCCGCCGAAGGGCTGTCGTCATTCGCCCCGCAGGGCGGCATGTTCATGATGGTCGATGTCTCCAAGACCGGCCTTGGCGGAGAGGCCTTCGCCTGGCGGCTACTGGAAGAGGAAGCCGTGGCGGTGATGCCCGGCGAAAGCTTCGGCACCGAAGCCGGGCATCTCATCCGTCTCGGGCTGACGCTGCCGGATGAAGAGCTGGCCGAGGCCGTGCGGCGCATCGCGGCGCTGGCGACCCGGCTCTGCGCGGCGCGGGCCAAGGCCGCAACCGCCTGAATCAAGAAGGGCCGGCGCCTGACGCGCCGGCCCTCTTCAAACGTCCCGCCGAGCCCTGCTCAGTCCCGATAATCCGGGGCGATCCGCTCCAGCAGGCGCAGATGCGCAGCCCATTCGAGGGCGACGTCGTCTTCCTCGCCCATCGAGCTTTCATACTGTTTCGCCACATGGTCGGCGATATCGGCGGGCACCGCGCGCAGTTTCTGCCCCATGGAGAGCGTGGCGACCTGGATCTCGCAGGCCCGCTCCATATAGAACATCGTGTTGAACATCGAGGCGGCCGTGGGTCCGGTTGCCACAAGACCATGGTTGCGCAGCACCAGCACGGTGTTATCGCCGAGGCTCGCCACCAGCCGGTCGCGCTCGGCGAGGTCCAGCGAAATGCCCTCGTAATCGTGGTACGAGATACGGTTGTGGAACTGCAATGCGATCTGGTTGAGCGGCAGCAGCCCCTCCTCCAGCGTCGACACCGCCACGCCCGCGCGGGTGTGGGTGTGCATGATCCAGGCGGCATCGTGGCTGGCGCGGTGAATGGCCGAGTGGATGGTGAAGCCCGCAGGGTTCACGGGATGGGGGCTGTCGCCGACCTTGTTGCCGTCCACATCGATCTTGACCAGCGATGTGGCTGTGATCTCCTCCCAGGACAGGCCATAGGGATTGATCAAGAAATGGCCTTCCTCGCCCGGAACGCGGGCGGTGATATGGGTATAGATCAGATCGGTGAAGCGGTAGTGCCAGGCCAGCCGGTAGCAGGCCGCAAGGTCACAGCGCGCCTGCCACTCGGCCTCGCTCATGCCCGCGGGGGCGGGTTGGGTCGCTTTACTCATTGCGCTCTCCTTCATCGGGTCAGTAGCCGCGCGCGCGTTCAACGCCGAGGCTGAGGGGAATGCCGTCGCGCAGTTCGCGAGCGGTTGCCACGATCTGCTCGCCAACCACCTCTGGCATCGAATCGCTGGCGATATGGGGCGTGATTCGCAGGCGCGAATCCCGCCAGAACGGGTGATCTTCGGACAGCGGCTCCTGGCGGAAGACATCGAGCGTGGCCCCGGCAAGCTGCCCCTCATCCAGCGCCCGCGCGAGGTCGGCCTCGACCAGATGCTCGCCCCGGCCGATCTGGATCAGCCAGCTCTTCTTTGCCATGGCCGCAAACAGTGTTCCGTTCAGCACGTTCTCGGTGGCCGGGGTGAGCGGCAGGGCGTTGATCACGAAATGCGCGCCCGAGGCCGCGGCGATGACGCCATCCGAACCGCTGAAATACCGCACGCCCTCGATCGGCTCTGCAGGCGCGGTGCGGCAAGCAACGCGCAGGCTGAACCCCAGCGCGCGCAGCGCATCCGTAACCGCCGCGCCCATCGTGCCATTGCCCAGCACCGCAATGACCGTATCTTCCGGCGGGCGCATCGGCAGCGGCGCCCAGCGGGCCGCGTCCGCCGAGCGCGCGAGCTCGGAAAAACCGCGCGAGACATGCAGCACCTCATGGGCGGCATAGCCCGCCATCAACGCCGCCTGATGCGGATCGCGCACCCGCGCAATTGCGACCTCCGGCCCGATCCCCGGATTATCGAGCAGGTCATTGACGCCGGCGCCGATCGACATGGCCAGTTTGAGGTTGGGATAGGCCTTCAAGCTCTCGGCCGTAGGCAGCCAGCAGACGGCGAATTTGATCCGCTCGGGGTCTGAAACCTGTTCGGGGCGGTGCAGCACCACCTCCTGCCCGACCGCAGCGACAGCGGCGCCATAAAGACCTTCAAGATCAAGCGTGGGGCTGAGGTAGACGCCGTGGATTGGCGAAGATCCGGTCATCAGATGTCCTCTTCTTGAGAGTAATTTCGACCGTTATTGCACGTTCGTATAGTACCACGCAACCTCAGGCGCGAGCGAGACAGCAAATCAAAAACCGAAGCCACGAGACCCGGGATCGGCTTGCATCCTCAGACCGATCAATGATGGGCGCGGGGCCCGCTCATGCCGTCAATCCATGTGGAAGACCGACGTCAGGTCTCTCGACAGCGGTTCGTTTCGGTCATTGGTCGCCATGATGTCGGCCATGTGGGCCCACCATTTCCGCATCACCGGATGATCGGGAAGCGCAGCCATTGTATGGTCCGAACGGCGGCGAAGGACGGCGAACAGCGTGTTCGTCTCTTCATCCAGAAAGATCGAATAATCGCTGACGCCGGCATCTTGCAGAAGATCGACAAGTTCCGGCCAGATTTCATCATGGCGGCGTCTGTATTCCGCTGCCATGCCCGGATTGAGCATCATCTTGAATGCATGCTGTTCCTGGCCGCTCATATCCTTTTCTCCTGGATCTTGCGGTAGACGATCGGCAGGGCGATGACGAAGATCAGTAGCGCGCCGATGAAGATCGAGATGACGATGCCGGGAATGTTCAACAGCCCGAGGCCGAAGGTCGCAAGGCCCATGATGAAGGCGGCGATGACGACGCCCTGGATCGTGCCCGAGCCGCCGAGGATCGAGACCCCGCCCAGCACCACCATGGTCACCACTTCCAGCTCCCAGCCAAGCGCGATCGAGGGGCGCGTGGAGGCAAGGCGGGAGGTCAAAAGCACCGACCCGACGCCGGCCATCACGCCTGTCAGTCAGAACAGAATGAACTTAACCCACTCCCCCCTGACGCCGGAAAAGCGCGCGGCGACAGCATTGTTGCCAATCACGAAGACATGACGCCCGAAATTGGTCTTGTGCAGCAGAACGAAAAAAGCACCGCCAGGACGAGGAACAGCACGAATTCAAAGGAGACCACCCACCAGACATAGCCCTGACCGAAGAAATCGAAGCCTGCGGGATAGCCTTTGAACACCTGATCGCCGAGCACGATATAGGAAATTCCGCGAAAGAAGCTCATCGTACCGATGGTCGTCTACCGCTTCGAGGACAGCCGATCCGGCGAATGCGTCGCCCGCCACTTGAATGGCTACCGCGGCATTTTGGCAATACCTTTTACCATCTGACCTTGAGGCCGAGATTGCCGCCATAGTGAACCGCTCCGGGTTTGCCGGAGGCTTGGTTTCAATAGTTACGCGGCTTGGACT
>NZ_JBAKFQ010000010.1:0-163370 GCF_053484255.1 Martelella sp. FLE1502
GGCCCAGTTGCCGCCAGATCTTGCGCGCCCCATAGACCTCCCAGTTCTCTTCGAACACACGTTGGATCTGGGGCTTCAGCCCGGCATCGCGCCGGGCGCGATCCGACAACAAGGTCGGATCGGCCCGCTTGGCCAGATGGGCGTAATAGGTGGATGGGGCGATCGGCAATGTCTTGCAGATCGGCTCGACCCCATGGCTCCCACGCTGTTCGTCGATAAACGCGACCATTACTTCGACCGGCGGTCGAGCTCCGCCATCGCAAAATACGCTGACGCCTTGCGCAGGATCTCATTCGCCTGGCGCAGTTCGCGGTTCTCCCGTTCCAGCGCCTTCATTCGCTCAGCCATATCACTCGGGATGCCGGCACGTTGGCCGCTGTCGACCTCGGCCTTTTTGACCCATTCATGCAACGTATTCGCTGAACAGCCGATCTTCGCGGCAATCGAGACAACAGCCTGCCAGCGCGATCCATGCTGACCGGCATTGTCGAGAACCATCCGCACCGCCCGCTCACGGACTTCAGGGGAATACTTGTTCGTTGTTTTGCTCATAATGCTCCATCTTACTCAAGAGTTGGAGCCTCCGGCAAACCCGGTGCGGTTCAATAGCCGTAGGAGCCGGTGTCGAAGCCGGTTGTGGCGGTGAGTTCGGCGTAGAGGCCGATGCGGGTCTTGCCGGTGGCGAAGTCATACGAGCCGCCGAAGGCGATCTCGCCGGACCATGCGTCCGGCGAGGAGTCGAGGTCGTAGATGGCGTCGAGCACCGCAGTGGTATCGCCGAGGAAATCGTGGTTGATGCTGGCCGTGCCGTAGAGCCTTGCCGCGCGCGTCTTGCCGGCCGCATCCTGCCACTGGCTCAGCTTTTCCAGCCCCAGCCCAAGCCGGCCGACAAGGCTCTGGCCGTCGTCGAAGTTGATGGGAACTCCCACAAAAAACATTGGCCGCCGATTGCCCTGCATCTCTGGTTCCACATCGAGACGTATCTCGCGGCGGAAATTTTCAGGAAACAATCTTACATTGCCTCTCTTGTTCACCACCTTAGATTGTTTTTCTTCAGTGCAATAATTTTTCTATAAACCGAGCCCATTGCAGCCCCTCGACAGGCATTCAGGATCGCGACGGAGCAGCGCTGGTTTTCGACAAAATCTCCAACCGCTTTCACTTCACCGAAAAAATCTGCGGTGACGGCGGCGATCAAGGCCAAAGGGTCGAAGAGACAAGCCCGAGACCGATGGAGATCGTCAAGCGCAATCAAGCAGGCTTTCAGCTTCTGCCGAAGCGCTGGATTGTCGAACGAACGTTGGCGTGGCTCGGGATAAACCGCCGTTTGGCAAAGGATTTCGAGCGCTTCTCAGCAACAAGCCTCGCCTTCATTCAGATCGCTATGATCAAGCTCATAACAAGGCGGCTCGCTTGATATCCGCTTTCTTGAACAGACTCTAAGGCGAGCCCGAAAGAAAAAGGGGCTGTCACAGGAGGAGCTTGCTCACCTTGCGGAGGTCGCCCGAACTTACGTAGACGCGCTGGAGCGCGGAGTACTGAAGCCTGCGCCTTCTTGATTTCCGGGCGTAGATTTTTCGTGTCATCTTCCGAAGCGGGAACCCACCGCCATTCGACATAGGCCTGCGAAAAGCCGTTCTGATGGTATAAAGCGCAAACAGGAAGGCCAGAGGCGACGTCTCTGCGCAAAACACGTCGTCGTGCCCTGCCCGACAGGAAACAACCGGACAGGACAAGCCGCCTTACTGCTCGATCGCCAGCGTCATGTTGACGGTGATGTTGTAGGTGTTTTCGCCGGCCGCGATCGGCGGGGCGCCCTCGGCTTTTGCCATCATCACGTCGGCGCGCATCATCATTGGCTGCGGCATCGAGCTCTGCTCGGAGATCGACATCACCTTGCCGAGCGTGACCCCGGCGGCCTCGGCCAGCGTTTCGGCCTTGGCCAGCGCATTGGCGACGGCCTCGCGCCGGGCCTCGTCTTCCGCCGCGGAAGGATCGCTGTTGGAGAATGATATCCCGCCGCCGGAATTGACACCGAGCTTGACTGCCTGATCGAGCACAGCAGAGAGCTTCGAAAGATCGCGCACCCGGACATTGAGGCCGTTCTGGACCTCGTAGCCGACGATCTCGCTGGTCATCGTTCCGTCATCGGCCTTGACCTGCTGATAGCGCGGGCTCACCGAGAAATTGCTGGTCTGGACGTCCTTGTCGGCGATGCCGTTCTGCTTGAGGGCGTCGATGACCTTTTGCATGGCGGCCGAATTGTCCGAAAGCGCAGTCGCCGTATCATCGGCCTGGCTGACGACCGAAAGCGAGACGGTGGCCATGTCCGGCACCAGAGTGGCATCGCCATCGGCCGAAACACTGATGACGGCCGGCGGCTCGGCGCCGTCTGCAAGCGCTGCCGTGCCGGCAAGCGGGAGCGCGAAAAGCAGGCCCGCAGCAGCGAGACGAACGGGTAATTTGGCCATGGATATCCCTCCTTGAAATGATGTCCCTTCCTCTTGGCCGGCAATTGTGAAGCCAATGCGGCGGGAACTTGCGATGCCCATGAATTTGGAGTAGTCGGAGGGTCCGCGCAAGGAGCCATTGCCAGCGCGGCCCGTTCCAGCCCATCTCGGCTTCGGACAGGGGGCCTGTAGCTCAATGGTTAGAGCCGGCGGCTCATAACCGCTTGGTTGGGGGTTCGAGTCCCTCCAGGCCCACCACCCTTGAATTTGTGTGCAGCCCGAAGACATAGGTAACAGAATGTACCTAAGACATGGGTGACAACCCGGTGCCGAACGGGTTATCGATGGTCTGCATTGTTCTCTGTTCCAATCGACATGTCCGAGATCATAGCGCATGAAGCTGATCAGCCAAATGCCATCGTCGACCTCCTTGATGCCGAGTTTCTGACCGGCGAGCACGGTCGAGATATTGATCTTCTTCCGCGCCATGCAGATACGACCGCATGCCGTGACGATGATGTCGCGGTCGTGGAAGGGGTATTCCACATCCGGCAGGCCCTCATAAGGTATTGAGGAAGGCGCATAGAGTTCGGTCGGGGTCCTCATGTGGAGCGCCTCGTGGGGCCGTTCTTCATTGAATTCGCTGATGAAGTCGTCGAACCTGGCCTGCTGCTGGAGGGCGTTCATGCCGGGCGGGCGGGCCGTCTCCTGCTTCAGGGTCCGGTGCATGCGCTCGTGGCGTCCGTTCTGCTGCGGGTTGCCCGGCTTGATGCGCTCAATGGCGATACCGAGCCTGAGCCTGAGCCAGAAGACCGAGAGCTTTGACAGGTTGTATCGACCATTGGGACTGGCAAAAGGCAAACCGTTGTCGCTCATGATCGCCGCCGCGGTCCTTGAAAAGCCGTACAAAGGCTTCGATGACCGGATGTTCCTTCGCGCTTTCGAAGGCTTCGCAAGGATCATGCGCGAAGCCTGATCGTAGCGCTTGCCGCGCAGGACGAAACGCCGGCGCGGTTCGTGTTCGGCGACGACGCCCGGCAGTGGGCCGACGCAAAGGTCGATCAGTTGCAGCAGGAAATCGCCCGGTCAGCCGATTACGACTGATGCGACACTCGGGCGATCCGCTGCCGTAGAGCATGGCGCCCGAGAATTCACAATGGCGTCGCGCCAATTCGCGCGGCGCCGCTTTATCTGAGCGATAGAGGCCCTTCACCGCTTGCGAGCGCGGCTTGCAGCGCTGCCTTGCCGGGACCTGCCAGCCAATCCCACACGCTCCAAAGCGGCCCGAATTCCTTCTTCAGGGCGGCAATATCCGCGTTCCCGGCCGCCCGGCCTTCCTCGAACAGTTTTGCGTTGCGCCGCAGGAATTCATTGCCGTTCAGCACTGCATCGGGGAAGCGGTGGTAGGTAATCTTGCGCTCGGCCGCATGGCTCAGGGCGTCTGCCAGCTCCAATCCGGTCAGTTCATCGCCGGCGATCTCGATCGTTCGACCGGCGTACGCCCTTGGATGTTCGATGATCTGCGCGCCGATCTTGCCGATATCATCGACAGCTATGGCCTGAAAGGGCTGATCCGGATGCACGAAGAATGAGAACGTCCCCTGATCGAGCCCGAAACCGGGTAGCGTGAAGAGGTCGGTGAAGGTGGCGGGCCGTAGGATCGTGCTCGGCAGGTCCAGGCTGCGGATATGCTCCTCGATCTCGATCTTGGTGTCGAGGTTGGGCAGGCCGGTCCGGCCCCTGCTGATGATGCCCGCCGAGCTGTATACCAGATGCCTGACCCCGCTGCGCATCGCAATGTCGGCAATGCTTTTGCCGATGCGCACTTCCTCGGCGTCGGTGATGCCCGATCCCGCGCTTCCCGAATTGGGCTGCACGCTGAAGACCGCATCGACCCCTTCCATGGCGTTCTCGACCGAGGCCATGTCCGCGAACGCGCCCTCGAATATGGCAATTCCGGCCGCGCCAAGACGTTTGACCTCTTCGCGCGCGGTATTGCGGACGAGGGCGCGGACAGCCCAGCCTTTGGCGCGCAACGCCGCGGCGACCGCTCCGCCCTGTTTGCCGGTGGCGCCGAAGACGAGCACGGTTTCCTTGGTCTGCGTCTGATCGTGCTTGTACATGTCGCTTGGCATCTGGGCTCTCCTTGATGGTGGTCGCATCAAGGTATACAGGATATACCTGAAATCAATTACGCACCTGAAAGCGACCAGGTAACCCGGAGTATCCCACATGCCCGTCCAATCGTCCGAAGAGCTGGAACATATCCGATCCGCCCTTGACGAACTGACCGGCAAATGGAGCCTGCTGGTTCTGAATGCCCTGTGCAATGGGTCCGCGCGTTTCAATGCGCTCAAGCGCCTCAATAAAGGGGTGAGTCAGAAAGCGCTCACGCAATGCCTGCGCAGGCACGAGGCAAGTAGCCTGATCACCCGCACGGTTGTCAGCACGCACTCACAGCTGTGGCCCAGCATTTTCAGGTTCGCTTGCCGAGCCTTTACGGTCACGTTGCCAATTCCGAAGATTTGAAAAAGGGTGTGGCATTGCGGACGCTGGAACAGCGGGCGGAGCGGGCGGAAGATGCCGTCGCGGGACGGTCCGGGAAAGATGCATTGCAGGCACTGGCAAATGTGCATCGTGAATTTGCGTGCCAGCATCCGGGCTTGTTTCACGCTACCCGCTATCCGCTTGATCCCAAAAGCGCTCCCGGAAACGGCGGCACGCGCTTGGCCAGGGTGAGCCTCGCAATGCTTCGCGGCTACGGCCTGCCGGAGGATGAGAGCGTCCACGCCATCCGCCTTTTCGGTTCGTTCGTGCTGGGCTTCTCCCTGCTCGAAACGGCAGGAAGCTTTGCACACAGACCACCTCCGCCTGAGCTTCCGTGGGAGCGCGGCATAGATGCTATCGACGCTTTCATTCGAAGCTGGAGCAAAGACTGAACAATAGAATTTCAAGCAATACCCGGCAAAACAAATGAAAAATCTCGCAGTCACCACCCCCATCACCGCATCCCTGCTCAAGGGCTTCATGGACCTGGAGGAGACGGAGTTCGGCCTGCTCCCGCACCGCCTGCCGGCATGGGCGCGCGCCCAATATCCAGACCCTCAGCTTGGATTCGTCGAAGCCGAAACCTCCGGTGTCCGCCTGCGGTTTCGCAGCAGCGCAACCGCGATCGAGCTCGATGTTCTTCCGACCCGAAGGGAGCTTGTCGGGGTGCCGCCCCGACCGAAAGGCGTGTTTGACCTTTGCATCGACGGGCAATTGCAATCACAGCAATCGGCGGAGAGCGCCACGCTTTTGCGCACAGACCTTTCCACCGGCATAACGCGTCGCGAGCCGGGAATTGCGGAAACATTGCCCTTTGCAAACCTGCCCGACGGCGAAAAGCTGTTCGAGATCTGGCTTCCCCATAATGAGATCGTGGAACTCGCGACCATGCGATCGGATGCTCCCATCAAGCCGGATACCGACGCCGGTCAGCCGGTCTGGCTCCACCATGGCAGCTCGATCAGCCAGGGTTCGAACGCGGCTTCTCCGACCGGGATCTGGCCGGTGGTTGCTTCGCGTATGGAAAATTTCGATCTCGTCAATCTGGGCTTCGGCGGCAATGCCCTGCTCGACCCCTTCGTTGCGCGCGCAATGAGAGATACATCCGCCGATCTTGTCAGCGTCAAGATCGGCATCAATCTCGTCAATGCGGATCTGATGCGTCTGAGAGCTTTCGTGCCCGCGGTTCATGGCTTTCTGGATACGATACGCGACGGTCATCCGGAAACGCCGCTTCTTGTCATCTCTCCGATATGCTGCCCCATACACGAAAACACCCCTGGTCCTGGCACATTCGATCTGAAAGCGCTGCAAAAGGGGGAGATCAGATTTGAGGCAACGGGTCGCCCCGATGACGTAAATGCCGGGAAACTGACCTTGTCCGTCATTCGGGAGCATCTGAAAGCCATTGTGGAACAGCGTCGCATGAGCGACCGGAATATCCACTATCTGGATGGTCTCGCGCTTTATGGGGAGCACGATCATTCCATGTTGCCCCTGCCGGATCAATTGCATCCGGAGGCAAAGGCTCACCTGCTGATCGGTCAAAGATTTGCCACGCGCTTAAAGGGACGTTGGCAATGATCGATCCGGACACCCCTTCGGCTATTGTAGCGAGTTTGGGCGGTCGCGCTCTATCCCAGCCGCCGGCTTCTGAGCGCCCGCGTCTCCGCCTTTCTCGATCATCTGCGAGCGGCTTTTCCGGAAGGCGCGCCCGAAGAGCTCGCGCGCTATGTCGAAAACGTCTAGCGACGGTCACCCGTTGTTACAGAAAACTAGCACCGGGTTCGGCCACAGCCCGCGTTATTGGCGCACGCCGGCGGCTCTGACGAAGCCGATAAAGGCCTTGAGTGCGGCCGATGGGTGCCCGTTCAGAGGGTAGTACAGAAAAAAGCCGGGTTGGGCGGGGCAGAATTCCTCAAGCACCCGCACGAGGCGGCCCGCCTCCACCAGCGGCGCGACGAGCCTGTCGGGCAGGCAGGCGAGACCCATGCCGCAAAGCACCGCCTCGCGCAGAATGCCGGTGTCGTCGACCGTCAGTCCGGCCTCGACCGCGACATCGAGGGCGCGCCCATCCTCCTCGAAACGCCATCGATAGACGTCTTGCGTCTGCTGCCAGCGATAGTTCAGGCGGGCATGCTGCAACAGGTCGCGCGGATGTTCGGGACGCGCACGGGCGCTGAAATAGTCGGGCGATCCGACGACTGCAGCGGAAAGTCCGGGGTCAGGCGGACGGCCGCCATATCCAGCGCGAGACGCCCGCCGCTCCGGATTCCGGCGTCATTGCACTTGGCGACGATATCGCTCAGCCTGTCATCGATCGAGAGATCCAGCTTGATGGCGGGAAAGGCCTCGGCAAAGGGGGCGATAAGCGGCGCGAGCAGTAGTTCCGCCGCCACCCGCGGCAGGTTGAGCCGCACCACGCCGCTCGGCGTCTCGCTAAGCGCCACCACGTTCTCCACGGCGGTGTCCATCGCGGTAACGAGCGCCGGCAGCCGGGCGGACAGCGCCTCTCCCGCAGGCGTCAGGGCGACGCTTCGGGTCGTGCGGTTGAGAAGGCGTACGCCAAGCCGGGCCTCAAGCTGCGCCGTCGCCCGGCTCACCGCCGAGGGTGTCATGCCAAGGCGGCGGGCCGCGCCGCGAAAGCTCAGTTCGCGCGCAATCGCCATGAAAACCATCAGTTCCTGATATTCTTTGCCGTTCACATTATTGCTCCTGCTGCAACAGCACATTGCCATTGTTCCATCTTGTGAACAACCGATCGCTCCGTATCTTCAGGCGACACATCGGCGAACGAGCCGAACTGGATACAGGCTTAGGAAAGGCAGAGAATCATGGACAATCTGGCAGCTTGGCAGCGTCAACCGGGCGAACCGCTTCGCATCGAGACGGCAGAGGTGCCGGCGCTCGCGCCGGGCGAGATACTCGTGCGAAACGAGGCGGTCGCGATCAATCCGCTGGACTATCTTCTCCAGGACGCGGCGGTGCTGCCCTGGCTCGACTATCCGGTGATCGCCGGAAGCGACGTCGCCGGCACGGTGGTTGCCGTGGGCGAAGGCGTGGCGCGCTTTTTCGTTGGCGATCGCGTGCTCGGTCAGGCCGTCGGCACGACCGTCAACCGCCCGTCGCAAGGCGCTTTCCAGGAGCATACCGTGATGCTCGCCCACATGGCCGCGCCCATTCCGGACACGATGGCGGCGACGACCGCCGCGGTCCTGCCGCTCGGCATCGGCACGGCGGCCTGCGGGCTCTACCAACCGCAAAATCTTGGGCTGCGTCCTCCTTCGCTCGACCCGACACCTAGCCGCGAGACGCTGCTTGTCTGGGGCGCATCGTCGAGCGTCGGCTGCAATGCGGTGCAGCTTGCGATCGCCTCGGGCTACGCGGTGATTGCCACGGCTTCGCCCCGCAACCACGACCTGGTTCGAAAGCTCGGCGCCGCGGAGGTGTTCGATCACGGCGATGACAACGTGGTTGAAAAGCTCGTAGCCGCGCTGGAGGGCAAGAAGCTGGTCGGCGCGTTCCATGCCACCGGCAACCTTGCAGACACCTATGCCGTAATGCGTCGCAGCGAAGGCCGCCGGCTTGTGACCGTGACCCTTCCGCTTGAGTCCGCGCCACCCGAAACGATCGAAGCCGCCGCCATCGCCGGCACGAGCCTGCGCGAGGACGCGGTCGGACCGATGATCTATCAGGATTTCCTGCCCGCCGCACTGGCTGAGGAGAAATACATCGCAGCCCCCGCCCCCAAAGTGGTTGGCCGGGGCCTTGAGGCGTTCCAGCCCGCCGTCGACGCCCAGCGGGCCGGCATATCCGGCTACAAACCGGTTGTCGATCTGACCTGATCGGCCGCGGCAAGGCATCAAGTCGGCGGTATGTCGGCTTCCGAGACCGACAGATCGCGCCATGAACGACAGGATTGGGTGCGCCTTCCGGACTGTCCGGAGACCGTCTTTCGGTACTGAACCTAGCCTGGGAGACCGTTGAATTTCTGGATGTCTTCCAAACGCGCCTCCCACTCCGCTCGGCTTGCAAAGCAGATATGAGCACTCGGCCGGATCTCAATCGCGTTATCAAGGCTCCCGGCTGGGACGACGACCAAAGTCCCCTCCAACTGGACGCTTGGAAGTGCTGATCCGCATTTGTTGCAGAAGCTTTTTTCGTGCCGGGTCCCAGGCACCTTGTAGGTCTGGACGTTCTCAAGGCCGGAAATCCATGATAGTTTCGCTGTCGACGAAAACAGATTGGCCGAATGGGCCGACCCTGTGTCCTTTCGACAGCGCTTGCAGTGACACAGAAAGAAATTCTCAAGCTCGCCTGAGATTTCAAACCTGACGTCACCACACAAACAGGAGCCGACTGTGGTTGAGGTCATCATGAAACACCCATGTTCATACTCATTCGTTTGAAGCGCAGCAGCAGTAACCTGCCGGATTGATATAGCCCGAGCCTTTTGTCCCCGATGCGTGCGATATCTCGCGGTCGTCAACGCAGCGATAAAGCTGTGGCGTCAAATGCCCGATGCGAAACCGTCTATGGCCTGCGGACCTTCGCGTCAAAACCCCTGATCAGGGGATTCCAATCATTGGGTTGCTGACCAATAAGCGCCGACGGAGCTTTACTTCGTAAGCAGGTCGGCACGGTTTCCCGATTGTCGAAGCCGCTTCGAGAGCATGGTTCCAGAAGATGATTTTAGGGGAACAACCATGCGGCAAGGCCAAAAGACGACGACAGTTTGCACATCAGTGCGTCTCCACAAGCGCCCAATGAAAGCGGCCACACGTGCGTTCCAAGCAGCTCCCAAATTGGCATTGCTGGCTTCCACCGCTTTTCTCGCACTTTCGGGACCGGCGCTCGCCGGCCTCTGGATCGATAAAGATGTTACCGTCGATGGTATCGATGGCGGGGAGTACGGGACAGCTATTTCAGAGCCTGACTTTGTTTCGGTGGGGGTGAAGGCCCCAGCCTCGCTGACGATTTCCAGAGGGGGCACCGTAACCGCTCCCATCGCCAATATCGGCACCAATGAATACGGCACGGCAACGATTACCGGCGCCGGATCGCTCTGGCATGACTTCGTTATTTCGCGCGTGGGCTGGAACGCCGAAGGCGTGCTGGCCATCACGGACAGCGGTGCGATGAGCGGAAAGGACATGGTTCTCGGCGCAAACGATATTGCGCAGGGGACAGTAAATTTGTCCGGTTCCGGCTCCAGACTGGCGCTCACCGGTGCATTGACCGTGGGTAGCAAGGGCACCGGTATGCTGATCCTGTCGGGCGGCGGAATGGCAGAGGCGGCAAGCGGCGTCATCGGGGCTGTTGCAGGCGGTTCGGGCTCGGCCATTGTTTCCGGTGCGGGCACGACGTGGACAAGCGCCGGCGGCGTGCTGGTCGTCGGCGATCGCGGAAGCGGCGTTCTGACATTGGCTGATAGCGCAACCGTCATCGCAAACGATCGCGTTGAGATCGCTGCGGCAGGCGGTTCTAGCGGCGCCCTCAATATCGGGGCCGCGGCGGGAGAGACAGCCACGGCTGCCGGCGCGCTTCAGACCGGTGCAATCGTCTTCGGCGCGGGTGACGGCAGCATCGTCTTCAATCACACCGACACGGATTACACGTTTTTCCCCGATCTCAAGGGCGCAGGCGGCATCGAAGCCTATTCCGGCACGACCACGCTGTTCGGCAATAACATCTATACCGGCGAAACCACGGTCGAGGGCGGCGTTCTGCGGGCTGGCTCGCTGCTCGCCTTCGCACAAGGCGGGGTCTACACGGTCAATGGCGGCGTGCTCGACCTCAACGACAATGATCTGATGATGCATGGGCTTTCGGGAACTGGTGGCACAGTCGACCTCGGAACAGCCAGGCTGTCGGTCAGCCAGAATGCCGATACGGTGTTTGGCGGCAGCTTCGCCGGCTCCGGCACGCTGGCGTTCTTCGGACCCGCACGGCTTCGGCTGACAGGGGCGACCAGCGCCTATAGCGGCGAGGTGCGCGTTGGCTCCGGCACGCTTGAGATAAACAATGTGCTTGCAAGCGGTTCCGGCTTCATCGGAACCGTCGCCGGCGAGGATGGCCGCGTCGAAGTCAACGGCGCGGCGGCTTTGTGGACGCTGAGCGGCGATCTTAATGTCGGTCGCCTTGGGGCCGGCGCGCTGGTGATCAGCGACGGCGGCGGCGTCAACGCCTCGGGCAAGATTGCTGTCGGCACCGCATCGCTGTCATTGCCCACCGGCGAGGTCCTGGTGATCGGAAGCGGATCGCGGCTCTCCACCGGCGCTGGCCGATCGCTGGCCATCGGGTCGATTGCCGGCAGCAGGCTTGCGGTCGAAAATGGCGGCGCCGTTACCAGCGGAACGGCCACGCTCGGGCAGTCCGCATGGACGAGAGGCATGGCGACGGTCAGCGGAACCGGCTCGCTCTGGACGACAGGCACGATGAAAGTCGGAAATGCAGGCGCCACCGGGGTTCTGACGGTAGCCGATGGCGGCACGGTTCGCGCCACGGACGCGTTCACCATCGGGACACAGGGAAGGCTGAACATTGGTGCCGCGGCAGGCGAGACGGCTGTCTCGGCGGGCGTTGTCGACACCACGCTGATCGACTTCGGCACGCGCAGCGGCAAGATCGTCTTCAACCATACCAACCCGGACTACACCTTTGCGCCTGCTATCACAGGCGCAGGGGGCGTCGAAGTCTATTCCGGCACAACCATTCTCACCGGCAACAGCAGCTATACCGGAGGCACGGACGTGTTCGGCGGCAAGCTCGTGGTCAATGGCGTTATCGGCGCGGTCAATGTCGCCTCCGCCGCCATGCTTGCCGGCTCCGGAACGGTCGGGGATACGGTGGTTTCCGGCATGGTCGCGCCGGGCAATTCCATCGGGACAATGCATGTCGCCGGCGATCTTGGCCTTGGCGCCGGCGCGGTCTACCAGGTCGAGGTCAATGACGCGGGCACAGAAGCGGGAACCAACAACGACCTGATCAAGGTCGCGGGCGCGGCAACGATAGACAAGGGCGCCGATCTCGTCGTCCTGGCGGGGTCCGGCGATACCGGCGCCGGCTATGATCCAATCAATGTCTATACCGTGGTGACGGCCGAAGGCGGCGTCACGGGTGGTTTCGGCAGCGTGAGCGACAATTTTGCCTTTCTCGACTCCTATCTCGGCTATGACGCCAGAAACGTCTATCTGACGCTTCAGCGAAACGATGTCGATTTCGTTGACGAAGCAAGAACGCCAAACCAGAAGGCAACGGCTGCAGGCTTGGACAGCCTGTCGCCCGACACGGCGCTCTATCGGACGATCCTCGGGCTTTATGAAAATGAGGCGCCGGAAATATTCGATGCGCTGTCCGGCGAAATCCATGCCTCTGCCAATACCGTTTTGCGTGGCGAGCCGAGGCAGGTCGAAAGGGCAATTCTCTCGCGCATCCATGCCGCCTTTGCCACGGACGGGGCTGAGGGCGCTGCGCCAAACGGCGAAACCCTGGCAACCGACCCGGTATCGGTCTGGTTCGATGCTCTGGGCGGGCGCGGGCGCTATCAGGGCGATGGCAATGCCCATACTGTAGACACCTCCGGCGGCGGAGCCCTGTTCGGCGGCGATGCCCGTGTCGGTCAGGACTGGCTGTTCGGCCTTGCCGCAGGCTACACGAATGCCTCGATTGACGAGAAGGGGTTCACGGCCTCAGCGGATACCGACAGCTACTATGTCGGTGGGTATGGCAGCATGCAGACAGGTCCGTTCAGCCTCAGCTTCGGCGGCTCCTACGGCCACCACGCAATCTCCACCAGGCGGACCGTGTCCTTTGTCGGGCTGAGCGAACAGCTGAACGCCGACTATGATGCCCGGACGCTGCAGGCCTTTGCCGAAACGGGCTGGCGGTTCGGCGACGAGGCCGGATATCTGCAGCCTTTCGCGGCGGCATCCTATGTCAACCTGAAGACCGACGGGTTTTCCGAGACCGGTGGCATGGCGGCGCTCCACGCGGCATCGCAAACCCAGGATCTTTGGACCACGACGCTTGGTCTTCGCGCCAGCCGCGACATCATGCTCGGCGAAACGGCGGCGCGCCTTTCCGGACACGCCGGCTGGCAGCATGCATATGGCGATCTGAATGGAACCTCGATGATGGCGTTCAACGGCGGCAGCGATTTCGGGATATCCGGTGTTCCGACGGCCCGGGACGCAGCCCTGCTCGGGGTCGGCCTGTCCTTCGACCTCGGCAACGAAGCCAGCCTTTCGCTTGGCTATGACGGGCAGCTTGCCGAAGGGGTGCAGGATCACAATTTCAGCATGCGTTTCGACCTTCGCTTCTAGATCGGTAAGGCAGCATGGGCCGGACATGCACAATCGCTCGCAACATCATCAAAGGGATTCTTGAAATGCCAGCATCCGTCTCATGCGACCTTCTGAAACGAAGAAGGCTGCCGCTCCTGGCACTGCTTCTGCTAACCTCTGGCGGTATCGAAACCGCCGTCGCTGCAGATGCGTGCGTGCAGGATGTCGACCGCGTCCTGTCGATGTCGGCTGCTCAGGCGGCAAGTACCAAGCGCCTCTCCGAAGCGCTTGCGTCAAGGCTCGACGCTGCCGTGACAAAGGCGCTGCACCAGACTGCAGCGCCCGGCGCGATTGTCGGCGTGCGCATGCCCGAAGGCTCATGGGTTGAGGGTTTTGGCATTGCCGATCCCCGCACTGGCGCGCAGATGGCGCCGGGCATGCATACACGCATCGGTTCGGTCACGAAGACCTTCACGGGAACCGTTATTCTGCAACTGGCCGAAGACGGCCTTCTTTCGCTGGATGACACGATTGGCGCCTATGTCTCGGGCATTCCGAACGGCGATGAAATCACGCTGCGACAGCTGGCAAACATGACGAGCGGTATTGCCAGCTACACCGCCTCGGAGCGGTTTGTGAGCTTGTACCTTGAAGACCCGAACATGTTTTTCTCACCGGAGGATCTGGTCGCCTACGCTGTCGAGAACTCTCCCCTGTTCGAACCCGGTTCTGAATATGACTATTCCAACACCAACACGATCCTGCTTGGAATGGTGATAGAGAAGGTCACCGGCCAACCGGTCGAGACGGCACTCAACACAATGATCTTCGAACCGCTCGGTCTGGAGAACACGATCTGGCCAGGCAGGCAGACCGCAATCCCCGCACCTTACGCGCGCGGTATCTCGCTGCAAGGTTATGACGCGACCCCCGAAGCCCCGCTGGACGCCACCAACTGGAATCCGGCATCGCTCTGGACCGCTGGCGAAATCATTTCAGATGTCGATGACCTGCTCACCTATGGCAGGGCTCTGGCAACCGGTCACGGCCTTCTTGACGCAAAATCGCAGGAACAGCGGCTGCGCTCTTTCCAGGGGCCCGCAGACTATGGCTTGGCGTTGCGTTGCACCGACGGCTGGGTCGGACATACCGGTGAACTGCCGGGATACACCACCGTCGTCTATTACAATACACAAACCGATACGACCGTGGCCATACAAACCAACAGCGACATTCCTTCGGGCGATTGCGGCGACGCCGAGGTTCTGCCCTCCAATCCGCAGGGCATTGCTTGCTCCTTGCCCGCCATGCGCATTTTCAATGCCGTAGCGCCTCTTCTTGGCGGCCCAGCAGTCCCGTGAGGCGATTGCAAACCCATCAGCGAGCACTCAGCGAACGTGATCTGATTGTCGTGGTGCGGGCTTTGCGTCAGCACAGGCATCACGCTCGCGCGCCCGACCTTCATGGCGGGCCTCTCCGTCCAGTTGCCTCGGGGCGCCAGGCCCGCGCGCGGAATTCGATGGCGCATATGCTGATCCTCCACTGAATCAGCAAAAGCTTGCCGTCCAACAGCAGCAAATGTGAGTCAGAGCCAACTCTCGTAGACAAGCTGGAACAGCTCTCAGTGGAAATCAACATGGCTTGCCCGCCCCATGGCGGCAAGCGCTGGTGTCGACTGCGTGCAAGCAAGCTTTGCCGAGTGGCAATCCACCGGTCATCTCGGTGACATGCTGGCGGCTATGCGCAGGTTGTTCGCCGGGGCGATTGCAAAGAAGTCATCAATCCTGTTCTTCGATGAGGTCGACGTCGCCGGCAGCCGCTACGACACAGACGCCCATGGCCAGCGGGCGATATCGATGACCTGGCGCGTGCTGCGATCGTCATGACCGCTGCCGATGTGGATGCTGCCGTCAGACAGGCAAAGTCGATCGCACGCCGTGAGAACAGGACCCTTGCGCTGCACGACCCTGCTAAACTCGACGGCTACCCTTCCACGACCGCGATATCATCGTCACGGCATGCGGTCGAACCTGCATGGCGCAAAAAAACAATGCCTCGACCGTGCTTGCCGGTCAGAAACTCAGCATCAAGGAGATCGTCGACAGCATTTGGCTGATCAGCTTCGTGCGCTACGATCTCGGATATATCGATTGGAACAGAGAACAATGCAGACCATCGACAACCCGTTCTGCACCGGGTTGTCACCCATGTCGTAGGTACATTCTGTTACCTATGTCTTCGGGCTGCACACATCGCGACACGACCAACTCACTCCTGAAACACGAAGCGCGCTGCCTTTTCTGCGCGAAGCGCTTCCTTGAACAGTTCGAAAGCGGTCGTGCCGTGCCGATCGGGGTAATAGAGGTGGTAGCCGGAAAACGGCTCGCACCAGGGCTCCAGCAGGCGGGTGAGGCGGCCATCGGCTATCGGCGCCGCCACTAGGTCCTCCAGGATGTAGAGGATGCCGAAACCTTCCAGGGCGGCGGCGACCAGGAGATCGCCGTCGTTGAAGACCGGTCCCCGGCCTGGCTTGACCGTCACCGCGCGGCCGTCGCGCTCGAATGACCAGGGCGACAGCCTGCCTTGCGCGTCGGCATAGGCGATGCAGCGATGGGCGGTGAGATCGGCCGGCTCCACCGGCGTGGAATGCTCGCGCAGATAGCCGGGTGCGGCCACCACCGCGACGCGCAGCGGCGGCCCGACCGTAAGCGCGATCATGTCCTTCTCCAGCCGCTCCCCGAGCCGGATGCCCGCATCATAGCGGCCCGCCACGACATCGGTCATATCGTCCTCCACGCTCACCGCCACCTCGATGCCCGGGTGGCGGCGCATGAAGGCTGGGAGCATCGGCCACAGCACCGTGTCCGCCGCGTGTTTGCCCGCCGTGATCCGAACCGTGCCGATCGCGGCCCCGCGGGCATGGGAGAGCGCCTCGAGTTCGTCATCCAGCCCCGCCAGTGCCGGCGCGAGGGTGGCAAGCAGACGCTCGCCGGCAGCGGTGGGAGCGACGCTGCGCGTCGTGCGGGTGAGCAGGCGAAAGCCAAGCTGGTCCTCCAGTCGCTTCATGGTCTGGCTCAATGCAGACTGGGTGACGCCGAGCCGCTGCGCGGCACGGGTGAAGCTGCGCTCGGAGGCAATTGCCGCGAAGATGGCGAGGTCGCCGAACTGATCCGGACGCATTGATGACTCCTGCTACTGGGGCCTATTACTCATTAGGCGGTTATACTCATCCATTAGCCTAGCTACATAGTCGGCAACTGCACAAGAGCAAGGAGACGACGATGTCAAAGATTTGGTTGGTGACCGGCGCAAGCCGGGGACTTGGACGCGAGATCGCGCGCGCGGCGCTCGAAGCGGGCGAAACGGTGGTGGCGACGGCGCGCTCCGCCGAAGCGGTGCGCACGGCCTTAGGGGACCACGATCGCCTGCACGCGCTTGCGCTCGATATCACCGATGCCGAGGCCGCCAATGCGGCGGCCGCCGAGACCGCCGAGCGGTTCGGCGCGATCGACGTGCTGGTCAACAATGCCGGCTATGCCGAGCTGGGTTTCTTCGAGACCTTTACCGATGAAGCGGTGCGGCGGCAGCTCGAGGTCAACCTGTTCGGCACGATGAACGTGGCGCGCGCGATCGCCCCTTACATGCGTCGGCGTCGCGCCGGCCTCATCATCACTATTTCCTCGGTCAGCGGGCTGGTCTCCAATGGCGGTGGCGCGGTCTATTCGGCGTCGAAATTCGCGGTCGAGGGGTGGATGGAAGGTTTTGCGCAGGAACTGGCGCCGCTCGGTGTTCGCTCGCTGCTGATCGAGCCGGGCATGCTGCGCACCGACTTCATGGACGGCAAGTCTGCACGTTTCGGCAGCATCGACATTCCGGATTATGCCGAGGCGATTGCGCAATATCGCGCGTTCGTCGATGGCGCGAACGGCAACCAGCCGGGCGATCCGAAGCTGCTCGCAGCGCGGATCGTGGTGCTTGCTTTACAGGACGAGCCGCCGGCGCGGTTCGTGTTCGGCGAAGACGCCCGGCAGTGGGCCGGCGCAAAGATCGATCAGTTGCAGCAGGAAATCGCCCGGTCGGCCGATTACGACTGATGCGACATTCGCCCGAAACCGACGCGCAGGTGAACGCGATTGCGATCGCCTGCGCGTTCATGGGGAATAGCGCCCGGAACCCAAGACGGCGTCGCGCCAGTTCGCGCGGCACCGCTTTTTCTGAGTGCGGGCGGCCTGAGGCAGCTAAACCACCTTCGCTCCTTGATCGCGGTTTTCTACGATCCTTGCGATTTCCGCGTTGTGGTGCGTTCCCCATTCGCAGAGCGGCGCGAGAAGCTGGGCTAGGCTTCGGCCAAAGTCGGTCAATTCATACTCGACATGCGGCGGCACTTTTTGGAAATCGATGCGGTGAACGACGCCGTCATCGGTCAGCTCCTTCAGATGCTGGATCAGCATCTTTTCGCTCACATTGTTGACCAGCCGGCGCAGTTGCCCGGTGCGCTTCGGGCCGAAAGCGAGATGATAGACAATAAGCGGCTTCCACTTTCCGCCGAGGATGGCCAGCACCGCTTCCAGGCCACATTGGAAATGCGTCTCGCTCATTGTGATCTCCTAAATTCGATACTTACAAAATAGTGGGTACTGGAACGAAAGTCTGCCTCGTCTTAACTGGGTTGGACGACGATGTCGACGCTCCGCGCCGCACCGACCGCATAAACCGAAAGGAAAATCCATGACCAGGATCCTCGTCACCGGCGCGACCGGTAATATCGGCCGCATGACCCTGCAACATCTTCTGAAACGCGTGCCCGCCAGCGATCTGGTCGGCCTTGCCCGCGACCCGTCCAAGGCGGCGGATCTTGCCGCCAAGGGGATCGAGATTCGCCAGGGCGACTACTTCGATCACGAGGGGCTGGTGGGCGCCTTCGCGGGCATCGGCAAGGTCATGCTCGTGTCCGCCACAGCCTTTACCGATCGCAATACCCAGCATGACAACGTCATCAACGCGGCAAAGCAGGCCGGCGTCGGGCATATCGTCTTCATGCCGATCATCCGAAAGGCGGGTTCCGACTTCCACATGCCGCAGGTCACCGACGAAGATCGCTTCGTCGAGGAGCGCCTGAAGGCGTCCGGGTTGGTCTACACGCTGGTGCGCCATCCGCCATTTCTCGAGAATATTGAAAACTATGCAGGCGGACATCCGCTGGAGAAAGGCGTGCTGGCGCCGGCCGGGACCGGCAAGGCGGCTTACGCCAGCCGTGAAGATCTGGCAGAAGCGCATGCCGTGGTGCTGAGCGAAGCCGGGCATGAATTCAAGGACTACGCGCTCTATGGCGGTCCGGCTGTGTCGTTCGCCGACATTGCGCAGATTCTCTCCGAGATCAGCGGCAAGGCCGTGCCGTTCAACGCCATGTCGGACCGTGATTACATCGCCCAACTCGTGTCACTGGGGCTGCCCGAACCGGCTGCCGGTTTCATGTTGAGATGGGTGCAGGGCGTCAACGCCGGCGAATGGGACGGCGAGAGCGGCGACCTGGATAAACTCCTTGGCCGCAAGCCGGTGACGCCCGTCGAATACCTGCGCGCAGGCCATGCTCCCCGCCGACCTGAAACCGAAAGCTAGAACGCCGGATATTTAATTGTACGCATACCCAGCCTCTTTGAGGAAGTTCCAGCATTCGTCTTTGCTGAAGAGATCGCAGATATTGCCGATCGCCCTCCACAGGTCCTCGAAGGTTCTTGCGGCTGCGGTTCTCAAATGGGCCTTGAGCTTTGCAAAAGCCATTTCGATCGGGTTGAGATCGGAGCTGTAGGGCGGCAGGAAGAGAAACCACGCCCCTTTCTGGCGAAGGCATTCGGCCGCCTTTGCGCTCTTGTGAACAGCCAGATTGTCGAGAATGAAGATGTCGCCTCTGGACAGCGTCGGCGCGAGCTGGGTCTCGATATAGGTATCGAAGGCGGCGCGGTTCATGGCCTTGTCGATGATCCAGGGCGCGCTCAAGCCGTCGCAGCGCAGTGCGGCGATGAAGGTCTGCGTCCCCCAATGGCCAAACGGCGCATGCGTCTTGAGACGCTCGCCCTTTCGACTTCGCCCACGTAGGCGCGTCATTTTGGTGGTGACGGCGTTCGAGAGCCACTCGTCTCTCTCACCATCGATGAAAACAAGACGGCCCGGTTGTTCGCGCATCAGCGGCTGACGCGACTGCCGCCATATTCGCCGGGCTTCGGCGATGTCAGCGCGTGCGCATTCCGATGCCAGCAGCGTTTTTTTATAGGAGAAGCCGCAACGGCACAGAAACCGGGAGAGTTCGGCCGGATCAGCTTTCATCTGATGGGTTTCAAACAGCTGCTTCGCCAATTCCGGCATGGTGATGTCGGGCTGCGTCTCGACCGCGTTGATCAGGAACCGTTCGAAGAAAACAAGCCGGTCGCCGCATGGTCGCCCACGACGACTTGAGGCAGGCGAGCCATATTGGCAACACGCTGCAAAAGCTTTACCGCAAAGCTTTCGCTGATCCCAAAGTGACGGGCAGCGGCACGACGCGAATGACCAGCCTCGACATAGGCGACAACCCGCGAACGAAGGTCGGAAGAATAAGTCTTGGCCATGAAGCACCTTCTGACCAAGTGAATCATCATTCAATGAAAATGGGAATCCATCGATTCCTATTTTCAATCCGGCGCTCTAGCAGCTTGCGCCTTCGTGAGTGTACCGTCGAGCACGGCAACAGCCATCTCCTCTCGACGCAGCGGTGTCAGTCGGGCATTCTTGTGAATGTTCATTCGGGGCCTCCGGTGAGTGCTGAAGCGTGGTAACTCCAGTCTCCTCGGACTGCTCCGAATGGACAACCTCCTGAAAGATCACATCTAGAACCTTATATTCACGCGCCCGGTGACGTTTTGACTTGTATAGCCGTCCCCGAAAAGACCGGTATAGTCCAGTCCGAAGTCGAGATTGTCCTTTAGACTGGTTTGCCAGCCGACTGTTACGACGGCCTGATCCTCGCTGAGCGGTATGCCGGTGACGCCGAAGGGCGTGCCGCCGACAAAGTTGACGGAGATCGAGGGATCGACATCGCCATAGGCGTGGCGCCAGCCGACCGAGCCCGAAATTTCGTGCTGGGACTCGCCGATCATGAAGGGTTGAGCCATGCGCACGCCGAGCGTCGTAAAGGCAGTATTGAAACTGCTCGAGCCGGCCTGCAGCGCAGCCGAACCGCCGGATTCGCCAAACGAACCCGAACTCGTATTGACGTAGGCGGCGCTGAGGAAGGGCGATACCTGCAGGTTCTCTCCGGCTTCGTACGTATAACTCAGGTCACCATAGATCTGATAGGTACCCGCCTCGAATTCGCTGCGCTCCTGCTCTTGCAGGCCCGGTATGCTGATGTCCCGCTTGGAGGTGATATCCTGCCAGGTATAGGCCGTGCCGAAGGTGGCACTGACCGCATCCCAGACGCCGCCGCCATAAAGACCAAGGGTGAAATCCTGGCTTGTGGCCGAAGAAGCCGGCGAGTCATTCTTGTAGCTTGTCGCCCCGTAGCCGGCCATAGCGCCGAAGCGCATTGTGTCGAAGGCCGGAATGTCGGCGCCCACGAAGAGGCCTCCGACAGATCCCTTCAGTTCACCGAGGTTGTCGCCCTTCGTGCGGCTCCAGTCCCCATAGCCCGTGGCCCATAGATCGATGCCGGAATTGTCTTCCACAAAGCCCGAGAACACGGAATCAGTCGGCGTCTCCTCGGCATAATTGCTGGCCGTGGCTATCGGCGCCCCGGTGGCTACGCCGTTAAAGGTCTGGCGCAAATGTCTGTCCGTCGCTTCACGGACGAACCGGCTGTTTTGGGCCATGGCGCTGTACAAGGATGCCAGCGACGAGCCCGAGAGTTGATCCAGAGCCGGTCCCAACTTGTCGGCAGGAAGGCCGCGGATAATGCCCGGCAATGAGCTGTTCGGCCCGAGACTGTTGATGCCGCCGGCCGTGCTGCACTGGTTGGCGGTCATGCCGGGCAGGCAAAGCGTTGTGCCGCCATTGGTCAGATCCTTCAGCGTCAGGAAGACGGTCGTCGGCGTATAGCCTATATCGGCGTCGACATAGGCCGAGTGATTGAGCTTCGGATTGAAGCCGCTGGTGCCGTCACCATCGCCGTCCGTTGTCACCACAGAGGTTGTCGCCGAAATGATTGTCACCGTTTCGCCGTCGGTTACTGTGGCGTTTCCGGATGAAAGGTTCACTGTCCCGCCCGATATCGTCGCCGTTCCGTCCACGAGCAGCTCGTCATGATTGCCGGAACCGTCAAGGTTGACGACATAGGTCGAACCCGGAGCGAAATCGAGGTCGCCAGTGGAAAGCGATCCGATGCTTGCGGTCGATCCCGGCGATATCGTACCGCCGGATCGCACCGAAACATTGCCGAGAACGCCCGTGCCGGTCAGGGTGCCATTGCCGCTTACGGAAAGAACGCCGCCGAGCTTGCCCGTGACGGAAAGACCGCCGGCAGTGACTGCGCTTGCGCCCTTGAAACCGGAACTGTCGGCGGTCAGCGTCGTTGTGCCGGTTCCTGTCTGATTGAAGTTGCCGTCACCGGAAAGGGTGCCGCCGAACGTCCAGTCGGCATTGCGCATTACGTTGAAATTGGCGCCTCCGGCGACCGCGACGTCTCCCTTAAGAGACCCGGTATTCCCGCTGTTGCCGACCTGAAGCGTATACCCTCCGAAATCGTGGTTGGCCCCGAATAGGTATTGTCGGCAACCATGACCAGCGTACCGGCCCCCGTCTTGGTGAGACTGCCGACCTGGCTGGCCGCGTTGACGAATGTGCCCGCGGCCGTAAGCGTTGCGCCGCCTCCCTGCACGTCGATCGTGCCGCCGCTATTGCCAAGCGTGACGCTGCGGCCGGTGGAAAATCCGGCGGTTGCCATGAGCGTACCGCCGTTGAGCATGACACCGCCCGACGCCGCGCCCAGATTGGCATCCGCTCCGACGGAAACCGCGCCCGCCAATACCGCAGTGCCGCCGGAATAGCTGTTGTTGCCCGAGAGCACGAGCGTTCCCGCTCCCGTTTTGGTAAGCATGCCGGCATGGCCGCCAGCATCGGCAACCGTGCCGGACAGTGTCAGGGGCGCGGTGACATCGGCAACATTGATCGTTCCGCCGTGCTGGTCTATCGCGACATCGCGCCCCGAGGTGAACCCCGAGGTCGCCAGAAGCGTGCCGCCGGCAAGGGTCAGATCACCGGCGCTATCGCCAAGATTCGAGTCTTTCGAAACAGAGACAGTGCCGATGGAAATCTGCGTGCCGCCGGTATAGGTGTTGTCGGCGGTCAGAACGACCGTGCCGCCCGCGGTCTTGTTGATCCCGGCCGTGCCGCCCAGTTTGGCGTCGATGGTTGCGACATAGGATGCGTCTGGCCCAACGGCGATTTCCGCGAGGTTGTCGGGGTTTGACGCGGTCAGCGTCAGTTCGTCTCCGACGATCGAATAATTGTCAGAGGCAAAATGCAGACCGGAGGCTTCGATTGGATTGGCGCCACCCGCGGTGTCGACTGTCACCGTTCCCGCGCCCGCCTCGAAGATCGCGATATCGCCCTGGTTCCAGGCGCCGTGCGCCGTGGCAGGATCGGCGTCGCCCCAGTTTGTGCCCGCCGTGTTCCAAATGCCCGTGCCGCCGCCGATCGCGCCGGCGCCGCTTGTCGTCGGGCCATCCCAGTATCTGAAACTGACCACCGATCCGCCGCCTATAACCACATAGACATTGCCGACCGGCGAATTCTCGATATAGCTGCCCGACGGCGCCCCGGATCCGATCACGATGTCAAGCGAAGGATCTCCTGCAGCGGCTGCGAAATAGTTGAGCAAGGCGTAGCGACCGGGCGCCAAGCCAACTCCGGTCACATCGACGGATGTTGCGCCCGCGCCGGCCGTGCTCAAATTTTGTGCAATAAACATCGCCGTGCTTGAGGGCGCGCTCAGAGCGACGTTTATGTACGTGTCGGTCGCGAGGTCAAGTTCTCCCAGAATATTGAGCGTCCCTCCCTGATATCCAGTAAGGGTCGAGCCGAGCTCCATGGTCACATCTTTCGCCGCCGAGCCTGCGCCGCCGAAATAGGCACCGGCCTTCACCGTGACGCCTCCCGTCAGCCTCCCGACGCTTACGCCGTCGCCGAGCGTGAGGGTTCCTTCCTCTACGGTCGTGAGACCCGTATAGCTCTTGGTGCCGGTGAAGACGAGATTGCCGTCGCCGAGCTTATTGAGCGTGTTGACGGTGCCGCCGCCATTGATTTTGCTCCCGTCCAAGATATCGACGTCGATGGTGGCGTTGAAGCCTGCGCCAACTGTGATCGCGCTGTTGGAGGCGGAATAGGGCGACAGGGCCAGGGAATCCGAGGGGCCGCCTGTGAGGCTGTAGCCGTCGGCCTCGAAATCGAGGCGATCGAAGGAAAGCGCCCCGCTGACGGTGACCGTATCACCGGTCCCCTGGAAGACGCCGACGGATTTGGCCCACGCGGACTGGCCTGTGGCGGAGGGATCCGAGGCCCAGTTGGCATTGGCGGCGTTCCAGGTGCCGCTGCCGCCGGTGAAGGTTCCGGTACTGCCGCCGCCGTTCCAGTATTGCGCCAGCTCATCTTGCGCGTCGAGCACGATCAGGCGGAGGATGCCGTCGCTTGTCGCTGTCGTCTCGAAATAATAGATTCCAGGCGTCTGGCCCGTGAAGCCGGGCGCGGACGAAAACAGCGTGTTCGGCACCATGGTCGCGGCGCCGCTGAACGCGATGATGTTGTAGACGCCGGCGAGGTCGGAGATCGTGGCGTCGAGATTGACGTTCAGCACACCGTATGTGGTGTCGAGAGTGCCGGTCTGGAGCAATGCCGCACCGCCGGTATTCGAAGTGAAGTACGCGTTGATGGTTCCGCCCGGCGAATAACTCTGGAACGAAAGCGAATTGGTCGTGAATGTCGTCCCCTGCTCGCCATTGTAGATGCCGTTGGCTTCGATCGAGAACACTCCGCCGACCTTGCCGGTGCTCGCGTTGAGCGTTCTGCGCAGGATCGTCGTCCCGATGAAACCGGAATTGTCCTGATTGTAGCGATAGCTTACGCCGGTCATGGCGCCGGTGATGAGGACGATTGCGCCGGTATCCCCTGCACTGGCGGAAGAGATTGCGCCGATGGCATAATCCGTTGCGGTTGCCGCGGCATAGGAAAGAATTGCGTTATTCTTGAGGATAATTTCGCCATTGACCGACGTATCGGCAGGAATATTGTTGTAATTATTGCCTCCCGAATTCGCGCCGAGCTGCAGGAAGGCTTCCTCCTCAAGCGTGGTTTTGCCCGAATAGGTCGGGTTCTTCAGAAACACGGCACCGGAGGTTATCACGAGATCCGTCACGGGGTCGCCGTTTCCGTTCGTTCCGTCCGCAAGGACGCTGTCGAAGGCGTAAATCGGCGTGCCGCCGCTAGACCCAACGCCGCCGCCGAAGGTGGCATGATCCGTGGCTCCGCCGGGCGCGAACTCCAACTTGCCGCCGGAGAAGAGAATGGTGGGACCTTGCTGCCCGAAACTCGGTTCCGCATGGGTCAGCGTGTCAAACATGATCGTGCCATCGACGGTGACCATAAAGACGTCTGGCGCAACCGGCCCGAAAATGCCCGTGTAGTCACCGATGAGCGCGATGAGCCCGTGTGTGCTCGATGGCCAGGCGACCGTCGCGGGGCCTCCGGATGACTGCAGCGTCCATGCCGCAACGGAAGTGGACCATGTTCCCGAATCGGCCAGGGTCGTGCCGCCGGCCGGAACACTCGCGCCATCCGGGTTCCAGACATAGGTTTGGGCCCCGGCGGGATCAGCCCCGGCTGCGCACAACCCAAGCGCCAGAAGGCCGGCCACTGCAGTGCCGGAGAGGAGGCTCCTGTGCTGTGCCAGATGAACGCAGCTGCGGGCATCCTTCAAGGAAATGAGCGTCTTCGCACCTTCAGCCCATCCGCAATTCAACAACATTTCACCCTCCATAAGAACATGTCGCCACACATCTAGAATCACTAAATTCTTATGCATTAGATACCAAATGTATGGGTACACCTTTAAGTTTATATTTAAATACATAAATTTTTATACGTGTTCGTATTTTTCTTACTATTGTAAAAATATAACAATTAATTTACTAGTATTCTAATATAGTAATTTTATTTATTTATTACTTATTTTCGGGCGACCGGAGAGAAATTAATTCGGGACTTCTTCAATAGTTTCATTCAGCAAAAGAGCGCGTTTCTCGAAGCGGCCTGCCTATGCCGGTGACGCTGATCGTGCAAGCTCGCCGGTAACGCGTCGGGCGAAAAAGTGGAATTCGGCTTGCCGCTAACACGACAAAAGGAATCTGGAGCATAATCCGATCGAGGCGATAAGCGACAAGATTATTCGGCTAATACAAATGGATAGAGCGCCGATCTGAATGGATCAGATCGGCGCTCCACAACGGGCCGGATCACAACATGACCGGACATACAACCCGGTCGTTGCCAGCGCCGGGGGTATTGCGTTTTCAGAACCGCACGTTCAGTCGTCCGGTCACGTTCTGGCTCGTGCTGCCGCCGCCGAACTGACCTTCGAAAAGGCCGGCACCGTGACCGTGCCCTTCGCCGTGAGAAGCATCGCCGCACAAGATGCCGGCCACGACATGCATGGCTTGGATCATGGCGATAGCACGATGGGCGACTGGTTCCGAGTAATCCCTCAGATCGCCAAACGCTCTACAGCCGGATCATGCCGGCGTCGACGTTGACGCACTGGCCGGTCATCCAGCCGGCGTCGTCGGAGACCAGGAAGGCCACGATCTTGGCGATGTCCGACGGCTGGCCCTTGCCGGGCATGGCCTGCAGCATCTCCACGAAGCCGAAGCTTTCGGCATGCGGGCTACCCTTCACGCCGTCGGACTCGATCAGGCCCGGCGTGACCGCGTTGACGCGGATGCCGTATTTGCCGACTTCCGTCGCCAGCGCCCGGGTGAAGCCGACCACGCCGCCCTTGGCCGCCACATAGGCCGACATGTTCGGCGTACCGGCATAGAACGCGTTCGAGGCGATGTTGAGCACCGTGCCCTTGCGGCCGGCGGCGCGCATCATGTCGGTCGCCTTGCGGCTGGCGATGAACACGCTGGTCAGGTTGGTGTCGATGATCTTCTGCCAGTGGGCCAGATCCACATCGTCCCAGGCAATATAGGGGACGATGGAGGCGTTGTTGACGAGGATGTCGATGGCGCCGTTTTCGGCGGCGTCTTCCAGCATTTTATTGACCTCGTCCACCTTGGTGGAATCGCAGGCGACGCCAACCGCGCCGTGGCCGATCTCTGCGGCGGCGGCCTTTGCGCCCTCGCCGTTGATATCGGAGATCACGACCTTCGCGCCGGCTTCGGCGAGCGCCCTGGCGATGGCCTTGCCAATGCCCTGCGCGGCTCCGGTGACAACGGCCTTGCGGCCTTCAAGACTGGTACTCATTCCCTCTTTCCTTTCATTATCGCCGTTCCCGGCTTTATGCGTCGATTGCTGCGTCCCAGGTGGCCTGTGCCGCGGCAAGTCCCGCCGCCACATCCACCTTGGCGCCCAATGCCTTCAGCGCCCCGCCCATGGCTGCGACGGCCAGAAGCGCGTAGGCCGGCTGAGCCGTCGGGCCCATATGGCCGATGCGGATCAGCTTGCCGAGCGTTTCCGCCCGGCCGGCTGACATGGAGATGCCGTATCGCGCCCGCGCCTCCGCCAGCACCGGCCCGGCATCGATGCCATCGGGCATCTTCACTGCCGTGGCGGTTGGCGAGGCGATCTCCTCTGAGACCGGCCAGAGGTCGACACCCATGGCCTTGATGCCTTCCCGGCAGACCCTCGCCGTCACCGCGTGGCGCTTCCACACGGCTTCCGGCCCCTCTTCGAGATAGCGGTCGAGCGCTGCGCTCAGACCGTTGAGTTCGGCCACCGACGGCGTGAAGGGGAAGGGTTCGGTCTTCTTCCAGGCGTTCTTCCAGTCGGTAAAGCTCAGCATCGAGGCAAACGGCGCGTCGGGATTGGCCTCGATCTTGGCCCATGCCGCTTCGGATACGGCGACCAGCGAGAGCGAGGGCGGGCAGCCCAGGCACTTGTTCGGGCCGGTGACGTAAATCGCTGCCTGGCTCGACGTCGGGCTCGTGGGCATGCCGGCCCAGGAGGAAACCGCGTCGACCAACAGAAGCGCGCCGGCCTCGGCGACAACCGCCCCGATCGCATCGATATCGTTCAGCGTGCCCGACGGCGTATCGTGGTTGCAGACGCAGACGATCTTGACCTCGGGATGCGCCTTGAGGAAGGCGCGGACCTGTTCGGGGTCGATCGCGGTATTGTAGGGCACCTCGATTTCCTCGACCTTCTTGGCATAGCGCGCGGCCCAGTAGCCGAAGCCCTTGCCATAGACGCCGGAGGCGAGGTTCAGGACCACGTCATCCTTCGCGATCAGCGAGGCGGCCGCGCCTTCCAGCGCCAGCACCGGCTCGCCCTGCAGGATCAGCGGCGGCAGGTCGCAGCTAAGCGCCTTCTGCGCCTTCAAGGTGAGATCCTCAAAAAAGGCCTGGAAGGCCGGGTCGTAATCGTAGAGCACCGTGGTGCCGAGCGCGCGCAGCACTTCCGGGTAGGCGTCCACGGGGCCGGCCGTCAGGGTGAAGACCGGCGGTTTGGTTTCAGGATATTTCATCTGCTCCTCCTCAGCCGTAGAAATTGACGCCGGTCTTGTAGTCCTTGAAGCTCTCCGGGTCGTGGCTGAACAGAACCTCGGCGTTCTTCGCTTTCTCGATCTCCTTCAGGCGGCGCATGGAATTGACGCCGGCCACGGGATCAATGTGGAAGCCCGCATTGATGTCATTGTCGTAGTTCTTGCGGGTATAGGCGGCGTCAAGCGTGAGCAGCAGCGGACGGCGGGTGTCGAATTCCACCAGCAGCGAATAGTGCCCGATCGTGTGGCCCGGCGTGTAGATCAGCGTCACGCCCGGCGCGAGCTCGACATCGCCCTCGATCAGCTCGAACTTGGTGTTGGCCGCCGTCTGCCCGGCGCCGAGCTGATCGCTCATCCCGCGCGCTTCCGCCACATCGGTGGAGAAGGCGAGGTCGGAATAGCCCAGCACCTCGAACGGCTGGCATTTGGCGGCCTGGGGGAGTTCGTCCTTGTGGCAGATCTTCTTGGCATCGGGGAAGAACTTGTTTCCGCCGACATGGTCGAAGTGGAAATGCGAGTTGAACAGGACGTCGATGTCCTTCGGCTCCAGTCCCAGAAGCTTGAGCGCGCCTGGAATGGTCTGATCCTTGGTCTGCTGCGGCTTTTCGAACGGCAATACCTTCTGCACGTGGTCGAAATCATAGCCGGTATCGATCAGGAACTTGCCCTTGGGGTGATCGACGAGCACGGAATAGACGGGAAAGCGAACCTCGCCGCCCGGCCCCTTGTTCCACCAGATATGGAAACCGTCGAGCACCAGCGAACCGCCATCGAGCAGGAATACCTTGGTGTCAGCCATGTCACTTCTCCTATAGGTTTTCAGGGTCTCTCCCGGACCCGCAATGGGTGGATGACGCCCTTCAGCGGGCGCCGCGTTCGTAAGCAGCGCCGAGTGCTGCAGGCAGTTTCGCCCGGCGGCCGAAAAGCACGAGGACCAGCATCACCGCTGCGAAAGGCAGCATCTGGATGACGTCGGTGGGAATGGTCGAGCCCGCGACCTGCAGGGCCGTGGTCAGCGAAAGCGCCGCGCCGAAGATGAGCGAGCCGATCAGCACCCAGAGCGGCCGCCCCCGCGCCAGCATGGCAAGCACGATGCCGATGAAGCCCGCACCGCCGGTCATGAAGGGCAGGAACAGTCCCGCGCCGATATTGGCGAGATAGGCGCCGCCGAGCCCCGCCATGGCGCCGGTAAACAGCACCGCGAAGACGCGGATGCCGAGCACATTGCCGCCTGCCACGTCGAGTGCCGCCGGCCGCTCGCCGGCGGCGCGGAGCGTCATGCCGAGATTGGTGCGCCGATAGAGAAACGCCAGCACCGCGACCGCGACAAGCGCGAAGTAGACGATCAGATGACGGCCAAAGAGCGATGGCCCGATCACCGGCAAGTCCGTCAGCCCCGGAATGTTGAGCCGCTCCGGCGCCGGCAGGCGCGGATAGGTGCGCGAGAACTGGAAATGATGGAGCAGTGCGGTCAGCCCCTCCACACCAAGCGTCAGGCCGATGCCGATCACGATCTGGTTCAGGCCCAGACGCACGCAGAGCACGGCCATGACGATGGCGACCAGAACGCCGCCAAGGATGCCACCCAGAAAGCCCAGCCACAGGGACTCGGTCTTGAAGGCCACGAGAAAGCCCATATAGGCCCCCATCAGCATCATGCCTTCGATGCCGATATTGAGCACGCCCGCCTTTTCCGACATCTGCTCACCAAGACCGGCCAGAAGCATCGGGATCGCGGCGACGATCGCACCGGTGAGAAGAGACGACAGGAACGCCTCGGTTAGCAATCCGCCCATCTCAACGCTCCTTCTTGCGTTTGTGCTGATCGATATATTCGCCGAGCCCGAGGCAGATCAGGAGGCTTGCGACCAGCACGAGGGTGAAGTTCTGTGGCACGCCGAGACGACGCGCGGCACTTTCGCTGCCGATCATCAGCGCCGAATAGAAGAAGACCAGCACGATCGCGCCGAAGCCGTTGAAGCGGGCGAGAAACACCAGCGGAATGACCATCAACCCATAGGCGGGGTTCCAGTTGGCCGGCACATTGCCGGCAACGCCGAGGATTTCGGAAGCGCCGGCGAGCCCGGCAAGCCCGGCCGAAAGCCCGAACGTCGCCATAGTCAGGAGCGGCACCGAGAGGCCCGCATGGGTCGCGGCGACGGGGTTGGCCCCCACCATCCGCAGCCGCAAGCCGAAGGATGTGCGGGTCATCATCAGATGGACGGCCAGAACGGCGATCAGCCCCCAGATCAGCCCGCTGGAAATCGAGGTGTCAAACAGCCGCGGCAGGCGGTCGTCCACCGGCAGGGTGCGGGTCTGCGGCACCGTGGTTGCCGGATCCCTGAAGATGAGCTTGACCAGCGTCGCGGCCAGCAGCACGCCGAGAAACGACATCATCAAGGTGGTGATGATCTCGTTCACGCCCTGATAGGCCTTGAGCAGCGCCGGTATGACCGACCACAGCGCGCCGACGAGGGCGGCCAGCAGGAAACCGACCAGCAACACCGCCCAACCGGGCAGGATGCCGACCAGAAGCGGCGCGGTCGCGGCAGCGGCAACAGCGCCGAGCAGGAACTGCCCGTCCGTGCCGAGGTTCCAGATCCCCGCGCGGAACGCGACGATCAGCCCGGCGGCAAGAAACAGCAGCGGCGCCATGCGGGTCGCCGTCTGCTGCAGGCCCAATGAGGAAAACAGCGAGCGCTCGAGGATGTAGCCGTAATAGGTCAGCGGGTTGACGCCCACCAGCACCAGAATGATCGCCGACAGCAGGAAGGCCGCGATGATCGGGCCGACGGTGAGCGTCAGAATGCGCTGGAACGCATTGCGCTCATTGGCCGGTCGCGTGGCTCCCGCGGTATCGGTTGGCGTATCCGCCGTGTTGATTTGGTCTTGCATGGTCATGCCGTCGCCTGTTTCACTTCTTCCTCGCCGGCCATCATCCGGCCAATGCGCAGGCGCAGGGCCTCGCCGCTGCCGTCATTTTCGACGATGCCGCGGATGCGGCCGCCTTCCATCACCGCGATCCGGTCCGACAGCGCCATCAGCTCGTCGAGGTCGGTCGAGATCAACAGCACGCCAAGCCCACGTTCGGCGATGTCGGCGATGCGCTGGCGCGATGTATCGATGTTCTGGAGGTCCAGCCCGTAGGTGGGTTTGTTGAACACCACGACGCGGGCTTCTCCGGAGAGTTCGCGCCCCAGCAACACCTTCTGGATATTGCCGCCCGAAAGCCGCCCGATCGGCGTGACCTCGCTCGGCGTGCTCACCGAAAACCGTGCTATGAGGTCGCGCGCGTGCTCCGCGATGCGGTGGGGGCGCTCCACGCCATTCACCCAGAAGGGCGGTTGGCCGATATCCTTGAGGACGGTGTTCTCCGAAATCGGAAAGGCGGCAACCGAGCCTTCGGACAGACGGTCATCCGTCAGGTAACGCAGCCCCTTGCGGCGGCGCTGGGCAATGGAGGCGCGGGTAATGTCCTCGCCGTCGAGTTCGACGCGCCCGGATTTGAGCGGCCGCTGGCCCGCCATGGCCTCGGCTAACTGCTTCTGGCCGTTTCCGTCGATCCCGGCCACACCGACGATCTCGCCGGCTCTGAGGCTCAGCGAAATGTCCTGAAGCGCCATGACATCGGCATCGCCCTCGGTCGAAAGCTTCTCGACCCTGAGAGCGATAGTGTCGCGGGCCGTGCTCTTGCGGTGCTCGGTGGACGTGGCCCCGGCCTCGCGGCCGAACATCAGACGGACAATCTCGTCCACCGCCTCGTCCTCGGACATGGATTTGAGCTGTTCCGGCCCCATCTCGCCGGCAAGCGCGCCCTGTTTCAGCACGGAAATACGGTTGCCGTAGCGATAGGCCTCGGCAAGCTTGTGGGTGATGAAGATCACCGCCAGCCCGCTCTTGACCAACTGCTGCATCCGCTCGCCAAGCTCCTGCGCGCCTTGCGGCGTCAGCATGGATGTCGCTTCATCGAGGATCAGCACCTTGCTGTCGCGCAAAAGCGCGCGGGCGATCTCGATCTGCTGCTGCTGGCCGAGCGAAAGCTCGCCGGTGATGGCGTCGAGCGGGAGGGAAAGCGCGAATTGCCGCTTCAGTTCCTCCATGCGCGCCGCGATTCGGGCCCGGGGCGGACGCTGATACCAGGGCGCGCCGAGCGTCAGGTTCTCCAGAACCGTCAGCGTCGGCACCAGCATCGAATGCTGGAAGACCGTGCTGATGCCGGCATCGAGGCTGGCCGAGGGGCTCGCCAACCGGGCTTTCTCGCCATTGAGCGAGAGGTAACCCTCATCCGGCAACTGCAGCCCGGAGAGAATGCCGACCAGCGTCGATTTGCCGGCGCCGTTCTCGCCCAGAAGGACATGAACCTCGCCGGGATGAAATGTGAGCGACACGTTGTTGACCGCGATCACGCCGGGAAAGCGCTTGGTTACGCCGTGTACGCCAATGACGCCTGCCCCCGTTTCCGGGGACAGGTTTGTCGGGGTTGCCGCTGCATTTGCCACAGATACGCTCACTCGGTAACGGTGACCAGAGCGCGGACATCTTCCGCATCGAACTTCGGCTCGACCGTGATGTCGCCCGCGATGATCTGGTCGCGCAACGCCATCACCTCGGTCCAGGCGGCCTCGTCGACCTGCGGCGTCTTGACGAGCTTGACGGAATCGTCCGCCAGGCTGATCGCGTAACCGTGGGTGCCGAACTGGTCGGCCTTCAGGTCTTCGATCATGGCGGTGTAGACGGGGGTCATGTCCCACAGAACCGAAGTCAGCAGATGACCCTTGTCGAGCTCGGACTTGTCGCCGATCACGTCGATGAAGAGCACGTCGGAACCATCGACAGCCTTGTTGGATTCGACGGCCTGGATCATGCCGAAGCTCGAGCCATTGCCCTGACCGAAGATGATGTCGGCGCCGGCGGCGATGACCGAGGTGGTCACGCGGTTGCCGCCCGCGGCATCGGAATAGGCTGCAGGACCGATGACCGAGTAGAGGATCTTGACGTCCGGGTTTTCGGCATGAACGCCTTCGGCAAAGCCTGCCGACTGCGAGTTCCATGAGGGCGGCTCGCCGGAAACGACGATGCCGACAGTGCCGGTGGAGGTCATCTTGGCAGCCAGACGACCGGCAAGATAGGCGCCTTCATGACCGGAAAGCGTGTAGTCGGCGACAAGGCCTTCGACCAAACCGTTGGGGGTGTCGACGATGGCAACCGGCACGCCGGTTTCCTCGGCGATTTCCGGACCGGCGGTGTTGTAGCCGCTGGCATGGGCGATCATCAGGTCGGCGCCGTCGGCCGCGAGTTCCCGCATCGGCGCGCGGACATCGCCATAACCCAGGCCCTCGGCGACAATGATTTCGACGCCGGTTGCCTCGGCAGCGGCCTTGGCCGCGTCGACGCCCTGCTGGTTCCAGCCATAGTCACTCCCTTGTTCCGGAGTGAGGATGGCTATGGTATCAACCTCCGCGGCGAAGGCCGCCGGGGTCCCCAGCACCACGCTGAGCGCAACAGAAGCAAGTAGGTTTTTCATCATGCTGTTCCCTAATTGGTTGTCAGTTTCCCGTCACAAGACGGAAGCGATTGGCAGACTTGTTATTGTTCTTGCCCTGTCTGCTTGGGTTTTCTCATCTCCGGCCAAGGCCGAAAGTGAAGCTTATGTGCCCTATTCGGGCATTATCCATGGCACCAAAGGCGCCAATGCCGTGGAAATCTCAGTTTCCAATGAGACCGACACCCCGCTTGATTGCCACGCGGCGCTGGCCCACTGGTATTCCGATGAACTGGGTCGCATCGAGCCCGACGAGCAGCTGACGCTGACGTTGTGGCACGATGACGAGACCGGCGTTCTCAACCTGATGAACGCCACCGATGACCGTATGCCTGTCGAGGCGATCTGGTGCGCCAGCGATACCGCCCGCGCGCGCCTCGATCTGCCGATGACGGCGGGCAAGCCAGCAGCCAGCCTGCATTTTTCCTGCAAGGACGGGGGCGGGCTGAGCTGCGTTACCGCGAGCCACTAGTCCCGATAGTTTCCGAAGAAGCGCTTCGCGCCCCGGATTGCCCCGGGCGCGGGTAGCCGCCGCGCAACCGCCGGCGGACGCGACGACGCGTGCCGTCGCGACACGGCGCATATTCAATTCTGCGATAGAGGCGTTTGCCGCCATTGGTCCCAAGCCCTCTGCCTTGGTGTCTTTCTTTGGAGGGAAGGATGACACAAACCAAATCCACGTCAAGCAGATTGTCTGTCATTCTTTCATTCTTATGAGTTGACAAGAAGGCATTCACGCGATCAAATTTGCTTGCAATTCCCCTTATCGCTTCTGGCTGCCGCCGGGCTCACGAGGTTTAGAACAATGCCGCCAGACCTGAACTTACGGGTACTTCCGCGCACGGTGCAGCAGGAAACGGTCGAGAAGCTGCGGCTTGCGATTTTCTCCGGCGTTTTCGAACCGGGAAGCCGCCTGATCGAGAGTCAGCTCTGCGTGCAGCTTGGCATCAGCCGCCCGTCGCTCCGCGAGGCATTGCGCAGCCTGGCGGCCGAACGGCTCATCGACATCGTGCCGAACCGCGGTCCTTCGATCCCTACCCTTACATGGGAAGAGGTCACCGCCATCTACGAGGTGCGCGAACTGCTGGAAGTTGAGGCCGCCGGGCGCTGTTCGCAGATGATCTCCGCTGAGCAACTGCAAGCGCTTGAGAACACGCTTCATGCCTTCGGAAAGGCCGCCTCAAGCAAGGACAGTCTGGCGCGGGTCACCACAGCCGCGGAGTTTTACTCAGTCATCCTCGCCAATTGCGGAAATCCGATCCTGGAGGAAATCCACCGGGGTCTGGTCGCCCGGATCAGCCTTTTTCGCTCGCGCTCGATGTCGCTGGAAGGGCGCGCCGCGAGCAGTCTGGCGGAGATGACGGAAATTTATGAGGCGATCGCCGCAGGCGACGAGAAAGCCGCCCGGAAAGCCTCCCGAAAGCACATTCTAGAGGCGATGGCGGCGACGAAAAGATCCATCGACTGCGGAAGCTGACGCCTGCTTTCGGAAAAAATGAATTCCGGCCTTCAGCCCGGATGCAAGAACAACAATCAGCAGGAGCATGATCCGGCTTCCGCCGGAAATATACCCGCCGCAAGGGCCATTGCTCCGGCCAAAAAAAGGGGAACCTCATGACATTTCGATTTACACAGCGTGGGGGCCGTAATCTCACGCCCTCATCCGCCATGGAGATCTGCCAGTGACCGGCGCCGCGCAACAGGCGACTGCCGACGTGGTCATTGTCGGCGGCGGTTCGGCCGGCAGCCTGCTCGCCGCGCGGCTGAGCGAAGACCCGGCGCGCAGAGTCCTGCTGATCGAAGCCGGCGAGGAGCCTTCCGACCCCGATATCTGGACGCCCGCCGCATGGCCGGCGCTTCAGGGCCGCGCTTACGACTGGGATTACCTGACGGAGCCGCAGGCGGGAACCCATGGCCGGGTTCACCATTGGGCGCGGGGCCGGCTGATGGGCGGATCGAGCTGCCTGCATGCCATGGGCTACATGCGCGGCCACCCCGAGGACTATCAGGCCTGGGTCGATGCCACCGGCGATACCCGCTGGAGCTGGGAAGCGCTTCTGCCCGTCTTCGACGCGATCGAGGGCCGCCCGGACGGCAAAGGCGGCGGCCCGATGCCCGTCTACATGCCCGATGAAGAGGTCAGCCCCCTCACCCGCGCCTTCATCGAGACCGGCGTATCGCTCGGCCTGCCGCGCCTTTCGGACCACAATGACGGCCGGATGGTCGGCGTCACGCCCAATGCGCTCAACATCCGCGACGGTCGCCGCGTGACGGTGGCCGAGGCCTGGCTGACGCCGGAGGTTCGCGCGCGTGAAAACCTCCGGATTGTCACCGGCACAAGGGTGCAAAGGCTGGCCATGGATGGCAACCGGGTGAACCGGATCGAGAGCGTTGGTCCACAGGGCCCGGTCGAAATTCTTGCTGATCAGGTTGTGCTATGCGCAGGCGCGCTGGAAAGCCCGACCCTTCTGATGCGCTCGGGCATCGGACCACGCGACGTGCTTAAGGCGGCATCCGTCGACTGCCTGATCGACATGCCGGGGATCGGCCGCAATCTGCAAGACCATCTGCTGGGCGCCGGCAATCTCTATGCGACCCGCAAACATCTGCCGCCATCGCGCCTTCAGCACTCCGAATCGATGGCCTACATGCGCGCCGGCGACTTCACCGCCACCGGGCGGCCCGAGATCGTGGTCGGCTGCGGCGTGGCGCCGATCGTCTCCGATTGCTTTGACCCGCCCGAACCGGGCACGGCCTATTCACTCCTGTTCGGCGTCACCAACCCGACGAGCCGCGGCAGCCTGCGCATCAGCGGGCCAGACCTTGATGACCGGCTGATCATCGACCCGGCCTACCTTGAGACCGAGCATGACCGCGCCATGTTCCGAAACGCGCTGGAGGCCGCCCGCACGATCGGACATGCGGACGGGCTTGCCGAATGGCGCGATCGCGAGCTCGCCCCCGGTCCTCTCGGCAGCAAGGCGGAGATCGACGACTTCATCGCCAAGGCAGCGATCACCCATCACCACCCCTCTGGCACCTTAAGGATGGGCAAGGACGACGATGCGGTTGTCGATCCGGACCTCAGGTTCAAATCGCTCGACAATCTCCATGTGGTGGACGCTTCCGTCATGCCCAGCCTGACGGCGGGCCCGATTCACGCCGCCGTTCTGGCCATTGCCGAGAGCTTTGCCCGCACGATGATCGCCGGCGACTGACAAAGAGAAGGACATGACATGAGCGTTTTCGACGAAGATTTGTTTCTGAAGGGCCTCGAACAGCGCAAGAGAACGCTCGGCGCGGATTATGTCGAGCAAAACCTTGCGGCGGCCGATGATTTCACCCGGCCGTTTCAGGAGGCGATGACGGCGTGGTGCTGGGGATTTGGCTGGGGTGACGACGTCATCCCGCCAAAGACGCGCTCGATGATGAACCTCGCCATGATCGGGGCGCTCGGCAAGATGCACGAATGGGAACTGCATTGTCAGGGCGCGATCAACAATGGCGTATCCAAGGAGGAAATCCGCGCCATCATCCACGTCGTCGCGATCTATTGCGGCGTGCCGCAGGCGCTTGAATGCTTCCGCTCCGCGCGCAAGGTTCTGGAGGAACAGTAAGCCGAAGGCGTGACTTTGAGCGGCCTGTGCCTGCAAACCGGGCAAATCGCGCGTTTTCGCACCACGCCCCGGGCGGGCTGACGCAATCAGACCTCGTTTTCCATCGCGTGCTTGGCCGCCGCCTTGGCCTGATCGAGATGGCGCTGCGCCGCCTTGCGCGCGCGTTCCTCATCGCCCGCAGCAATCGCATCGTAGATGTCGCGCATCTCCTGAAGGCTGTCCTCGGCGCGCCCTTCAAGCGACATGGACCGGCCGCGGAAAAAGCTGATCCGGGCCACGAGCCCGCGATGGACTTCCTCGAGAATGGCGTTGCCGCAATTGGCCAGTATGATCGCGTAGAACTCAGCCGCCGTGGTCACCAGTTCCAGGCTGTCCGCGCTTTTCTGGGCGCGTTCGAAAGCCTTCAGCGCCCTTTCAAGCTCCTTGACCTGTTCGGGCGTGATCCGTGCGGCGCAACGCCCCACCGCAGCGACCTCCAGGAGTTCGCGTACGTCGTAGATTTCGGTCGCCTCCTCCCAGGAAAGCTTGGGAACGAAAGGACCCCGGTTCGGGATGATCTCGATCAGCCGCTCGGCCTGCAGGCTGCGCAACGCCTCGCGGAGCGACGGGCGGCTGACGCCGAGCTGGGCGCAGAGCTGGCTCTCGACCAGACGGCTGCCCGGCGGGAACACCCCGGCGATGATGGCAAGCCTCAGCTTTTCAATTGTCTGCTGCTGCACGGTTCTCGGCGTGATCCGGAGGTCCAGACCAGGGTTCATGGCGTTTCCTTAAGGCTCTTCCAATTATATATTCATGGCTTTTCTACACGAACGGGCGCGCGGAGGATAGCATGAGGCCGCATGCTGTCTGCAATAATTAACGCAAGAATGTCTTACAATCTTATTGACAGCTAATAACGGTCGTGGTTCCCTGCCGACATAGAAAAAAGTAAAAACGTCAAGGGAACCTCGACATGGCGGACAGCCCCAACCACGACCGGTATGAGGAACGAAGGATCGATACCGGCCGCATCACTTTGAACGTGCGCATCGGGGGCAATGGCCCGCTCATGCTGTTCTACCACGGGATCACCGCGAACTCCGCCGTTTTCGGCCCGCTCATGGACGCCTTTTCCGACCGGTTCACAACGGTGGCGGTGGACCAGCGCGGCCACGGTCGCTCCGACAAGCCCGAAACCGGCTACGAAGCCGCAGACTTTGCAGACGACATCGCGGCGCTCATCAAGACGCTCGATATGGGGCCCGCCATCCTGGTCGGGCATTCGCTCGGATCGCGCAATTCCGTCACCGCCGCAGCCCGTCATCCCGAACTTGTCCGCTCGGTCGTCGCCATCGACTTCACCCCCTATATCGAGGATGAGGTCTTCGCTTCGCTCTCCGCCAGAGTGAATGCGGGCGACCAGGCCTTCGCCGATACCGAGGCCGTTATCGCCTATCTCGCCAATCGCTATCCGAATATTCCGGCTCCCGCGATCCGCATCCGCGCGGAAAGCGGCTACGCCCCGGCTACGGACGGCCTGCGCCCCCTCGCCTCGCCTTCCGCCATGGCCCAGACGGCCGAAGGCCTGCGCGCCGATCTGGCCCCCGCCTACCGTGCGGTGACCCGCCCGGTTCTGATCATGCGCGGCGCCGACAGCAAGCTGGTCTCCGCCGCAGCGCTTGAAAAGACCCACGATCTGCGTCCGGATCTGCCGATCGTCGTCGTGCCGGGCGCCGATCACTACGTGAACGAGACCAATCCCGACGTCACGATCGGCGCGATCCGCAATTTCATCGACGGCTGAGCGGCCGGCGTCCCCAATAAAAACCAACAGGAACAGAGAAATGGTCAGCATCAATAAAACCTCGGACAAGACACGGGTTGCACAGGTTGCGGGCGGCGGGTTTTCCGGCCTTACGGCCGCTATCGCGCTCCGCCAGAACGGCTGGGACGTCGTCCTCCACGAAAAGAGCCCCGAGTTGCGCGCTTTCGGCGCCGGCATCTATCTCTGGCACAATGGCCTCCGGGTGCTCGAAGGCATCGGCTGCCTGAACGAAGTGCTCGAGGATTCCTTCACGCCGCCGGCCTATGAGACCTGGATGCACAACAAGACCGTGTCGAAGGAGACGTTCAACGGCCTTCCCTGGCGCATCATGACCCGCGCTCATCTGCACGACGCGCTCGCCAACCGCGCCCGTGAAGTCGGCGTTGAAATCCGCACGAATTCCGAAGCCGTCGGCGCGGAGGCCTCCGGCACGTTGAAACTGGCCTCCGGCGAGGTTGTTGAAGGCGATCTGATCGTCGGCGCGGATGGCGTCGGCTCCAAGGTGCGCGATTCGCTCGGCTTCGAGCAGGAGCGCTGGGGCGCGACCGACGGCATCATTCGCCTCATCGTCCCGCGCCATAAGGACAAGCTCGGCTATGGCGAATGGGACAACACCATCGACATGTGGAACCACTGGCCGCGGGTGCAGCGCATTCTCTATTCACCCTGCAATGACAGGGAACTCTATCTCGGCCTGATGGCGCCATCCGCCGATCCGCGCGGTTCCAAGGTGCCGCTCGACCTCGAAGTCTGGATGGAAATGTTCCCCTTCCTCGAACCCTGCCTGGTCGATGCCGCCAAGATCGAGGACGCGCGTTACGACACCTATCAGACCACCAAGCTCAACACCTGGTCGCGCGGCAAGGTCGCGCTTGTCGGCGATGCGGCCCACGCCATGTGCCCGGCGCTGGCGCAGGGTGCCGGCTGCGGCATGGTGAACGCCTTCACGCTGGCGCAGGACGTCGAGAAGGGCGCATCGCTCGAAGACGCGCTCGCCGACTGGGAAAAATCGGTGCGTCCGATCACCGACCTCACCCAGAAGCTCTCCGCCGACCACGCCGCCAACCGCACCATGTCCTATGGCAACGGCTTCACCCCGGAAGCGCTGACCGCCGCCCGCTTCGACCCGATCAACCGCGTCTATTCGTGGCCGCAATAAGCACTATTCCCTTTCATCTCTACAGGAGACATTCATGAATTACTCTAGCCAGGTCGAAAAGGACTATCAGGTCCGCGGCTGGTACGGTGCGACGCAGGAAGTGCTGCACGATGGCGGCGACGCAACAGCCCCTCTGATCAAGGCCGCGGCCGGCGTCATCATCAAGAACCCCTTTGCCGGCAAGTTCGTGGCAGACCTTTCGGCGCTCACCGGTCCATCGGCCGCCATCGGCTATGCGCTGGGCGAACGCGCGGTTGCCCTGCTTGGCGGCCGCCCGGTCGAAAGCTACGGCAAGGGCGGCATTGCAGGCGTCGCCGGCGAGCAGGAGCATGTGGTGGCCTGCGTCACCACCACCTTCGGCGATCCGCTGCGTGAAGCGATCGGCGGCGGAGACGCATGGATCTCTTCCGCCAGCAAGGTGGCCTCGGCCGGCACCGCCATCGATATCCCGCTTGCCCACAAGGACGAGCTCTATATCCGCTCCCATTACGACGCCTTCACCTTCGTTGTGCCGGACGGCCCGCGTCCTGACGAAATCCTGATATGTGTTGCGGTGGCCACCGGCGGTCGCGTGCATCAGCGCGTGGGCGGAAAGAGCGTTGCCGACCTCAAGGCAACGGCCTGAAACAAACGAACACCAAGGAGAGACGACATGCCTCTGAACATCAAAGACCTGAAAATCACCTCCTCCGACTTCGCGCCGCTTTCGCGCCTCGCCGACCACCATGCCGGCGACAAGGGCAATGTGCTGCCGAAACTGACGGTCAGCGGCGTGCCGGAAGGCACCAAGGAACTGGCCGTGATCTGCCATGATCCGGACGCACCGCTGGCGCATGGCTTCACCCACTGGACGGTCTATGCCATCGACCCCAAGGCCACCGACCTTTCGGATGCGCAGGAGAAGTATCGCGTTGGCCCCAATGGCGCCGGTCACATGCAGTATTATGGTCCGCAGCCGCCTGCCGGCCACGGCGACCATCACTATTACTTCTGGGTCTATGCCCTGGATACAAACGTCGAGGGCACGCCCACGCGCGAAGAGTTTCTCGACAAATATGCGGACAATATCATTGAGCAGAACCGGATCGTCGGTCTCTACTCCAACTAACCGATGTTCTCCCGGCGTGATTCCCTTCAGGCTCACACCGGGACCGCCCCTCCAGAGGAAACCTGAACAATGTCTGATACGAGAACAGCACGCGAAACCGCGATCCAGGAACTGGTGATGGCCACCCGCATTCTGGTGAACGAGGGCATCATGGATGTCTTCGGTCATATCAGCGCCCGCGATCCGGAAAACCCGAACCAGTTCCTGCTGCCGCAAAAGCTTGCGCCCAACACGATCACGACCTCCGACATCCAGACCCTGACGCTCGATGGCGAGACGACGGATAACCGTCCCTCCTATCTGGAGCGCTATATCCACAGCGAGATCTACAAGGCCCGGCCGGATGTGATGTGCGTTCTTCACACGCATTCGCCAGCCGTTCTGCCCTTCAGCTTCATCGATACGCCGCTGCGTCCGGTCACCCATATGGGCGCCTTCCTCGGCGAATCCGTGCCGGTGTACGAAATCCGCGACAAGCAGGGCGAAAACACCGACCTGTTCGGCGGCAGCCCCGAAGTCTGCGCCGAAATCGCCGAAAGCCTCGGCCAATCGGCCGCCGTGATCATGGCCCGCCATGGCGTGGTGAACGTCGGCAACTCGATCCGGCAGACGACCTTCCGCGCCTTCTATCTCGAACAGGAAGCCAAGGCCTATACGCTCGGCCTTCAGATCGGGAAGATCAAGTTCATGACCGATGGCGAGCTCGAGGCTGCGGGCAACCTCGTCGGCGCGCAGATCAATCGCGGCTGGGACCACTGGTCGGCAGCCGTCCGCCACAAGGGCCTTGCCGAAGACCTCGACTGAGAAACACCGGTGGAAGGCGCGGGCTTTGAGCCCCTGCGCCTTCCACTCCTCAACATACGCTAGACGGATCGCGCCGATCGCAAGGAAAACGCCATGTCGCACGCTGAAACCTATGACTACGTCATCGTCGGAGCCGGCTCCGCGGGCTGCGTGCTGGCCAATCGCCTGACCGAAGACCCCTCCGTGACCGTCCTGCTGCTCGAAGCCGGCGGCTGGGATCGCGATCCGATGATCCATATCCCGCTCGGCTGGGGCAAGATCCTCACCGAACGGCGCCATGACTGGATGTATTTTTGCGAGCCGGAAGACAATGTCGGCGGCCGCGCCGTGGAATGCGCCCGCGGCAAGGTGATCGGCGGCTCCTCCTCCACCAATGCCATGGCCTATGTCCGCGGCAATCGAGGCGATTACGACCGCTGGGCGGCATCGGGGCTGACCGAATGGTCCTATGAAAGGACCCTGCCCTATTTCAAGAAGACCGAACACTGGGAGGGTGGCGAAACGGCGTTTCGCGGCGGATCCGGCCCGGTCTCGACCCAGCGCTGCCGCTACCAAGACCCGCTGACGGATGCCGTGGCCGAAGCCAGCCGACAGGCCGGCTACGCCCAGACCGATGATTACAATGGCGAGACCCAGGAAGGCTTCAGCCGCCTGCAGATGACCATCGGCAATGGCCGTCGCGCCTCCACCGCCAGCGCCTATCTCAGGCCGGCGATGAAGCGGAAGAACCTCACCGTTCTGACCCACGCCATGGCCAAAACCATCACCTTCGACGGCAACCGCGCCACCGGCCTCGTCTTCGACCACAATGGCAGCGAACGCCGCGTGACGGCCAACCGCGAAGTGCTGCTTTCCGGCGGCGTCATCAACACACCGCAACTGATGATGCTTTCGGGCATCGGCGCGGGCGACGAACTGCAGGCGCTGGGGATCGAGACCAGGGTCAATAGTCCCGCCGTCGGCAAGAACCTTCAGGATCATGTCTCGGTGCTGATCATGCATCACCGCAAGACGCCCGGCCCCTTCCTGCACAAGATGCGCGCCGACAGGATCATGGTCGATTTCGCAAAAACCTATCTGACGGGCAAGGGATTTTCCGGCGACGTGCCCGGCGGCGTGGTGGCTTTCCTGAAGAGCGATGAAAGTCGGCCGCTCCCCGATATCCAGCTTCTGTTCACCGCGGCACCGCTGGCGGCTTGGCCGTGGTTCAAGCCGTTCAAGCAGCCGTTTCGTGATGGCTTTGCCACCCGCATCGTCGCGGTGCAGCCCGAAAGCCGGGGATCGGTCAGGCTCGCCTCCGCCGATCCCCTCGCCGCCCCGCTCATCCACCAGAACTTCCTGGCCGCCGAGAATGACTGGAAGTCGCTGCGCGCGGGCTTCCGCGTCGGACGCACGCTCGCCGCCCAGCCGGCGATGGCCGACTATATCGAAACCGAGTTCTTCCCCGGCGCCAAATGCCAGAGCGACGAGGAGATCGACGAGCATATCCGCAAGACCTCGATCACAGTGCATCACCCCGCCGGCACCTGCCGCATGGGCGCGGATGAGGCGTCCGTCGTCGACCCGGAACTGAAGGTTCGCGGCGTCACCGGTCTTCGCGTCATCGACGCATCGGTGATGCCGGATCTTCCCTGCGGCAACATCAACGCCGCCGTCATCATGATCGCCGAAAAGGCGGCAGACCTCATCAAGGCCAGCCAGACATGACCCGCTAGAACCAACGACCATGGGACAAGAAGCGAAAACGCCGGTCCGGTCGCAAAACACAGAGGTGAACAAAATGAAATTCAGAACTTTCGCAGCCGGCGTGCTGCTTGCGGCATGCGCTGCCGCTCTTGCCCGCAATCCAAGCATTCATCCATCCTCCGCTTTGGCGTGACGTCGATGCTGACGCCGCCGATGCCGGGCTGCTTGTACCCTGATGCCATGATCTGCCTGATGTCCTGGCCCCCGCGTGGCGTCCCTGCCGCCATTGCGTCTGCCGCCGGGCCCGCAAGGCTCCCGCCTCATCGGTTTGGGTCCACCCCCAGACAACAGGACCGGTCGATCCGGCCCTGAACACTCAACCAGGAAAGAGAAAAACCATGAAGAAAATTGCAATCATCGGGTTGGGAACCATGGGACCGGGCATGGCGGCGCGGCTTGCGCGCGGCGGTCTGGACGTCACCGCTTACGACATCGCGCCGGCAGCGCTGGAACGCGCCTCCACCATGATCGCGACCGCCGAGAAGGTGCTCGATACGCTCGGCATTGCGGCCATGGGCGATAACCCGGTCAAGCTGACGAGCGACCTTGCCGAAGCGGTCGCCGGCGCCGATCTGGTGATCGAGAACGTTCCGGAAAAGGCCGAGATCAAGGCCGGCGTCTATCGCCAGATTGATGCCCTGATCGGCCCCGACGTGATCGTCGCTTCCGATACCTCCGGCATTCCGATCACCAGCCTTCAGGAGCACATCTCCAACCCCGCCCGCATGGTCGGCATGCACTGGTCGAACCCGCCGCATATCATTCCGATGATCGAGGTGATCGCCGGGGCGCAGACCGCGCCGGAGACGAGCGAGGCGATCAAGACGCTGATCCGTTCGCTCGGTCTCCTGCCGGTGACGGTCAAGAAGGATGTGCCGGGCTTTGTCGAAAACCGCGTGCTTTACGCGCTTCTGCGCGAAGTGATCGACCTCGTCGAACAGGGCGTGGTCGACCCGGAGGATATCGACACCTGCGTATCCTGGGGGATCGGCTACAAGCTCGCCGTGATCGGCCCCATGGCGCTGCTGGATATGGCCGGGCTCGACATCTACAACTCGGTATCGAGCTTCCTCAACGCCGATCTGGCCGACCGCAAGGACGTGCCAGAACTGGTCAAGGCGAAGATTGCGGCCGGTACGCTGGGCCTGAAATCGGGCAGCGGCATCTATGATTATACGCCCGAGGAGATCGCCGAACTGCAGAAGAGCCGCGCCCAGAAACTGGTCGCGATCCGCCGCATACTGGAGGAGCGCTCATGAGCGAGGAAGGCAAGGCCCCCGAAAAACCGAAAAGTGCGGGCAACATCGTCACCCGCGCGCTCCACACCGGCCTCGGCATCGCGCTGCTGGTCGTGGTCGCCATCAATGTGCTCAACGCCGGCAGTCGCTATCTCTTCGGCATCTCCCCTGTCGGCGCCGACGAGACGATGATCTACCTGATCATCTGGATCACGATGATTGCCGCAGTGCTGTCGTTCTTCGCCCGCAGCCATATCAGCGTGGACCTTCTGCCGCTCTATACTACGAAACGCGCCCGGTATTTCTGGTATATCCTTCACGATCTCATCGCCATCTTCGCTTGCGCCTTCGCGACCCATGCGTCCTGGCTTTTCATTGTGAAGATCAATCGCATCGGCGTGAACAGCATGGGGCTCGGCATTCCCATGACGATACCGCATGCAGCCCTCCTCTTCGGTTTCGCGGGGTTGACCGTGGCGGGCGCCGTCAAGCTCGTCTTCGACATCAAGGCGCTGCTGCAAAAGGCCGAAGCCTCGGAGACCCGCCCATGATCTTCGCCTATATCGTCCTGCCCATTCTGCTGGTCGCCATCGGCACGCCGATCTTCCTCGTCTTCCTCACGGTGGTCGCCGTCGCCATGCTGTTCTTCCTGAACATACCACCCGTGGCGCTGCAGCAGGTGATGTTCGGCGGGCTGGACAATTTCGCCCTTCTGGCCATTCCATTCTTCGTTTTCGCGGGACAGCTCATGAGCTCCAGCGGCATCGCCAACCGGTTGATCGCCTGGGCCATGGCCATGGTGGGACGGGTTCCGGGCAGCCTAGGCGTTTCCACCGTCGCGGCCTCCACCGCTCTCGGCGCGATCTCCGGGTCGTCGGTCGCCGCCGTCGCAGCGCTCGGCCAGACGCTTTACCCGAAGCTTATTGCTGCGGGCTACGGCCAGCGCCGCGCGGGCGGCCTGCTGGCGTCGTCCGGCGCGATCGACATCGTGATCCCGCCCAGTATTGCCATGATTCTCTATGGCATGGCAGCCGAACAATCGATTCCCCGGCTGTTCATCGCTGGCATCCTGCCGGCCATCCTCATGGCGGCGCTTCTGTCGCTGTTCGTGGTTGTTGATGCGATGCGCCGCGGCATCCCTTCAGATCACGCGTTCTCCTTCAAGGCCGCCGCCAAAGCCACGAAGGATGCCTTTTGGGCGATCCTGATGCCGGTTTTTGTGCTCGGCGGCATCTATCTCGGCGTGTTTTCGCCTTCGGAGGCGGGTGGCTTTGCCTGCTTCTATGCCATCGTGATCGGGCTCTTCGTCTACCGCTCCATGACGCTGCGCGATATCGTCAACGCGGCCGGCAGCGCCGCGATGCTTTCCGGCCAGATCCTGATCCTCGTCGCCGCGGCAAGCGTCATCACCTGGATCGTGACGACACAGGGCGTGCCGCAGGCCATCATCGCCTGGATCAATGCGATGGAGCTTTCCGCCTTCGCCTTCCTGCTGGCGGTCAACCTCTTGCTTCTGGCGATCGGCGCCTTCCTCGATCCGACCTCCGCGATCCTCGTCTTCGCGCCGCTTCTGGTGCCGATCGCGATATCGCTGGGCATCGACCCGATCCATTTCGGCATCATCATGACCGTCAATCTCGCGATCGGCATGTTCACGCCGCCCTTCGGCCTGAACATCTTCGTTGCCCAGCAGGTGACCGGCCTGCCCGCGCACACGCTCTACCGGGGCGTCGCCCCCTTCGTCGTGGTGCTCGTCATCGCCCTCATCGCGATCACCTATGTTCCCGCTCTATCCCTGTCGCTTGCCCAACCTCACTGAAAAGGACACTTGCCATGATCTCCAACCTCCTCAAGACCGCGGCCTTCGCCACCGCTCTCACGGTGAGCACATTCCTCACCGCCCAGGCACAGAGCACGATGAAGCTCGCGACCGCGACCATCAACGACGTACAGCATGAATGGATCAAGGTCTTCGCCGACGAACTGGCCGAGCGCGCGCCCGGTGCGGTGACGACCGAGATCTACCCGGCCTCGCAGCTCGGCGCGATCCCGCGCATGTCGGAGGGCGTGCTTCTCGGCACGATCGAAGCCTTCACCACGCCGACATCCTTCATGTCGAACGTCGATCCGCGCTTCCAGGCCTTCGACGTGCCGGGCCTTTTCACCTCGCCGGAAGATGTGCATGCAGCGCTTCACGACCCGGAATATCGCGATCATCTAGAAACCATGTTCCTGGACAAGGGGCTGCGGGTGATCGGCGCGATCTACAACTCGCCGACCGTGCTCTTCACCATGGAAGACGCCAAGACGCTTGAAGACGTCAAGGGCCTGAAGATCCGCACCTTCGCCTCGCCGCTGCAGATCAAGCCGATGGAGCAGCTCGGTGCGATCCCGCTGCCGCTGGCGCTGTCCGAGGTGATCCCGCAGCTCCAGTCCGGCGGCCTCGACGGCATGCTGGTCGGCGTGCCGATCCTCACCGCGTTCAAATATTATGACGTCGGCAAATACATCCTCGACCTGCACTTCGCCGAAGTGGTCTCCGTGACTGTCGTCAACGAGGACTGGTTCCAGATGCAGAGCGAAGACACCAAGGCCGCCATCATCGCCGCCGGCCGCGCCGCCGAAGAAGCGGTCTACCCCTGGGGCGTCGAAAACGTCGACCGCTCCTATGCCACCTGGACCGAAAATGGCGGCGTGATCACCCAGCTTCCGCCAGAAGAACAGGCCGAGATGGAAGAGGGCTTTGCCGCGCTTGCATCCGAACTGCTGGAAGGCCAGCCGGAAGTGAAGGCAGAATATGAGCGGCTCCACGCCCTGGTCGAGGCCTCAAAGGCCGAGTAAAACGCCTGACTCAAGGAACCGACCGTTCCCTGCCCCGAGCATGCAAGCCGTGCTCGGGGCTTTTGTTTCGGGTTTGCACGATCAGGCGTTACTTGCCACCGCCCTGCCATTGGCGGTCACGGCGGGAGAGGTTCATATAAAAAGGGCCGGGGGTTTTCACCGCCCGGCCATTGCGACACAGATCGTAGTGCCTTTTTAGTTTTTGGGAGGCGGGCAGCGCGCCCGCCTCGCAGCATTCATCAATTGGCCGGCGTCCAGACCAGATCTTCCAGGTTCGTTTCCGCGCCCAGCATGCCCTCGGCAGAGGCGGCGTCGACCCAGAACTGCATCTCGCTCGGATCGACATCGGTATCCCACGCGCCGAGTTCCATGGTCTCCACCACTGCCGGCGGGATCTTGGTATTGGCGGCGATGGTGTCACGCGCGATCTGCGGATCGCTGTTGAAATCGTCGATCGCCTTGTCGATCGCCTCGACGAAGGCCACGGTGAGTTCCTCGTTTTCCTCGATCCACGGCGTCATCGCCACCACGCCGGACAGGACTGCGGGCGACTTCACCTCGGTGAAGAAATGTCCGAGAACCGTGGCGCCCTCCGCTTTGGCAAGCGTCACGAAGGGCTCCACGGCCCCCACCACCGTCACCGAACCGGAGCGGGCGGAGGCGACCATTTCGGGAAAGGGAATTTCCTGGAACTGGACGGTGTCGAGATCGACTCCCGCATCGCGCAGCCACGCCCGCATCATGGTCCAGTCGGTATTGTAGCTGAGATTGGTCGCCACCGACTTGCCCGCAAGATCGGCGGGACCCTTGATTTCGGGATCGAAGGTCAGCGCCGCGTGGACCGGACTATCCTCGGTTTGTGCGAAATTGAACGACACATAGGTCGCCGGGATGCCGGCATTGCGGGCGTTGAGCACGCCGAGCGCATCCGAGATGCCAAATTGCAGGCTGCCGGATTGCAGCGCCGGAATGATCTCGCCGCCGCCTGCCATGGTCACGAGTTCGACCTCAAGACCGGCATCGGCGAAATAGCCGGCATCGCGGGCCCGCCATAGATAGGCATAGACGCCGACGGGAATATAGCCGACGCGGACCTTGGTCAGGTCCTGCGCTACGGCAGGCTGTGGCAGGGCCGACATCGTGGTCACGGCCATCGCGGCCGAAACGATCAGTGCTTTCAGGGTTTTGTACATCGATTTGTTCTCTCTCTGGTGAAGTTTTGCTGATCTTCTTTTTGTTGTTGGGGGCGGCTCAGACGGCCGCCCCGGCTTGCCGGCGCACCGATGTGTAGACATGGTGACGCAGTTCGAGGAAACGGGGGCTCTCCTTGGTTTCGAGCTGATCACGCGGTTTGGGAAGATCGACAATCACCTCCTCCACCACGCGGGCAGGCCGGGTTGACAGAACCACGACGCGATCGCCCATGAACACGGCCTCGTCGATGTCATGGGTCACCAGAAGCGCCGAGATGCCGCGTTCGGCAACCAGCCTCATCAACAGGTCCTGAAGGTCGATCCGGGTCTGGGCATCCACCGAGGCAAAGGGCTCGTCGAGCAGCAGCAGCCCCGGCGAGGACACCAGCGAACGCGCCAACGCGCAGCGTTGCTGCATCCCGCCCGAAATCTGCCAGGGGTGAAGATCGGCGGCATGGGAAAGGCCGACGGCTTCAATCGCGTCGTCCACCATCGCCGCCTTCTTCGCCCGGTCGCGTTCGGAAAGGCCGAAGCCGACATTGCCGCGCACGGTGAGCCAGGGAAACAGGCTGCGATTATAGTCCTGGAACACGATCGACAGCCATTCCGGCGGTCGGGTGAACGCCTCGCCGCGATGCGAAACGCCGCCTGAATCGGGCCGCATCAAGCCGGAAAGACACCGCAGAAGCGTGGTTTTGCCGCAGCCCGAGGGGCCAACGACCGAAAGGAACTCGCCCTCGGTCTGGGCAAAGTCGACCCCGCCCAGCACCGGGACCGGGTTGTTCGCATAGGCCTTGGTCAGGTTCTCGGCTTTCAGGAGTTCAGTGCCCATCATCGTTTCCGCCTCAATGCGTGTTGCAGGTGTCATTTCGCGCCCTCCCTCCATCCGACGTGCCAGCGCAGCACCCGGCGTTCCACAGCCAGAAGCGCCAGTGTGAGAACGATGCTGATCGTGCCGATGGCCAGAACGCCGCCATAGACTTTCGCGCTCTGGAACAGGCGTTGTGCGCGCAGCATCGCCACGCCGATCCCGTTGGTCGCGGCCATGAGTTCGGAGATGATCATCATGATCAGCGCCATTCCGAGCGCGATGCGCAGGCCGGCGAAGATCGCCGGCAGGGTCGCGGGCAGGATCACGCGGCACGAAACCGTCACCGGCTTCAACCCCTCGATCTTCGCCACATCGAGCAGAAGCGGCTCGATCCGCCTTGTGCCATCAAGCGTGGCAAGCAGCACGGGAAAGAACGACCCGAAGGCGATGATGAAAATCCGCATGCCGTCGGTCGGCCCGAGGATCACGAGCGCGCCCGGAAGAATGGCGACCGCGGGAATGAAGCGCAGGAATTCAAGCGTCGGCCGTGTCCAGTCGATGAGGCCGCGCGCCTGTCCCAGCGCCAGCCCGAACGCCACGCCGAGCCCCGCGCCGATCCCGAAGCCGGCAAGCAGGCGGTAAAGGCTGGGCCAGGTCGCCTGGTGTAAAAGAGGCGTCTGGAAATAGGAAAGCCATGCCTCGATGATCGGGCCGATTCGCGGCAGATAGGGCGCGGGATGGGCGATCGCGGCCCATTGCCAAACAGTCACGAGGAGCGCGATGAACAGCCCCTGGACGAACAGGATCGTCAGTTTTTGGCGATCAGGCAAGGTGCTCTCCACTCCAGGGAAACAAGGCGCGTTCGATGCGCAGGAAGACCATGTTGATCCCCTGCCCCATGATCCCGGCGCAAAACACCACCGCCCACATTTCAGCGGTCTGCCCCGACAGCCGCGCGGCCTGCAGCACCGCGCCCAGCCCCGGCCGCCCGGTCAAAAGCTCCACGGTGATCGACAGCGCCAGCGCCACGGAGGCGGCGATCCGGGTGCCGGTCGCAATCGACGGCAATGCCGCGGGAAGCACGATGCGCGCGATCCGGCCCGCCTGCCCGAGGCCCCAGACCCGGCCGACATCGAAATAGCGCGGATCGATCGCCTCCACGCCCTGGCGCGCGGCGAACAGGATCGGCCAGATACTGGCAAAGGTAATCAGCGAGACCTGCATCGCGACACCAATCCCGAGCGCCATCAGGGCCACCGGGATGAGCGCGACGGAAGGGATCGGGCGCAGGAACTCCAGCGTCGGCCGGCTCGCCCGTTCCAGCCAGGGAACGAGCGCTAGAAGAATGCCGAGCGCGGTCCCGAGCACCAGGGCGACGGCCATGCCGATCGCCCACGACAACAGGGTCTGAAGCGCCGCGAGAATGAGCGTGCCGTTGGCAACCTGCACGACGAAGGAGCGCAGAATGGCGACAACCGACGGCAGATCGCGCGGGTCGACCACCCCGCTCAGCCGGAGCATTTCCCAGAAGGCCACGAGCGCCAGCGCCCCGACCAGCCCCTTTCCCGCCTTCCCAATCTGCCACTCCCGGCGGGATCCGGATAAGCCGACATCAGCCATGAGACCATTCCCCGGCCCGGGGGCAAGACACGTAGAATGCTGACTGGGACAAAACAAAACTCCTTCAGAGTTCAACCATGAAAGATGCGCGTGAAAGGGTCCCGTATTCGCGACTGTTGGCTTTCGCGGCAGGCTTCTCGAAAATCATCATATATTCATATTATAAACTTGTATTACAATTTTGCCTCTGTCAACGCGCTAACGCAGAAGCCGCCGCATTGACTTGCTGCAATTCTTCCGCTGACAAAGATGGTCCGAGAAACGGCACGATCAGCGCAATGGGCTGAGCGCACTTGCACCCGGCCTGCGGCGCCGGGATTCCTGCTATTGATCAGGGCAGCACGGTCCGTGCGAAGACAGGCGGGGGCAATTGCGAGAGGAATAGATCGTCTCTTGCGCGACGCAGCGGCTGCCAAGACCGCAACGGGCGTTGCGAGCCCCAAGCCTGCCGGGTTTGCACCGAATGAGCATACGGAAGAATATACGACTGCCCCTTTATGCGCGGAAAGAACAGCCCCTGACATATTGGTTCAGAGGGCAACGTGTTGACAAACCTCGTACGCAATCAGGCGCCCGTCTCACTCTCAGCCGTCATCCCGGTCTGGAGGCGTGATCCAGCAAGCCAAATCCTTGCGTGCAAGGACTTTTGTAGCCTTCACCGCAAGCGGCCTGGATGCCGGCTCACGGCCGGCATGACGGAGGAAGCGGAAGAGGGACTCTGTCAGCAGCCTCGCTCCTGACCCGGTGATTCGTAGGGTATCTCATTCCGGTTTTATCACAGGCAGGCTTTGAGAGCTGATTTAATCAACCGGGCAGGTTTCGATTGTGATTTCACGCTACGGCCCGCCTCTTTTCACTGGCGGTTGAAAATCAAAGACACCGGACTGATGGCCGGAAGGCCGCGGCGTCGTGCTACAGGCCGTAGCGCTCAAGTATCGCCTCGATCTCCCGGTCCTGTTCCGGATCCGGCAGAAGGGCCGGCTGGCGGGAGAGGCCGACGGAGGGGTCGCGCAGGTAGAGCGCCCGCTTCACCAGGGCCGGCGGGTAGCCGAGCTTGTAGAGATCGGTGCGGAAGGCGGCGTAGGTTTCCTGCGCCTTCGCCGCGCCCTCCTCGTCGCCTGCGTTGACGCATGAAACGATCCTGGCCAGCACGTCGGGCATGACGTTGCCGAGGCCGGAGATGCAGCCCTTGGCGCCGTTGGTCAGCGCCCAGTGAACCAACTGGTCGGGGCCGGAATAGACATCGAAACCCGCGACCGAACGGCCGACCTCCATATAGGCTTCCAGCGTGTCCTGCGCGCCGCCGGAATCCTTGATGCCGGCAATATTGCCGTGGGCGGCCAGCCTGCGGGCGGTTTCGGGCTCGATATGGTTCTGGGTGCGCGCCGGAATGTCGTAGAGATAGATCGGCGTTTCGACGGCATCGGCGACCGTGGTGAAATGGCGCTCAAGACCATCCTGGGTGCAGGCGATGAAGAACGGCGTGATCACGGCAATACCATCGACGCCGATGCGGTCGAATTCGCGCGCCAGCTTCACCGTCTCGAAGGTCGCGGGCATACCGGCATTGACGATGACGCGGGCGCGACCGGCGACCTCATCGACCACCTCGCCGCAAAGCCGCACCTTCTCCTCGAAGGTCAGCGCCGAGAAATCGCCATTGGTGCCGGCGCACATGATGTTGTTGCCGGCCGAGACCTGGCGGCGCACCTGCGCGCGCGTCGCCGCGTAATTGATGGTTTCGTCGTCGTCGAAACAGGTCACCAGCGCGACGAATGCTTCCTTCTTGTCGGTCATTCTTCCCCCTCAGCCGCGCGCGGCGGCGGCCATTTTCGCGGCATAATCGAGTGCCGCGAGCATATTGACGTGATTGGCCTTGCCCGTGCCGGCGATATCGAAGGCCGTGCCGTGATCGACCGAGCAGCGATCGATCGACAGGCCGAGCGAGACGTTGACGGCGGTATCGAAGGCGACGAGCTTGATCGGGATATGGCCCTGATCGTGATACTGGGCGACGACCAGGTCGAAGGCGCCGTTATAGGCGCGATGATAGACGGTATCGGCCGAGATCGGCCCTTCCACATTGATGCCCTCGGCCTTCGCCGCCGCCACGGCGGGCGCGATCGCCTCGTCATCCTCACGGCCGAAAAGCCCGTTCTCGCCGCAATGCGGATTGATGCCCGCCACCGCGATGCGTGGCGCTTCGAGCCCCATGCGCTTCATGTGTTTGTGGCCGGTACGGATGGTTTCGAGCACACGCTCCATCGTGGCCCGCCCGATCGCATCCCTGAGCGATACATGGGTCGAGACATGCACGACGTTGAGCCGCTCGGAGGCGAGCAGCATCCATGACGACGTCGATCCCGTCAGATGCGCCAGCATGCCGGTATGGCCATCATAGTGATGCCCCGCCGCATTCAGCGCTTCCTTGTTGATCGGCGCGGTGACGATGCTGGCGGCCTCGCCGCCCATGGCCAGATCCACCGCGCGGGCGATATAGCGGTAGGAGGCCTCTCCGCAGGCCGGACTCAAAACGCCGAATTTCTGCGGCAATCCATCGACGGCGACATGGTCGACCCGAATACCGTCGCCGGCCTCATCCGGCGCGACAACCGGCAGATCGATGCCGCACACCGCTGCGGCGCGGGCGACCGTGGACCGGTCCCCGATGACGCGAACCTGACGACGCAGGGCGGTATCACGCGCGGCCAGCGCCTTCACGGTCACCTCCGCGCCCACCCCGGACGGATCCCCCATGGTGATGACGATTGACTGTTTCATGAAGGCCTCCCGAGAACGACGCGTCGCTCAGCTTTTAACTTATAGGTAAACAGGTTTCAATAACCGGCGCATAAATTAATGTGAAACGTCATTTCACCTTGAAATTTATCCGCTTTTTATCGCAAGATCGGAAGGTAACAATAATGACAACCTCGGGAGATGATAGTGCCGCCGGACGTTCTGATCATAGCCGATGACCTGACGGGCGCGCTTGATTCGAGCGTCGCCTTTGCGGGACCGGGGCGATCCGTGCTGGTGGCGCGCAATCCGGATGCTATTCCCGAGATTCTAAGCCAATCGCCGGATGTGCTCGCGGTCAATACGGCAAGCCGGGAATGCGACGCGGAGGAAGCGGCGCAGCGCATGGCGACGGCGCTCGCCCGCCTGCCGGTGGCCGATATTCCGATCGTCATGAAGAAGGTCGACTCGCGGCTCAAGGGCAATATCGCTGCTGAATTGCCCGTGCTGCAGGCAGCGCTCGGCGCGCGCCGCATCATCGCGACCCCGGCGATCCCGTCGATGGGCCGTCGCGTAACGAGCGGAATGCTGACTGGCGACGGCATTGCCGCGCCGATCGTCGTGGCACCCCGCATCGGGGTCTCTGCCGCGATACCGGATACCGCGAACGAACGTGACATGGACGAACTGGTCGCCGACGCCGGTTCCGATGTGCTGTGGGTGGGGGCGCGCGGCCTCGCCTTCGCGCTGGCGCGCGCCGCCGGACGTCCCGAACCGCAGCCTTTCCGGCTCACGCCTCCGTTGGTGATTATCAACGGTTCGCGCGACCCGATCACGGTGGTGCAGGTCGAGCACCTGCGGGCGCTGACGCCGGTGGTCGAAGCGCCCGATGGCGCGGTTCCGGCGATGGCAGGGGCCGAACTGCCGCTCGTTCTGTCGATCAGCGATGGCGGCGGCGGCCTTTCCGGTGACGCGGCCGGCGTCCGCTATTGCGATGGCGCGAGCCGCTTGCTCAGCGCACTCATGCCACGGTCGCTACTGGTCGCGGGCGGCGAAAGCTGCAACGGCATTCTCGACCGCCTCGGCATCCGAAGTTTACAAGTGGCCGCCGAATTGCGGCCCGGCCTGCCGGTCAGCCATGCCGTGGCGCCTTGGGGAAATTTACAACTCGTGACAAAATCGGGCGGTTTTGGTACGCCGTCGCTTCTCGCCGAGATTTTTGCCGAGGCGGAGAGCGGCGATGACGAAGAGGACATGCGATGACCGACAATCTGAACCAGGACACGGATCGCGGCGCCGCGCAACGGCGCACCTCGCTGTCGGACAAGGTCTATGAGGCGCTGCGCGGGCGGATCATGCGCGGCGATTACGGCGCCAATGAAAAACTGCCGGCGGAAAAGGATTTGTCGGTCAAATTCGGCGTATCGCGCCCGGTGCTGCGCGTGGCGCTGGAGCGGCTGCGCGACGAGCGGCTGATCTATTCGCGCCAGGGCGCCGGCAATTTCGTGCGGATCAAGCGCGAGACGGCGCTCGGCTACACCCCCGTCGAAACCATCGCCGATATCCAGCGCTGCTACGAGTTCCGCCTGACCGTCGAGACCGATGCCGCCGCCCTTGCCGCGCTCAGGCGCAATGAGGCGGCGCTTGCCGAAATGGAACGGGCGCTGCATCTCCTGTCGGATGCGACCGGCCAGCAGCTTCACCGCGAGGATGCCGATTTCGCCTTTCATCAGTCGGTCGCCCAGGCCACCAACAACCAGTATTACGGCGAAACGCTGAAGGCGCTGCGCGACCACATCTATGTCGGCATGAAGCTGCACGGCGAGACGCTGATGTCCGATGGCGCCTGGGCGCTGGAGGAGGTGCTGGCCGAACACAAGGCCATCTACACCGCCATCAGGGAACGCGCGCCGGACGCCGCCCGCGCCGCCATGCGCGCCCATATCGAGCACTCGCGCGAGCGGCTGTTCGGCGGCGGCCTGTTCGATCTTTCACTCTGAAGACAGGTGACGACGGCCACCTCCCTGCTGACAAAGCACCAAGCTTTGACCATCATGTGTCATCGACCGTTCGTTCTTGGGTCATGCTCGGACTTGATCCGAGCATCCAGGCGGTTAGGTCACTGATTTTTTCAAAGATTTATGGCGAGACCTCGCCGGGCGGTCTGGATCCTCGGGTCAAGCCCGAGGATGACCCGGTATGTGGGAGACGTTTGTCAGCAAACTGGAGGCGGCGAGGCAGCCGCGCTCCCCTTTGCAGCAACGCCTAGAAGGCCGCCCGGTAAATCGCATGCACATCGTCGACCGATATGTCGCGCGGGTTGTTGTCCATCAGCCTGCGGATCGCGTGGGCCTCCTCGGCCCAGAGCCGCAGGTCCGCCTCGTCGGCGCCATGGGCGGCAAGCCGCATCTCGACACCGAGATCCGCGCAGAACTGATGGGCGGCGCGCTGAACCGCGTCCGGCGTTTCCGCCGAAAGGCCGAGCGCGGCCATGATCTCGCCGGTCTTTTCCGCCGCCACGGGCTGGTTGAAGGCCAGCACATGCGGAAAGATGATGGCGTTGGCGAGCCCATGCGGAAGGCCGAGCCGGGTGCCGAGCGGATAGGCGAGCGCATGACCCGCCGCCGTATTGACCGGCCCCAGGCAGATGCCGCCGTAATACGAGGCGAGCATCATGCCCGCGCGCGCCTCGGCATCATTTCCGTTTTCAACCGCACGGCCGAGATATCGGCCGATCAGGCCAATGCCGAGCCGGGCGTAACCGTCGATCAGGTCGTGCGCCCGGATATTGGTGAAGGCCTCGACGCAATGGGCGAGCGCATCGATGCCCGTCGCCGCCGTTACCGCCGGCGGCACGGAATAGGTGAGCTCCGGATCGAGGATGGCGATATCGGCCAGCAGGAACGGGCTTTCGACCGCGAGTTTCGACTTGGTCTCGGGATCGGTCAGCAGCGCGCGGATACCGGCTTCAGAACCGGTGCCCGCCGTGGTCGCGACCTGCGCCAGCGGCGTGCGCCTGCCGGCGACCTTGTTCGGCCCCACGACATCGCGGACGGATTGCGCCCCGTCCCAGAGCGCCGCCGTCAGCTTGGCGACGTCGAGAACGGAGCCGCCGCCAAGACCGACGATCAGGTCCGGCCTGTGCGCGCGGGCCGCATCCAGCACCGCCTCGAAGGCGGGAAGATCGGGCTCCGGCGGCGCTTCGGCATAGACCCGCACATCGCCGGGAAGACGAAGCCGCTCGACATAATCGGCCGTGGGGCCGCCGGCGATGACGAAAGGCCGTTTGGCGTCAGCGGCCCAGTCGCCGAGCGTTGCCGCCGTGCCGACGCCGACCTCAAGTCGCTTCGGCTGATGGAGCGTGATCGGGCGATCCATGCTGTTCATTTTCTCTCCTTTCACGTCCGGTGGTCCGGAACCTGCGCGACAAGCGCCGCAACGGTTGCGGCATCGAGCGCGACATGCCGGATGGCCCGGCGGTAAAGCGTGTAGGCGATATCGAGCCCGCCATCTTCGCGCAGCAGCAGCACCGGATAGGAAAGCTCCTTGTTGCGGCCATCGAGCGAATTGTTGGTAAGGCAGGTGCCGGGGCTTTCCTCGATCGTGTAGCGCACCGGAAAGGTGCGGCCGCCATCGCCCGAAAGACAGAGCGTCAGCGGCGCGCGCTCGACGCCCCAGATCGGGTTGCAGCCTTCGCGGGCCTCCGGCCGGGCGTCGTCCGCCTCCAGTTCGTCATAGAGCGAGGCGCGGCGCGCTTCCGACTGCGCGGCCGAGACCGGGTTGCAGACCATCGCCACGATATTGCCTTCAAGGCGCACGGCGTTGACGGAACTGTTGTTGTTCGGCACATCCGTCGGCGCGGGCGCGCTCCAGCTTCGCCCGCCATCATGGCTTTCGGAGCGATGAACGAAATCGGACTGGCGCCGGCGATAGAGCGCGATCATCTCGCCTCCGCCCAGGCTCACCGGCGTCATGTGCACGGACCCGGCCGAGTCCGGAACGTCGACGACCTCCCAGCTTTCGCCATCATCCGTGCTGACGGCGACCGCCGCGGTATCGAAGGCGCCGGTCCAGCGAATGCCGGGCTGCGGATTGCAGCGGAAGAGCGGCAGACACCAGGCCCCGTCATCGCGCACAAAGGGAGCGGCGCGCACGAAGGTGCCGGGCGGCAGGCCCATTTCGCGCGCCTCAGCAGCCGCCAGCCGGCCGCCTTCCAGCGTGAGCCGGCGCACGAAGACGCGCGACTCGTCCTGATTGCCGGCGGGCTGGGCGGTGTTGAAAAGCAGGATATCGCCCTTTGGCGTCACGAAAATCACCGGGTTCTGTTCCGAACGGTCGGGATCATCCGTCAGCCGCACCGCCTCGCCCCATTCCCCCGTGTGGGAATCGAGCAGCGAGGCGTGGATGGAAATGTCGGACTTGCCTTCCAGCGTGCCGCCGAACCAGGCGCAAACGAGGCGCCCGCCCGGCAGGCGCGACAGGAACGCGGCATGGTTCTGCACCGTCGGCGCGGGAAGAACGGCCTGCCTGCCGTCGGGACGCGCCTCAAATTTTCCCGTCATCTTCCGGGCGATTTCCTCCGGCGTCATGCACATGCTCCTCCGCTTGATTCTGGCCTTCAAAAAACAGACCGGAAAACAAGTTGTCAAGTTGAAGTTTTTGGCTAGATTCTCAAGGGCTCGCATGGATATGTAAATTTATCATTTTATTTCATATATTTAATTCGATATCAAATTCGGATGCAGCAATTAAACCGAGAAGTCATTTGACAAAGTTTATCAACTTTACCAATATCGCCGGAAGCTTGATCCGGCATTCAGGCCGGATTTGCGCAACAACAGACGGGCCATGTCAGACCTTTTTTCGCGCGGGCAGCGGCGCAAGGGCCTGAAAAGACATTATGCTGCGACGTTCCTGGAGGAGGAAAACAATGAAACGCAGAACTTTGCTTGCCGGGCTTATGCTGGCGTCATCGCTGACGCCGGCCTTTGCGCAGGAGGAAGGATCGGTCACCGTGGTGCTTGCGGAAGAACCGGATCTGGTCGAGCCATGCATGGCGACGCGCTCCAATATCGGGCGCATCGTGCTCCAGAACATCTCCGAAACGCTGACGGAACTCGACGTTCGCGGCGATGAGGGGCTGAAACCGCGCCTGGCGGAAAGCTGGGAAATGACCGACGACAACACCTGGCGCTTCCACCTGCGCGAGGGCGTGACGTTCTCCGACGGTTCGGCCTTTGACGCGGAAGACGTCAAGCATTCTTTCGACAGGGCGCAGAGCGACCAGATCGTCTGCGAGATCTCGCGCTATTATGACGGGATCACGATCACGCCGAAGGTCGTGGACGAGCACACGATCGATTTCACCACCGATCCCGCGCAGCCGATCCTGCCGCTGCTGCTGTCGCTTCTGACCATCGTGCCGTCGGAAACGCCGGTCGAATTCACCCGCGAGCCGATCGGCACAGGACCTTACGTGCTGTCCGACTGGACGCCGGGCCAGTCCATCACGCTGACGCGCCGCGACGGCTACTGGGGCGAGGCCCCGGCCGTGGAAACGGCGGAATATGTCTTCCGTTCCGACGCCGCCGTGCGCGCCGCCATGGTAGAGACCGGCGAGGCCGACATCGCGCCCTCGATCTCGGCCATCGACGCCACCACCGATCTCGACCACGCCTACCCGAACTCGGAGACGACCTATCTGCGGATCGACCACTCCGTCCCGCCGCTTTCCGACAAGCGCGTGCGCGAAGCGCTGAACATCGCCATCGACCGGGAAGCCTTCATCGGCACCATCCTGCCCGAAGGCGCGGATATCGCCACCGCGATCAACGTGCCGACGACGCTCGGCTGGAACCCCGACACCGAGGCCTGGCCCTATGATCCCGAACGCGCTCGCGCGCTTCTCGAGGAAGCCGCAGCGGACGGCGTTCCGGTGGACACCGAGATCCTGCTGGTCGGCCGCACCGGCAACTTCCCCGGCGCGACCGAATTCTACGAGGCGATCACCAGCATGCTGAACGAGGCGGGCTTCAACGTGAAGCTCCAGATGGTCGAGGTGGCGGAACACGAACAGTTCTACTCCAAGCCCTATGTCGATGATCGCGGCCCGATCCTGGTCGGCGCGCAGCATGACAATTCGCGCGGCGATCCGGTATTCTCGATGTTCTTCAAGTACCACTCCGAAGGCCGCCAGTCGGGCATTGCCGATGCGCATGCCGACGAACTGATCGAGGAAGCAACCGCGGCAACCGGCGAAGAGCGCGACGCGCTGTGGTCGGAACTCTTCGGCTATCTGCATGACGATGTGATCGCGGACGTGCTGCTGTTCCACATGGTAGGCTTCGCCCGCGTCGGCGAAGACGTGGATTTCACGCCGACAATCGCGACCAACAGCCAGCTTCAGCTTGCCGAAATCGGCCTGAAGTAAGATCTGCCGAAAAATGAGCGCGCGCGGTTCTCCCGCGCGTGCTTCCCTTTTGAAAAACGAGAGAACACGATGAAGAAAACGCTGGGAAAACGCGGGCTGACGAGCTTCGTCTCGCTGCTGGTCCTGATCGTGCTTGTGTTCTTCCTGTCCCGGCTGACCGGCGATCCGACATCGCTTTACCTGCCGGTCGACGCATCCGAGGCGATGCGCGAGAACTTCCGCGAGATCCACGGCCTGAACGATCCGGTTCTGGTGCAGTTCTGGCACTATGTCACCGATATCGCCCGGCTCGATTTCGGCGAGAGCCTGCGAAAGGCCCGCCCCGCGCTGGAAGTGGTCATCGAGGCCTTCGCCTGGACGCTGCAGCTTGCCTTCATCACCATGGTTCTGGTGACCGCCGCCGCCATCACGGTCGGCGCGATCGCCGCCTTCAATGTCGGCACCTGGTTCGACCGGGCGGCCTCCGTCCTGTCGCTGATCGGCGCTTCGGCCCCGGATTTCTGGGTGGCGATCGTCGGCATCGTGATCTTTTCAGTCACGCTTGGCTGGCTTCCCACTTCGGGTACGGGCACCCCCTGGCACTGGGTTCTGCCGGTCGCCGTGCTGTTCATCCGGCCGTTCGGGCTGATCCTGCAGATCGTGCGCGGATCGATGATCAACGCGCTCGGCTCGGCTTATGTGAAGACGGCGCGCGCCAAGGGCGTTAAGAACCGGCCGATCATCTTCGTCCACGCGCTGCGCAATGCCATGCTGCCGGTGATCACCGTGATCGGCGATCAGGCAGCCGCGCTTTTGAACGGCGCCGTGGTCGTGGAAACCATTTTCGGCTTTCCCGGCGTCGGCAAGCTGATGATCGATTCCATCATGCAGCGCGATTTCAACGTCATTCTCGCCGCGATCATGGTGACCGCGATCGCGATCTTCATCATGAACCTCCTGATCGACCTTGCCTATGCGGTGCTCGATCCGCGCATACGAACCTGAGGACCGCCGATGAGCGCACCCATCACAGAAACCGGCGGCGAGACCATGGCCCGGCAGGAACCCGGCGCCTTCCGGCGCTTTCTCAAAATGCTGTGGGCCGACAAGCTCGCCTTCGCGGCCGTGCTGTTCCTGATCGTTATCGTGGCCTGCGCGGTGCTGGGGCCATTGCTGCTGGACGGCGTTGCCGCGAAGCAGAACCTGCGCGCCCGCAACGCGCCGCCGTTTTCGTTCGAGCGCGGCTTTCTCTATTTGCTCGGCGGCGATGCGCTGGGCCGGCCGCTTCTCGCCCGCATCATCGTCGCAGCCCGCAACACCATGGTGGTGTCCGCCGGCGCGGTCGCCGCCTCGCTGGTGATCGGGTCCACGCTCGGCCTCATCGCCGGCTACCGTGACAGATGGCACAGCGAAATCATCATGCGGCTTGCCGACGTCATCATGTCGTTTCCCTCGCTGCTGCTCGCCGTGACCGTGCTTTACGTGCTGGAGCCGTCGATCGCCAATCTGGTGCTGGTGCTTGCCATCACCCGCATCCCGATCTATCTGCGCACCACCCGCGCCGAGGTACTGGAAGTGCGCAAGCGCATGTTCGTGCAGGCGGCGCAGGTCATGGGCGCGTCCAATCTCCGCATCGTGCTGTTTCACATCCTGCCGGTGGTGCTGCCGACGCTGCTGACGATCGCGACGCTCGACTTCGCCTTCGTGATGCTGGCCGAATCCGCGCTTTCCTTCCTCGGCATCGGCATCCAGCCGCCGGAAATCACCTGGGGGCTGATGGTGAGCCAGGGGCGGCAATATCTGACAAGCGCATGGTGGCTCGCCTTCTGGCCGGGCCTTGCGATCATCCTGACCACCATGTCGCTCAACCTGCTTTCGAGCTGGATGCGGATCGCGCTGAACCCGACCCAGCGCTGGCGACTCGAAATCGGAGGAAAGTCCAATGGCTAGTTCCCACCTCCTCGAAGTGCGCAACCTCTCGGTCCGTTTCCACACCGCGCGCGGTACGGTCGATGCGGTCAATGACGTATCGTGGCATCTGGACCGGGGCGAGACGCTGGCGATCCTCGGCGAAAGCGGCTCGGGCAAATCGGTCTCCGCCTCGGCGATCATGAACCTGATCGACTGCCCGCCCGGCGAGATCGTGAGCGGCGAGGTGCTGTTCGAGGGCCGCGACCTGCTGACGCTTTCCAGCGAGGAACGCCGCCGGATCAACGGCAAGCGGATCGCGATGATCTTCCAGGACCCGCTCAGCCACCTCAACCCGGTCTATCCGGTCGGCTGGCAGATCGCCGAGGCGGCGATGTGCCACGGCAAGGGCAAGGACGAGGCATTCGCACGCGCCCTGAAGCTGATGGAACGCGTCGGCATTCCCGACGCCGCGGCCGCGTTGAGGAAATATCCGCACCAGTTTTCCGGCGGCCAGCGCCAGCGGCTGATGATCGCCATGGCGCTGGCGCTGAAACCCGATATCCTGATCGCCGACGAGCCGACGACCGCACTCGACGTCACCGTGCAGGCGGAGGTGCTGTCGCTCTTGGAGGAGTTGCAGGCGGAAACCGGCATGGGCCTCTTGCTGATCACTCACGATCTCGGCGTCGTCGCCGAGGCGGCGGACCGGGCCGTGGTGATGGAGGGCGGACGGATCGTGGAGACCGGCACGCCGCGCGAGCTCTATCACAACGCCCAGCACCCCTATACCCGGAAGCTTCTGGCCGCAGCCCCCGGCAAGGGCGAGATGCGAACGGGCGAAAGCGCGCGCCAGCCGATCCTGCAGGTCTTAGGCCTCACCAAGACCTACGGCGCGTTCACCGCGCTGAAGAACGCCGATTTCGAACTTCATGCCGGCGAAACGCTCGCCGTCGTCGGCGAAAGCGGTTCGGGCAAATCGACCGTCGCCAAGCTGATCCTCAGGCTTGAGGAGGCCTCCGGCGGCAAGGTGCTCTGGAAGGGCGAGGATCTGCTAACCAAATCGCACCGGCAGATGCGCGCTGTCCGCCGTCACCTTCAAATGGTCTTCCAGGACCCGACGCAGTCGCTCAACCCGCATATGTCGATCTACCAGATCATCTCCGAGGCCTGGGTGATCCATCCCGAGATCCTGCCGAAAGCGCAATGGCGCGACCGGGTGAACGAGCTGCTGCAGCAGGTGGGGCTGAAGCCCGAGCATGCGTCGCGTCACCCGCACCAGTTTTCCGGCGGCCAGCGCCAGCGCATCGCGATCGCCCGTGCGCTTGCGCTTGAACCGGAGGTGATCATCTGCGACGAGGCGGTCTCCGCACTCGACGTCTCGATCCAGGCGCAGGTGATCGCCCTTCTCGGCGAACTGCGCGACCGGCTCGGCATCGCCTTCATCTTCATCGCCCACGATCTGCCCGTGGTGCGCGACTTCGCCGACCGTGTGTTGGTGATGCAGCGCGGCGAGATCGTCGAACAGGGGACCGTCCGCCAGATTTTCGAAAACCCGCGGGAACTCTACACCCAACGCCTCCTCGCCGCCGGCCTCGACCCCGACCCCGACGTACAGGCCGAACACCGCAAGGCGCGGCTGGCGCTGGAGAGCGCGCGATAGAGCAAATGCGAGCACCGTCCCGCCTTGGCGCCTGCCCTGTTGCCTGGAGCGCGTCCAGGAAAAGTGGCGGCCGGATTTTCGTCCGGACGCGCGTCAAAACAAACTAACAGAGCAGTTCCGGCGTTCACCGGAAATGCTCTGGGAAAACAAAGCGGGCGTATTCCCCGCAATACGTCGTCAGGCCGAATGCTTCCGGCGCGTTTCGAGCATGTCGAGAGCGACGTCGACGATCATGTCTTCCTGGCCGCCGATCATCCGGCGCTCGCCGAGTTCGATCAGGATGTCGCGCGCATCGACGCCGTAGGTCTTCGACGCGTTTTCGGCATGGCGCAGGAAGCTGGAATAGACGCCGGCATAGCCGAGCGAAAGGCTTTCGCGATCGACGCGGACCGGGCGTTCCTGCAACGGACGCACAAGATCGTCGGCGGCATCCATCAGCGCGAACAGATCGCAGCCCGTGTCGATCTCCATCCGGTTCAGGACAGCGATCAGCACTTCAAGCGGCGCATTGCCGGCGCCGGCGCCCATGCCCGCAAGCGAGGCATCGACGCGCGTCGCACCCGCCTCGATGCCGGCAACGGCATTGGCAACGCCCAGCGACAGATTGTGATGGGTGTGGACGCCGACCTCGGTTTCTGGCTTCAGCGCCGCGCGCAGCGCCGTCACGCGCTCGCGATACTGATCCGGCAACAGCGCGCCGGCGGAATCGGTCACATAGACACATTCCGCGCCATAGCTTTCCATGAGCTTCGCCTGCTCGGCAAGCTTTGCAGGCTCCGCCATATGCGCCATCATCAGGAAGCCGACCGTATCCATGCCGAGCGCGCGCGCCGCCTCGATATGCTGGCGCGAGACATCCGCCTCGGTGCAATGGGTCGCGATCCGCACCGAGCGCGCGCCGGCCTGATGGGCCTGCTCGAGCTCGTGCACGGTTCCGATGCCGGGCAGCAGCAGGACGGTGACGGCGGCGTTTTTGCACACCTCGGCGACCGCAGCGATCCATTCGACATCATCATGACGGCCAAAGCCATAATTGAAGGTCGAGCCCGCCAGACCGTCGCCATGGGTGATTTCGATAGCATCGACGCCGGCCCGGTCCAGCGCGCGGGCGATATCGCGGACATCGTCGAGGCTGTATTGATGGCGCATCGCGTGCATGCCGTCCCGCAGCGTCACGTCCTGAATATAGAGTTTGTCCTTGTTGGCTCGGCTCATCACGCGGCCCTTTCCCTGATGTTTTTCGCGGCCCAGTGATTGGCGGTTCTGAGCGCCGCGGACGTCATGATGTCGAGGTTTCCGGCGTAGGCGGGCAGATAATGGGCCGCCCCTTCCACCTCCAGAAAGATCGTGGTCTTCAGTCCCGTCGCGAGACCGATACCCGGTATCCGCACCGGCTGGTTGTCGCCGATTTCCTCGAACTGGACGCGTTGCTTCAGCCGGTATCCCGGCACATACTCACGCACCGTCTCGGCCATCTCGGCAACGGAACGCTCGATATCGTCCCGCGAGGCCCCCTGCGACAGCACGAAAACGGTATCGCGCATGATCAGCGGCGGTTCGGCGGGATTGAGAATGATGATCGCCTTGCCGCGTTCGGCCCCGCCCAGAAGCTCGATCGCCTTCGACGTGGTTTCTGTGAACTCGTCGATATTGGCGCGGGTTCCGGGACCGGCGGATTTCGAGGCGATCGAGGCAACGATTTCGCCATAGACGGTGCGGCGGGAGACCCGCGCCACGGCGTGGACCATCGGGAGCGTCGCCTGGCCGCCGCAGGTGACCATGTTGACATTGGGCTCGTCGATATTGGCGTCGCCATTGATCGCCGGAATGGTGAACGGGCCGATCGCCGCCGGCGTCAGATCGATGACCTTCTTGCCGTCCTTTTGCAGGAGGGCGTTGTTGGAGACATGGGCGCGCGCCGAGGTCGCGTCGAAAACGACCTGGATATCCCTGTATTCCGGCATTTTCAGAAGACCTTCAATGCCTTCATGGGTGGTCGCCACGCCGAGCCGCTTTGCCCGCGCCAGGCCGTCGGACTGCGGGTCGATGCCGACCATGGCGCCCATTTCAATCACGTCCGAGGTTCGCATCACCTTGATCATCAGGTCCGAGCCGATATTCCCGGAGCCGATGATCGCGCATTTGATCTTTTCCGTCATGACATGTCCTTTCCGTCAATCCTTCGTCCACCTGGTCAGGCGGCGACCGCCACCAGGCGGCTCAGCTTTTCGTCATCATCGAGGAGTTCCGCGCTTGTCGACTGATGGACGATCCGCCCGCGATCGAGCACGATGGCCCGCGCCGTCATCGACAGCGCCAGACGCGCATGCTGCTCGACCACGATCACCGAAAGCCCCCGCTCGCGGATCAACCCCCGCACGACATCGGTCAGTTCCTGAATGATGATCGGCGCAAGGCCTTCCATCGGCTCGTCGAGCAGCAGCAGGCGCGGATTGGTCATCAGCGCGCGGGCAATCGCCAGCATCTGCTGTTCGCCGCCGGAAAGCTGATTGCCCATATTGGCTCGGCGCTCCTTGAGGCGCGGAAAGACCTCGTAGACCGCGGCGAGATCCCAATCCCCCGGCCGCGCCACCGTCGTCAGATGTTCCTCGACGGTGAGCGAGGGAAACATCGCCCGCTCCTGCGGCACCCAGCCGAGACCGGCATGGGCGCGTTTGTGGGTGGCAAGCGACGTGATATCGGCGCCGTTGAAACGGATCACACCCGCTTGATGGCGCGTCAGCCCCATCAGCGTGCGCATCAGCGTCGACTTGCCGACGCCGTTGCGCCCTAAAAGCGCGATACTGTCGCCACCAGCCATGGAAAACGAGATATTGTCGAGCACGCTGGCCTCGCCATAACCGGCGCAAACGCCCTCAAGGGTCAGAAGATCAGTCATGGCCGCCCTCCCCGAGATAGACTTCGCGCACGCGCCGATCGCTCATGATCTCGTCCGGCGTTCCCTCGGTCAGCACCCTGCCCGAAACCAGAACGGTGATGCGCTCGGCAAAGCGGCGCACCAGTTCCATGTCGTGCTCGATGAACAGAATGCTGACATCGGCGGGCAGTCTGGCAATGACGTTGAAAACCTCGGTGCTTTCACCCGCCGGAATGCCGGCCGCCGGCTCGTCGAGCAGCAGAATGTGAGGTCTGGACGCCAGCGCCAGCGCAATCTCGACAAGGCGCTGCTTGCCATAGGCAAGCGTCTCGACCGTGCTGCCGGCCTGGTTTTCAAGCCCGAGATCCTGGATCAGGTCGAGCGCTTCCTCGATCTCGACCGTGTGGCTTTGCAGCGGCCGGAACCAGTGGCGTGTAAGCCCCTTGCGCTCCAGTATCGCCAGCAGCACGCTTTCGAGAACCGTGAGCTTGGGAAACAGCGTGTTGATCTGGAATGTGCGGGCCATGCCCTTGCGCACGCGCTCCTCCTGCGAGGTCTGCGTCACATCCTCGCCGCCGATGAACACCTTGCCGGCGGTCGGCGGCAACACGCCGGTCAGCATGTTGATGAAGGTGGTCTTTCCCGCGCCGTTGGGCCCGATCAGCGCATGGCGCGCGCCGGTGGGCAGGGCGAAGTTTATATCGCTGTTGGCCTGAAACCCGCCCCAGCTTTTCGACAGCCCCTCGGTTGCCAGCGCAAAGCCCGCGCTTTTGGAAAGGAAACTGGTATCGTGTTTCATTCCGCCGGCTCCCTCTTGCGCAGCCCCGGAAGGCCTTTCGATGCGATGAAGCGCGCCAGATCGCTGGCGCCGCCGGTCAGCCCGCCGCGCAGGAAAAACACCACCGCCATCAGCAGAACGCCCATCCAGAACTCCCAGTAGACGGGATCGACATCATTGAGAAAATCATGGGCGACCACGAACACGGCCGTGCCGATCACCGCGCCATAAAGCCTGCCCGTGCCGCCAAGAACCAGCATCACCAGAAATTCGGCCGAACGGGTAACGGAAAGGGAATCGACGCCGACGAACTGCGTCGTCTGGGCCATGAGGCCGCCGGCAATGCCGGCGATCCCGGCCGAAAGGGTGAAGGCGACCTGCAGCCGGTTGTTGACCGACGCGCCAAGGGCGGGCATCCGGTTGACGCCCTCGCGGATGGCGCGCAGGGACAGGCCGAGCGGCGAAGAGGCAAAAAACTTCAGCGCGACAAAAACGATCACGAGGACCGCATAAGCATACCAGTAGGCGGTGTTGCCGAAGAAATCGAACTCGAAGAGGCCGAGAAGCGGCGCCATCTCGATGCCGGAAAGCCCATCCACGCCGCCGGTCACGCCGCTCATGCGATTGGCGATTTCATAGGCGACGAGACAGATGCCGAGCGTCACCATCAACCGTGTCAGATCCTTGCCGCGCACGACGAGAAAGCTCGTCAGGTAACCGATCGCGAGCGTCAGCGCGCCTGCGATCAGAAGCCCGCTCAGAGGCTCGCGCCAGCCATGGACGGACAGAAGCCCCGCCGTATAGGCGCCGATGCCGAAAAAGGCCGCATGGCCGAGCGACACGATCCCGGCATAGCCGAGCACCAGATCGAGGCCCAGAACCGCGATGGCATAGGTCATCAGCGACAGGGCGAGCGCCCGGTCGTAGGGGAACAGTAAATAGAGGGCGGCCGGCAGCAGCCAGAAGACAATTTCGGCAAGGCGCGGCCGCGGCGACGCCAGCCTCTGAACGGCCTGAAAACGGATCGTCATGCGCGTTTACCCCCAAGTCCGTTGGGAAACGCGATCAGCAGCACGATCATCATGACATAGATGATGAAAGCGCCGATTTCCGGCACAAAATATTTGCCAGCAACATCGAAAACGCCAAGGAGCAGAGCCGCGATCAACGGGCCCTTGATCGAACCGGCGCCACCGACAACCACGACCAGCAGGAAATAGACCATGTATTTCAGCGGGAAGGTCGGGTCGAGGCCCAGCACCTCCACGCCCAGCGCGCCGCCAAGACCGGCAAGACCGGTGCCCAGCGCGAAGCAAAGCGCAAACACCAGATTGACATTGATGCCGAGGCCCGCCGCCGCATCCTGATTATCGACGGCGGCGCGGATTTCCGCGCCGAAGCGGGTCTTCGACAGCATCAGGTGCAGCGCCAGCGTGACGGCCGCGACAAAGGCGATCAGAAGCAGCCGGTATTTGCCGAAATCAACGCCCATGAACCGGACCTGCCCTTGCAGCATATCCGGGATTGCGACCAATTGCTGCGAGGCGCCGAAGAAATAGTGCGCGGCCGCAATCGAGGAGAACACGAAGCCGACGGTAAACAGCATCTGGTCGAGATGCGGGGCCTTGTAGAGCCGTTGAAACAGAAGCCGCTCGGCAACGATGCCGCAGAACCCGGCGGCCAGAAAGGCGAGCGGCAGGGTGGCCAGAAACGGAATGCCCGCCCTGTTGGCCAGATAGACGCTCGCATAACCGCCGATCATGGCGAACGATCCATGGGCCAGATTGATGAAATTCATCAGTCCCATGGTGATGGAAAGCCCGACGCCGACCAGAAACAGCAAGCTGCCATAGGCCAGTCCGTCGAAGAGAATGCCGACAATATTACCTGCCATTCAAAGCTCCGAAAAAGGAAGGCGGGCGGCAAAGCCGCCCCGCCCCAGGCTTCAGGGCGTCATGTCCCGGCTCTCGGGAAACTCGAAGAACTCGACATTGGCGAGATTGCCGTCGACCGCCTCGACCTTGCGGACATAGATGGTCTGAACAATGTCGCGGTTTTCCGGATCGATGGTGATCGGTCCACGCGGGCTTTCTATCGTCGTGCCCTTCAGCGCCTCGGCAATGGCCGGGCCCGAGGCATCGCCGCCGGTCTTTTCCAGCGCGTAGTAAAGCGCGGCCATGCCGTCATAGGCGGAAACCGAGAGGAAGTTCGGCCAGGGGTCATCGGGGTTGTCGGCAAGATAGGCCTCCACGAATTCCCGATTGAGGTCGGAATCATGCGCCATCGCATAATGGCCGGTGGTCACCACGCCAAGGCCGGCCTCGCCGGTCTGGCGGATGGTCAGCTCGTCGGTGAGGTCGCCCGTGCCGAGCATGGTGATGCCCGCCTCCTTGAGGCCGCGCTGGTCAAATTCCTTGATAAAGTTGATGGTCGCCTCGCCCGGCGGCAGCCAGACGAACACCGCATCCGGCTTGGCATCCTTGATCCGCTGGATGAATGGCGCGAAATCCGGGTTCTGCGCCGGAACCCGCAGGCTTCCCGCAACAGTGCCGCCATTGGTCGTCAGCCCGCGAATGAAGGCGGTTTCCGCATCGTGACCGGCGGTGATGTCGGCCACCAGCGTATAGACGTTTTCATAGCCCTGTTCGGCGGCAAAGCGGCCGGCCGGCTCGGTGATCTGCGGCAGGGTCTGGCCGACGCGGATCATATAGGGATTGGCATCGGTGATATGCGACGACGATGCGTTCATGACGATCATCGCCGTTTTGGTTTTCTCGGCCAGCGGCGCGGAAGCCATGGCTGACGCCGTAAAGGTGAAGCCTGCGAGAACATCGACATGATCGCGCACGAGAAGATCCTGAACGGCCCGGCGGGCGCGGTCGGGAGCGATGCCGCCGTCATCCTTGACGATCAGTTCGATCTTCTTGCCCGCAACCTCGTCGCCATGCTGCTTCATGAACAGGTCGATGCCGTTCTGCATCTGGGTGCCGTAAATGCTGAACGGCCCGGACAGCGACAGAACCACGCCAACCTTGACGGTATCATCCGCGGCGAAGGCGGGAAGCCCCGCGGTCAATGCGGTCGCGGCCAGCGCCGCCCCGAGAAAATGTCTGCGTTTGATCATTTCGGTCTTCCTCCTCAAAAATATGATGCGGCAGCCGCGTCTCCTCCGTGAAACCCGGGCCGGCTTGCTGTTCAGTCCCGATTGTTGCCGAAAGCGGCGCGAACCGATCCAAGGCCTTCAATGTCGGCCTCAAACTGGTCTCCGGGCGAAACCGGAACCATGGGCCCGAGCGCGCCGGTCATGATGAGATCGCCCGCCAGAAGCGGTGTGCCGAAGGCGGCCATCTTGCGCGCCAGCCACAGCGCCGCGTTGAGCGGATGGCCGAGGCAGGCCGCCCCGGAACCGGTCGAAACCGTTTCGCCGTTGCGGGTCATGGCCATTGACAGCGTCTTGAGATCGAGGCCGGCAAGCGGCACCGGAACGCCGCCCAGAACCACGAGCCCGGACGATGCATTGTCGGCAACCGTGTCGTTAAAGCGGATATTCCAGTCCGCGATCCGGCTGCCGACGACCTCGATCGCGGGAAGGGCGAAATCGATGGCGCGGATCAATTCGACCAGCGTCGTATCGGTCGCCGGGAGGTCAGCCTTCAGCACCAGCGCGATTTCCGCCTCCGCCTTCGGCTGCATTACCCGCGTAAACGGCATTTCCTCGTCATCGCCATAGATCATGTCGGCGAAAAGCGTGCCGAAATCCGGTTGATCGACGCCAAGCTGCGCCTGCACGGCCTTGGCCGTCAACCCGATCTTGCGGCCGACGATCCTGCGACCAGACGCCACCCAATGTTCGACATTGGCGCGCTGGACCGCATAGGCGGTCTCGCCGCCATCATCGGGCATGGCGTCACGGATCGGGGCGATTGCCTTTGCCGTTTCCTCGGCGGCAAGAAGCGCGCCCGCGAGTTGCCGGACCAGTGCGGCATCGACCATGATCACGCCTCCTTCGCCAGCGCCATCGGCTGCGGCTTGCCGGGATAGGACATGGCGCGCGCCAGCGAGCGCGAGACCTCCGTCACCGTCAGCGGCGTGGCCGTTGCCGCCACCACGCGGTCGGGCCGCAGGAAGACCACGGATTCCGGCCAGTTGCCGAACCATTCCTTCAGCCGCCCCTGCTGATCGCCGATCTCGATAACGCCGTTCATCGCGTCGGTTCCGAAACCGAGCGCCTCATCGGGCCGGACGCCGAGCTGCACGTCCGGCTTCACACAGATGAACACCGCGCCGAGGGCCTGCCACATCGCGATCTGGTCGGCATCCATATATTGCAGCGGATTGTTGCCCCAGGAGAGGATTGCGAAATTGGGACCGATCAGATCGTCCATGCGCCTGACCTCGCCCGTGACCGTGCGCACCTGCGGCTGGATGAACAGGCGACCGACCGGGCTTTCCTTGCTTTTGACCCGGCTCGGCACCAGCGCGCCTTCGGTAAAGCGCGGCATCGGCTTGAAGCGCATCTCGACGAAGTAGCGTTTGACGGCGGGGAACAGGTTTAAAAACCAGGTGACGCCATCGCGCACCGTGCCGAGAAACGCATAGGGCGGATTGAACACCTTGCCGACCATGACCGAAAGGTCGATCATCGCCTTGGCATGGCTGCGCCGCTCGCTCTCATAGGTATCGAGAAGATCCGGGCCCAGGCGGCCGTTCACCACCATTGCCAGCTTCCAGCCGAGATTGGCGGCGTCGCGAATGCCGCTGTTGTACCCCTGCCCCTGCCAGACCGGCATGATGTGGGCGGCATCTCCGGCAAGCACGACCCGCCCGACGCGGAAGCGATTGGCAAGCCGCGCATTGTGATTGTAGATCCGGCGGCGGATCAGCTTCGCTTCTTCCGGCTTTTCCAGCACCTTGGCCAGCAGGCTGCGCATGACGTCTGGGCGCTCGAAATGCGCGTCGTCCTCGTCCTTCATCACCATGAATTCGAACCGGCGCACGCCGTGCGGCAGGGCGGCGGAAACGTAAGGCCGCTTCGGATCGCAGACCAGGTAGAGATTGGGTGTACCGACGGGATCGTTCTCGACATCGACGACCATCCACTTGTTGGCGGCGGTCTTGCCCTCGAAGGCAAGTCCCAGGGCGCTGCGCACCGGACTCCGGCCGCCATCGGCGCCGACCAGGTAGTCCGCTTCGATGGTGAAGGGCCCATCCGGGCCTTCCACCGTCGCGACCACGCCATCGGCGTCCTGCTTCAGGCTTTTGAATTCGGTCGAGAACAGGACCTTCACGTGGCTGTAGCGGGAAAGCCCTTCATAAAGAATCCGGTCGGCCTGCGGCTGGATGAAGGCATTGCGGCGCGACCAGCCGAACTCGTCGGTTTTCGGCTCGAGAGAAGCCCAGCAGCGACCTTTCGCGGTCAAAAACCGCATCCAGTGCAGCGGCGTGGTATGCGGCTCGATCTTGTCGGCGAGCCCGATGCCCTGCATCGTGCGCATCGCCTCATCGTCGATGCCGATGGCGCGCGGATAATCGATCAGCTCCGGCAGCGCCTCGATCACGATCGTCTCGACGCCGTAGCCGCCAAGATAGTTGGCAAGCGTCAGGCCGACGGGGCCCGCGCCGGCAATCAGCACCCGCGTCTTCATCGGGGTCGCGCGCGCAGTCGCAGCCGCCGCACCGGCATCGTGATGTGAACTGGCGGGAATTGTCATGATCTGGCTCCTCGGTCTCATCGTCCGGGAGACGTTCTCCTCCGCGCCCCGGCAATGCAGATGAGCTACCAGCAGGCTTGCCAAGTGAACAATGATCATGAGAGATATGTGCACATAGTGCACGTTTCCGGAGGACCAAATGGAAGAGGCAAGCCCTACGCCCTACAAGACCGTGCAGGGTCTGTCGCGCGGCCTCGCTTTGTTGCGGTCGCTTAACCAGGCCGAGGGCGGGTGGGCCACGGTGCGGGAGTTGAGCGCGGCGACAGGGCTGCATCGCACGACGGTGCGCCGGCTTCTGGAAACGCTTCAGAACGAGGGGCTGGTGCGCCGGTCGACGTCTGACGACAGCTACAGGCTGACGGCCGGGGTCTACGGCCTGAGCGACGGCTACAATGAAGACGAGTGGATTTCGGAAGCAGCCTCCGCCGTGCTCGGCGAACTGCTGGTAAAGGTGGTCTGGCCCTCGGACCTGGCAACGCTTGACGGGCTTTCCATGCAGGTGCGCGAGACCACGCACCGTTTCAGCCCGCTGTCGTTTCACAAGGTCACGGTGCGCCGTCGCCTGCCATTGACCACAACGGCGCTCGGACGCGCCTATCTCGCCTTCTGTCCGGATGAGGAACGCGAAAAACTGCTTGCTGGCCTTGCGCGGCAGCCGGGTTCGCTTCTGGCGGAGCCATCGGCGCGGAGCGCCTTCGAGGCGCAGCTCGATGACTACCGGAAAAACGGTTACGCATTTGCCAATGGCGACTGGACCCGCGAGCAGAAGATCATGGCGCTCGCGGTGCCGGTCATGCATGGCGACAAGGTGGCCGGCTGCATCAATGTCGTGATGCTGCGTTCGGCCATGAGCCTGTCGCAGGCATCCGAGAAATATCTCGCGCCGCTTCGGGAAGCGGCGCGCAAGGTCGAAGACTACTTGGCCGGGGCGGGGACAGGTTCGTTGCGATAGAGCCCGGCGCAGCCGGTGGTGTGGCGCCCGCGGCTGCCCGTCGATGTGTCGATGGGATCGCCATACCAAGTCATGCCATCGGGAAAGGCTTCCTGTTCCCATTCGATCGCCTTCCAGTCGGGATCGAAAATCAGGTAGCCGCCGGCGTAGAGCTCGACGCGGTGGTCGGACCCCGGATCATGGATATAGAGATACATCGCCTGGCCGATGCCGTGCTTGCCCGGTCCGACGCCGTAGGAAACGTCGAGATCGCGCAACGTATCTGCCGCCGTCAGGACGTCGGAAAAATCCTGCAGGTTGAAGGCGATGTGATGAAGCTGAGCGGTCTTGTTGAGGCCGTTGGCGACAATAGCCAGATCATGCACCTGCGGCGTCACCGACATCCAGGAAGCCAGCACGGTTCCCGGCCGGTTCGGCAGATGGGCAAACTCGCGGCGTTTGAAACCGAGCGTATCGCGCACCCAGCTTTCGGCCTGATTGATGGTGTCCGGCGAGGTCTGGATGTTGAAATGATCGATCCGGCGCACGCCGAGGCCGCGACGTTTCGAACTGTTGGACGGCAGGCGCGAGCGCATGCTTTCCGGCGCCAGCGGCTTTTCCATGTCGTAATAAAGTTCGAACGGATGACCGCCGCCGGGCAGAAGGAAACGGATCGCTTCGCCGCGTCCGGCTTCGGCGCCGGCCGGAACCTGGAGAACCTCGATGCCCTGCCGGGTCAGCTCCTCATGGAACAGCGCGACATCCTGCGGGCGCTTGACGCGGAATGAGAACGCATTGACGACGGCCTCTTCCTGTTCGGTCAGAACCAGGGAATGATGTCCCAGTTCCTGATAGCAGCGCAGATAGGACACGTTGCCCTTGCGCTCGACCTCTTCCATGCCCAGCGTGTCGCGGAAGAAGAATAGCGACTTTTCGATGTCTTTCGTGCCTAGGTTGACGGTGCCGCACTGGGCAATCTGCGGGCCGGGGTCGAATTGATCTGAAAATGCCATGGAAAGCCTCCCTGAAAATGGCAACACTGTTCCGGCCGGGAAACCGCCTGCGGGCTTCCTGGACATTGCGTCCCGGCCGCGACATGCGCGGCGCTGGCCTTCGATCATGAAAACGGTGCGCGAACGCCGCTCCTCACAGCATTGGGTCCGCGTCGTCTGCTTTTCACTGGCTAACAGAGGCAAAACGAACCGGACAATCGCCAAATCGGCCTCGTGCACAATGTGCACAGCATGGGCTGGCCGTTTGCGCACGCCGGGGCGAGATCGTTAGGTTCGCCTCGAAGAAAGCGCCATCACCGGAGGAGACTTCATGGCCCAGCTATTCACGGCGGAAGCGACCAGCCGTTTCGCCGAGATCGCCCACGGCGACAGCACGTTGAAAATTCACTACAATGATTGCGATCCCGGCCTCGGCGGCGAGACGGTGATCATGCTCCACGGTTCCGGTCCAGGCGCCACGGGCTGGGCGAATTTCAATCGCAATATTCAACCCCTGACCGACGCCGGCTATCGCGTCGTGCTGATGGATTGCCCCGGCTGGGGCGAAAGCGACACGGTCATCTCCGAAGGCTCCCGCTCCGATCTGAACGCGCGGATGCTGAACGGCCTTGTCGAAAAACTGGCGCTCAAGAAGATACACATCATCGGAAACTCGATGGGCGGCCACAGCGCGGTTGCCTTCGCGCTCGCGCATCCCGAAAAGGTCAGCAAGTTGATCCTGATGGGGGGCGGCACCGGCGGCACCAGCCTGTTCACGCCGCAGCCCGCCGAAGGCATCAAGCTAATCGGCGCGCTTTATCGCAATCCCACCATCGAGAACCTGAAGAAGATGATGGATGTTTTCGTCTTCGATCCGAGCGACCTCACCGAAGAGCTGTTCGAGACCCGGCTGAAGAACATTCTGGCGCGCCGCGACCACCTGGAAAATTTCGTCAAGAGCCTGGCGATCAATCCGCGCCAGTTCCCCAATGTCGATCACCGGCTGCACGAAATCACCGCCGAAACGCTGATCGTCTGGGGTCGCAACGACCGCTTCGTGCCGATGGACACCGGCCTCAGGCTGGTGGCGGGCATAGAGAAGTCGGAGCTGCACGTTTTCAATCGATGCGGCCACTGGGTTCAGTGGGAACACGCCGACAAGTTCAACCGGATGGTGCTCGACTTTCTGGCGTGAGTGATGCCCTACCTTCGCCCCCGTTCGACCAGCGCCGACCATTTGAAGAAGAATGAAGCCTTTCTATCTGGCAATGGCCTGAGTCTGACATTCGACAGCAGAAGCCGAAGGGCAAGTCGTTCGCAAGGCAGAGGATGAAGTTCTTCTCCCGGACCATCTGCAGAGAGAAAGTGAAGATCGCCGGCACGGCCCCGAAAAACGCAAAGGCATGGACATGGCCATCGACCCAGGCCTCCGCTAGCGCCGCCGCGTTCCGGTTGCGGCCGTGAGGTCATGTAGCACTTTCACCATGCGGGTCTTGGTTGGTCGTGTAAACCGATACCGGCGACCGGTATCTCCGTCCCATTCGATGCGATTCATTATGTCGATCTCAAAATGAAAGAGCCGGTTCATGCCCTGGCTTCTTGCGCGCTATCGAAATGACCGGGCGCGCCTTCCTGCCGGAGGGAAGCGGGCGCGCGCGGGGCGATACTTAGAGCGCGGAGTGCATTCAGGATCACGGCGACGTCGATCGCCTCCTGCAAAAGCGCGCCCTGCACCGGGGTGAGATAGCCGAAGGCAGCGGCGATCATCCCGAGCACTGAAAGGCTGATCCCTGCAACCACGCTTTGGACGGCGATGCGGCGCGCACCGCGCGCAATCTGGATACCCGAGCCGAGCCGGTCGAGGTGGTCCACCAACAGCACCACGTCCGCCGCCTCGGCAGCAGCTGCCGCACCCCGAGCCCCCATCGCAACGCCCACGTCGGCGGCGGCAAGCGCCGGGGCATCGTTGACGCCGTCTCCCACCATCATCACCGGCCCGCGCTTGCACTCGGTCAGCACGAGAAGCACCTTCTGGTCCGGCGTGAGGCCGGCGCGCAGCCCATCAATGCCCACCCCCTCGGTCACCCGTTCGGCCACTTCCGTGCGGTCGCCGGTGGCAAGAAGAATACGCGCTACTCCCTCGCGGCGCAGACCGTCCAGCATCGCGCCGGCGCCTTCGCGCAAGGGATCGGACATGACGAGGTGACCGGCCATGCGCCCGTCTACAGCGACAGCCACGAGGACCGACCCGGCGGCGATGGCGGAATGATCGCCGGGTCGCCGTCCGACGCGAGAGGCGACAAAGGCGTCTCCACCCACAATGACGTTGCGGCCCTCGACATGCCCCACGACGCCTTCGCCCGCGATCTCCGCCACGTCCGAGGGAACGGGCAGAGAGAAGCCCCGCTCTTTCGCTGCGGCAACGACGGCCTGCGCCACCGGGTGCTTCGATGCCTGGTCAAGCGATGCCGCGAGCCGCAGGATATCGTTTTCCGCCATGCCCTCATGGCTGTCGATCGAGACGATCTGCGGTCGGCCCTCCGTCAGCGTGCCGGTCTTGTCGAGGATCAGCGTGCGGATGCGCGCCATCGTCTCGAGCGTCCCCGCGCCCTTGATGAGCACGCCGAAAGACGCCGCGCGCGAAAGGCCCGCGACGAGCGCCACAGGCACGGCGAGGATCAGCGGACAGGGCGTGGCGACGACCAGCACGGCAACCGCCCGGACCGGATCGCCCGAAACCCACCAGGCGGCAAAGGCTATCCCGACGGTAACCGCGAGAAAGCCCAGCGACCAGCGATCCGCCAGCCGTGACATCGGCGCCCTCGACGCCTGCGCCTCTTCGACCAGCCGGACGATCCCGGCATAGGTGCTGTCCTTCGCCTCGTGCGCGGCCGTCAGGTCGAAGGCTTCGCCCGCGTTGGTCGACCCGCTCATGGCGTCGTCCCCGTGCGCCAGGCGTACCGGGAGGGACTCGCCGGTCAGCGCCGAGGTATCCAGGAAGGCCGTTTCGGAGGCCACCGTGCCGTCCGCCGGCACCACATCGCCCTGCCGGATCAGCAGGCGGTCGCCAGGCACGATTTCGTCGAGCGGCACCTCTTCGATCCCGCCATCGCGATGCCGGGTCGCTGTCCGCGGCACGCGGGACAGGAGATCATACATCTCGCGCCGGGCGCGACCCTCGGCGAAGGCTTCGAGGAATGTGCCGCCGGAATACATCACTGCGATGACTGCTGCCGCGAGCGTCTCGCCAAAGACGAGCGCCGCCGACATGGAGAGCGCGGCGACGATGTCGAGGCCCGCCTCGCCAGCGCGCAGGCCGCGCAGGATCTCGACCACAAGCACAACAAGCGCGGGAACGACACCGGCCGTCCAGACGAGGTCCGCGATACCGGCCCGCGCCGTGAAGTGGAACACAAGGCCCAACGCCAACCCGGCAGCGGCCAGCAGAAGAACTACAGTCTTGAGGCGATCGGTTCGGGTGGTTTCCATGGGGCCATCTTTATCCGGCAGAGGCTTGCTCTGAAAAGCGTATCGCACAAGGTCAACCGTCTCGCGCCGAGCACCTGCATCAAGGTTAGGCGGTGCGCTCGTGTGACAGTCTGCAGGCAGGCACTCCCCGGCATTTCGTGCGATCCTCGAATGCGACCCGCCGGCCGGCCGCGTTCTAGTGCCCCATCAGAACGGGAACTTCCGATCTCTTCAGGACCTCCCGCGTCGCGCCGCCAAGTACCCATTCGCGCAGACGCGTATGGCCGTAGCCACCCATGACAATCAGGCCGGCGTTGAGCAGTTCGGCCTCGTCGAGCAGGGTGGCGCCCACGCCCTTGCCCTCCGGCAGGGGGTTGAGCTCGACCGGAACCCCGTGGCGGGCGAGATGGCGGGCGATGTCATTGCCCTGGGTGACCCGCTCGATCCGGCCCAGTTCGTTGTCGCCGATCATGCAGACCGACACGCGTTCGGCCCGTTTGAGGAATGGCAGGGCCTCATCGACAGCCCGTGCGGCCTCCCGCGTGTTGCGCCAGCCGAGCACGATGGTTGAGAAATCAAGGGCAGAAACGCATTTCGGCGGCACAAGCAAGACCGAATGCCCGGCCCCGAACAGTATGGATTCCACCAGCGCCGCGGCTTCATGGTCGCCCTCCTGCGGCATCGTCGTGACGAACAGGTCGTATAGCCTTGCCTCTGCCAGGATGGTCTGCTGCCACCTGGACGACAGCACATCGAAACGGCGCAGTTCGTTCCGGACATCAAGGCCGGCAAGCAGATCTTCGAGCTTTGCGGCAATCCTGTCGCCCTTCTCCCGTGCCTGTCTTTGCATGTCATCGAGAGCGGACGCCGAATAGCTGTAAATCTCCGCCGCCGGCATGTCGGGCAGGCGATTGACGAAGACGCCGGAAAGATGGGCATCGAACATCACCGCGATCTGTCGCCCGGCTTCAAGGCGGTCCTTGTCGCCATCGCTCCCATCGAGGTGAACAAACAAATCCGCAATCATGTCGGCCTCCATTGTGCGCGTCGGATGGATTCATTCGACCACAGTTCGTCGGCAAAGGCGTTGATCATTGTCAATAAACGAGGCGGCAACCGCCGGCTCCGTTTCATCAGGGAACCAGAACCGCGGCGCCCTGAAAACGACCATGCCGCAGATCATCGAGGGCGCGGTTGGCCGCTTCGAGCGGATAGCGCTTGATCGTGGTCGAAACACGGGCGGCCTGCGCGACCTTCAGAAACTCATGGCCGTCCCGGCGGGTGAGATTGGCCACCGACAGAATATGCCTTTCCTCCCAGAGCAGGCGGTAGGGAAAGGCCGGAATGTCGCTCATGTGAATGCCGCCGCAGACAACCCTGCCGCCCTTTCGGGTGGCGCGGAGCGCCAGAGGCACGAGTTCGCCGACCGGCGCGAAGATGATGGCCGCGTCGAGCGCCTGCGGTGGCGCGTCTTCAGATGCACCGGCCCAGGTAGCGCCGAGGCGCCGGGCATGGTCCTGGCTCGCGGTATCGCCGGCGCGCGTGAATGCGTAGACTTCACGACCCTGCCAGACGAGCACCTGCGCAAGGATATGCGCCGCCGCGCCGAAGCCATAAAGCCCGATGCGCTTTCCCTCGCTCGCCATCTTCAGCGACCGCCATCCAATCAGGCCGGCGCACATCAGCGGGGCGGCGGCCGCCGGATCATCGAACCCATCCATGGGAAAGGCAAAATCCGCATTGGCGATCACATGCGTGGCAAACCCGCCATCCCGCGTGCAGCCGGTAAACTGCGGGTCGTCGCAGAGGTTTTCGCTGTCTTCCAGGCAATAGGCGCAATGGCCGCATGTGTGCCCGAGCCAGGGAATGCCGACCCTCTGCCCGACGGCGAGCGAGGCCACGCCGTCGCCGAGCTGTTCGACGATCCCGACGATCTCATGGCCGGGAATGACGGGCAGCCGCGTTTCGGGCAGATCACCGTCAACGACATGCAGATCGGTCCTGCAGACGGCACAGGCCTCGACCCTGACCTTTACCTCTCCCGCGCCGGGAACAGGGTCGGGCCTTTCCTCCAGAGCCAGCGGCGTTCGCAACGCCCGAAGAACCATAGCCTTCATGTCATCGCTCCGAAACCGGACTGTCAATCCCGCCAGCCCGCCATGTCTCAAAGAACCGTGATCCGGTCATCGACGTACCTGTCGCCGACTTTCGGCACGATCTTGATAACGCACCTCATGCCGATTATGCCGGCATGCCGCTTTGTATTCAATCTATAATTGTTTTTGCTCATAGCCACCCCAACCGTATGACAGCGGATCGAGCCCGCCTCGTGTTTTCTGTAGTGGACCGAACACTGCTCGAGCAGAATCTTGCCGCCGAAGGCGGGTGACGCAAAAGAGCAACCCGGCATCGCCAGTCAAATGCTATTATTGCAATACAGGCGCCGCCTTGCCCGGCGACAGACCCAACCATGATCCGCCGCGCGACCGCCTGCGACAGGGCCGGAGTTTTTCCAGCCTGCGAATACTTCACGTCTGACCCCGCCTCTTAAAGCCGGAAAATACCGCCCGGTTTCGGAAGCCCAAAACGCTGAAGCGAGCAATGTAAATCCGTGTCGGCCCAAACCCGATGAGCGCGAGAATGCTATCCCTGCATCACAGGCTTTGAGGAAGAACCGTTTCAAAGATAAATCGACAGCAGGTCCCGACGTTTCCGCGCGTTTGAAGCCGACTTAAACACATGCTATGGCCAAGGCAGGGTTCTACAAGGCGGATTCGATGAAGGCAGAAAGCCGTATAGTGTCAGCTGGTTATGCGGTCTTTCTGCTTGTGATCGCAAGTCTCGCCGTCGGTTGCACGGAGGCGACCGACCGTCCGCTCGATCCGCCCCGGGGCCCCTCGGGCGAGGCCTATCTCGAGGCGGTCGAGGGCAAGGGACTGCAGACCGGCATAAGCTACAGTTCCGGCGAGAAGGAGGTTCCCGAGCTTCCCGACAGGCCTGAGCATGGCGATTTCGACATCGGCAAGTCGGCCGGCTGGGCGCTGATCGCGTTTCTGGTGCTGGCCTTGGCGGTTCTTGCCTTCCGCTCCCGCAATGTGTTTGCGGAACTTGCCGGCGCCAATGGGGGACGCGCTTTTTCCGCCGCCCCACGCCGCGAGCAACCTGCGTCGTCCGCGATCGACCATGACCTTATCGAGCAACTGCGCGGCGAACCGGATCATCGCGAAGGCCTGCGCGCCGTGCTCCAGCGTTTTCTCGTTCTCGCGGCTGAGGAAAACAGCATTCCGGTCAAGCGCAGCCTGACCACGCGGGAAATCATGCAGCGCCTGCCCGGCGGGTTTGCCCAGCGCGACGCGCTGGAGACGCTGGCTTTGGAAGTCGAGCGCGTCGTTTTCGGCGGCCACGCCATCGATCCCGCGCAGTATCAGCATTGTCTCGACCTTGCGGCCCCGTTCCTCAGGAGGGCCAAAACATGAGCGACCGACCGCAGGACAATGCTTCCGGCAATTCCGCCCCTCTCATCATCCTGGCCTTGGTTGTGATTGCCGGGCTTGCGCTGATGTATTTTTCCTCCCCTTCGAGCCGCATCGACCGCAGCGCCATCGGCACGGACGGGCTCGCGATCTGGCTGCAAGACCAGGACATCGCGGTTGAAAAGACGGCGCCCGAGGAGATCATCGGGCAAAAGACCCCGATCCTGCGCATCCTGCCGCTTTATGACACCGATCTGACGGTCGGCCCCCGGGAAACCGAGGAGCTTGAGGCAGGAAGCCCGCGCGCGACGCTGCGCAACCTCTCGCTCGAAGCATTCCGGTCGAAGATCGAAAGCGCGGATACGCTTGTGATCCTGCCCAAATGGCGCAGCGACATGATCACCAGCGGCACCGCCGATCCCGATGTGCTTATTCCGCCGGGACAGATGACGATCTTCGGCCTCTGGCGCGGCCCCACGGTCGCGGCGGCCGGCGATGGTTTCGTGCAAGCGCCCGTCACGAAAGAGCTGACGGACGAAACGCTTGACGGCGAGGCGGCGCTTTATGCGCCGCGGGTGCTCAGCGATATCGTCGACGATGCCTGCCTGCCGGTCCTGTCCCTTGCCGGCAGAGGCACGCTGCTTGCCCGCTGCGATGATCTCTGGGGCGAGGGCAGCAGCTTCTACCTGCTATCCGACCCCGATCTGGTGGACAATCACGGGCTTGCCAATGGCGACAATGCGGATATCGCAATGGCGATGATCGCCCCGCTTGCTGCGGGCCGGCCAGTCTATATCGACACGACCACCTACGCCAATATCACCGACACAAGCGGCCAGGACCCGCGGACGCGTTCGCTCGCCGATCTCGGCCGGTTTTTCGAATACCCGTTCTCGCTGTTCTGGGTCGGCCTTGTCATCGCCTCCGGGCTCGCGCTCTGGCGCGGAAGCCGCCGTTTCGGCGCGCCGGTCGGCGAAGTCAATGCCCTCGACATGGCCTCCAAGGCGCGCACCATTACGGCTTCGGCAAGGCTGTTGCGGCTTGCGGGCAGCGAGCGCGATCTCGTTTCGGCCTATATCCGGGCCCGCATCGAGACGCTGGACGGCATCGTGCTTGGCCCCGCGCGCCGGCCGATGGCCGCGGACGCGGTCGCCTCCGAGATCATCCGCCGCGTCAGCCACCGCGTTCCCGAAACCGGCAAGCGTCTTGCGGAGGCCTATGGCAAACTGGCCGGAGACGACCCCGAGACCCATCAGCGCCTCGCGGCGCTCATTCCCTTTGAAGAAGCATTTCAGGAGACCCTCGATGCATTTGGATACGCTGCGCGACCTTCGCGACCGGCTGACCGGTGAGATTGAAAAGGCGGTTCAGGGGCAGGAGGCGATTGTCGAACTCCTGCTGATCTCGCTGTTCGCGCGCGGCCACTGCCTGCTGGAAGGGCCGCCCGGAACGGCCAAGACCCTGCTGGCGCGCAGCCTTGCCGCATCGCTGACCCTCGATTTCAAGCGCATCCAGTTCACGCCGGACCTGATGCCGGGGGATGTGACCGGCTCGAACATCTTCGACTTCGATGCGCGCCGCTTCGAACTCATCAAGGGGCCGATCTTCACCGATATCCTGCTGACCGACGAGATCAACCGCGCGCCGCCGAAAACCCAGGCCGCCCTCCTGCAGGTGATGAGCGAACGCCAGGCGACGATCGACGGTGTGGACCATTCCGTCGGCGACGTCTTCTTCGTGATCGCGACCCAGAACCCGATCGAGCAGCAGGGCACCTATCCGCTGCCCGAGGCGCAGCTCGACCGGTTCCTGTTCAAGCTGGTCATCGATCATCCGGAGGAAGCGGCGGAGTTCGAAATCCTCAAGCGCCACGCCAATCAGGGGCTCGACGCCCATGCGCGGCAGGCGGCGATAACCCCTGTCGCCGGTCTCGAGGAAATCCGCGCCGGACAGGCGCTGATCGACGACATCCGCCTGGACGAGACAATATTGCGTTACGTTCTGGCGCTGTCCCGGGCAACGCGCGAGGATGGCGATATCGCGCACGGCGTGTCGACGCGCGCGGCGGACGCCCTTTGCGGCGCGGTCCGCGCCCGCGCGGCGCTCGACGGTCGCGACTATGCGCTGCCCGACGACGTCAAGGGCCTGTTCGTTCCGGTGATGCGCCATCGCATCGTTCTGGGGCCGGCGGCCGAGATCGAGGGCCGCACGCCGCAGGCGGTGCTGGAGGGCATTCTCGACAGAACCGAAGCGCCCCGCTGATGCGTCCCTCCGTCCTGCTCCTTCCTCTGGCCTGTGCTCTGGCGGTCTTGACGGTCGCGGTTCTCGCAGCACCCGCGGTTCCGGTCGAAATCGTGGCCGGGGCATGGCTGCTACTCGGCGCGGCGGTGATCGCGGACTGGGCAGTCAGCCCCGGCGCGCGTCATTTCGCCATGGAAATCGACGCACCCGCCGAAATCTTTGCGGGCGAGGAAGGGGTTGTTGCGCTGCGACTGAAGGGCAAGGAGGGCACGCACGCGGTCGCGCCAACCGCCGGCCGTCTGCGCTGGCCGGAGGGGCTGGACGGACCAGGTGACTTCAGGCTGATGCCCACGAGTGCGCATATCGCCGCCGCCGACCTGCCGGCCCGCGCGCTGAAACGGGGCAAGTGGAAGATCGCGTCCGTCTCGACGCTGCGCAGAAGCCGTCTCGGCCTTCTCGATCTCATCGCCAACCATCCGCTCGACCGCGAGATCGCCGTCGTTCCGAGCATCCGCGCGATCACCTCGGGCGCGATCGACACGCAGCTCGCCACGACAGAGTTTGGCGCAAAGGCCGCCAGCGTCCATGGCGAGGGCTCGGAGTTTCATCAGCTTCGTGAATTCGTGGCCGGGATGGACACCCGCATGATCGATTACAAGCGGAGCGCGCGCCATGGCGGGCTGGTGGCGCGCCAGATGCAGGCCGAACGCAACCACGCGATCGTGCTGGCGCTCGATAACGGACATCTGATGCGCGAGCCGATCGACGGGCTCGCCAAGATCGACCACATGATCAACGCCTCGCTGGCGCTGGCCTGGGCCGGCATCCAGAGCGGCGACAGGGTCGGGCTGTTCGCCTTTGACGCAAGGCCGCGCCTGTTCGTGCCGCCAATGGAGGGCCGGCGCGCCTTCGCGCAGCTGCGATCGCACACGGCGGCGCTGGACTACCGACTGGTGGAGACCAACCACACGCTGGCGCTCAGCCATCTGCACCAGCGCCTGTCCCGGCGCAGCCTTGTCGTCGTGTTCTCCGACTTCGTCGATACCACGACGGCGGAGCTGCTGATTGAAAACGTGCAGATGCTGAACCGGCATCACGTGGTCGTTTTCGTCAGCCTGCGCGATCCGCTGCTTGCGGCCTATCACCACAAATCGGTGAATAACCTCGCCATGGTCTCGGAGGTCGCGGCTGCCGCCGATCTCGAGCGCGAGCGCCGGCGCGTGCTGAACAGGCTTTCCCGGCTTGGCGTGTTCGTCATCGAAACCGCGCCGGGCGGGCTGAGGCCGGAACTGATCTCGACCTATCTCTCCATCCGCTCCCGGGAGCTGATATGAAAACATCCGGCGAAATCATCCGTTCAAGCCGTTTTCGCCTCGAGCGCGAAAGCGACTGGCTCAGGCTGCAGACCATTCTCGACCAGGCGGAACGGCGCGGCGTGAAAAGCCTCGCCTTCTCGGATGCCCGCGATCTGGTGACGCTGTACAGGCAGGCGGTCAACGCGCTTTCGGTGGCGCGAGAGATATCGCTCGACAGCGCGATTGTCGCCTATCTGGAGAGCCTGTGCGCACGGGCCTATCTGGTGGTCTACGCGCCGCGCGCCAGCATTCGCGGCATCGTGTCCCGCTTCTTTCGCCAGGGCGCGCCGCTGGCCTTTCGCCGCTCGGGTATCGAGCTTGCCATCGCCTTTGTCCTGATGGTTCTGGGCGGGGTGGCCGCATTCGCGCTGACGCGCACGGACCCGACATGGTTCTATGCCTTCGTGCCGGAAAGCCTGGCGGCCGGGCGCGGACCGCAGGCCAGCGCCGATGCGCTGCGCCGGGTGATCTACGACAGCGAACCGGGCGCGCTCGACCAGCTCGGAGCTTTCGCGACCTATCTGTTTTCGCACAATACAAGGGTCGCCATTTTCTCCTTCGTCCTTGGCATCCTGGCTTGCGTGCCGAGCGGGCTGCTGATGCTCTACAATGGCAGCGTCATCGGTGCGCTCGGCGCGATCTATGCCGACAAGGGCCTGGGGCTGGATCTGTTCGCCTGGCTCTCGATCCATGGCGTGACCGAGCTTTCGGCCATCGCCATCGCCACGGCAGGCGGCTTCCGGCTGGGGCGCGCGGTTCTGTTTCCCGGCGATAAAACGCGCAAGGCCGCGCTTTCCGATGCCGCGCATGATGCGGTCAAGCTCGCCGTGCTGGCGGCCCTGATGCTGGTGGCCGCCGGGCTGCTGGAAGGCTTCGCCCGGCAACTCGTGACCGCGCCGGTGTGGCGGATCGCGATCGGCTGGAGCATCGGCGCGCTCTGGTTCTGCTGGCTGCTCGGCGCCGGGCGGCAGGCCGGCAACACCCACCCTGTTACCACGGAGGCGATATCATGAGCGCCGAAACAGCCACAATAGAGCCCGGAGCCGCCAACGCCAGACGCAGCGGCGGGAAGGCGAAAGCGGGCGGCCGGCTGCTGACCATCATCCCGCCCGAGGGCGTGCCGTTCGATCTCAGGATCGCCAGCCTGTTCGCCCGCGCCGGCGCGCAAATCATCGACATCATCATCACGGTAGGCGCCAGCCTGCTGTTGCTGGTGGCGGTGGGGCTGATCGGATCGGTGGATTTTGCGACCGCCACGGCAATCGCATCGCTGATCTTCCTGTTCATCGGGACGCCCTATTATATCCTCGCCGAACTGCTCGCCAACGGCCGCACGCCGGGCAAGCGGATGCTTGGCATCCGCGCGGTCTCCGTTAAGGGTGGCGGATTGTCGGTGCATCAGATCGTGGTGCGTAATCTGCTCAAGGAAATCGAGATCTTCACGCCGATCCTCATCCTGTTTTCCGCAACGCCCGACAATATTTTGATCCCCTTGATCGCACTGGTATGGCTGATTGTCGTGATCGCCTTTCCGGCATTTACCGCGCACAGCCAGCGCATCGGCGACCTGATCGCCGGCACGGCGGTGATTGCAAGGCCCGCTGCGGCGCTTCTGCCCGATCTGGCCAGCGCCCCCGCAACGCCATCGGCCGAGCGCTTCGTCTTCACGCCCGCGCAGATGGACCTTTACGGCGCCTATGAGCTGCAGGTTCTGGAAAAACTGCTGCGCGGCGAGCGAAACGAAATCAGCCGTCCGCGGCTTTCCGACGCCGCCATGCGCATTCGCCGCAAGATCGGCTATGAAGAGGCCGTCGCGCCGCATGAGGATGAAGCATTCCTGCAGGCGTTCTACACCGCCCAGCGGGGCTATCTCGAACAGAAGAAACTGTTCGGCGACGCGCGCGCCGACAAGCACTATGGAAGCGAGGGTTCGGTCGCCGACTGACGGCATTTTCCATTGAAACCATGGACTTTTTCGACACATCGGTTAGTCAGCGACAGGTTTCGACGAATCTGAAGGAGCAAGCCAAACATGACATCCACCGACCCTACGGCCGCCAAGCCCGCCTTTGGCGTGAACGAGCGGATCGGAGAAACATTCTCCGTGCTGCGCCAGCGTTTCATGACCTTTGTCATCCTGTCCGCCGTCCCCGGCATTCTCGTCGAGCTCGCCTCCTATGCCACGGGTCTGGGCACCGGGCTGGAAGCCGACCCGTTCGCACCGGGTCAGGCGACGCCATCCGTCTTCATGATCATACTCGTTTCGGCGATACTGCCGATGCTGCTCTATTCGATCATGACCGGCATGATGGTTCTGGCCGCCTATGACACGAAATCGGGCCGTCCGGTCCGCCTCGGTGCCTATCTGAAAGCCGTGATCAACCGGCTGCCGGCGCTCATCCTGGTCACGCTGGTTGCGTCCTTCGGCGTTGCCATTGCCTTTATACTGTTTCTCGTTCCGGGGCTTTGGCTCGCCGGCGTCTGGGCCGTCTGCGTCCCCGTCGTGATGATCGAGGGCATGGGTTTCGGCGCCCTTGCGCGCAGCCGTCAGCTGACGAAGGAATACCGCTGGCCGATCATCGGCTTCATCGTGGTCGCCTACATCATCATCTTCGTCATCACCTTCCTGGTCGCGCTCGCGGCAGGCCTGTTGCCGATCCCGACGCTCATCGTCGCGATCGTGCTCGGCCTCATCAACGGCGTCGCCACGGCCCTGATTTCAATTGCGGTTTCGGTGACCTATGCGCGCCTGCGCGACATCAAGGAAGGCATCGGCTACGCCGACCTCGCAGAGGTGTTTGACTAAAGCAGACTTCGCCGAGGTCTGGGCCACCAAGGGCTCGATCGGGTTTGCCATCCAGATCGCAAAGGCCAAGGTGACGGACGAGGAGCCCGATATGGGGGACCATTTCGAGGTCCGCTTCTAGCCGATCATCAAGGCCTTTGGCCCCACTCGCAAAGATAGCGATGGTGGCGGTCGGTTTACCAGCCGCCGCCACCGCCGCCACCGCCTCCCCCGCCGGAGAAGCCGCCGCCCGAAAAACCGCCGCCAGAGCCCGATCCGTTGGGGGAGATGCAGGCCGTGAGGTTGGTGCTGAGCGCCTGGCAGGCGCCGAAGATGGTCGCGCCGTTCGCGCCCGTATCGTAGAAGGTCGGGTGCAGGCCGAAGGGGATCGGGTTGATGGTGCCGGAGCCGGCTTCCATGACACTGTCGAAGGCGCGGCTCCATTCTGACTTCATGTTGAGCGCCACCGCGAAGGGCAGAAGGGCCGGTAGCGCGTCCCTTTCGCTGCGATTGGCGTGGCGCATGTCGCCGACGCGTTCGAGATAGAGGCGCAGCCCCGCGATTTCCGCCTCACGCGCCCGCCCCTCCTCCGTCGGCTGGCCGATCCGCGCGGCAAACCACCAGAACAGCACCGGCGTTGCCACGAGGCCAAGCGCCGTCGCCCAGCCGAAGGCGCCGGTGAAGAAACCCGTCACCAGCCACAGCCCCGCGCTCGCGACAAGTCCCCCGCCCATGCCGTTTCCCGCCGCATTGCTGAACGTATCCGCCGAGGCGCGCGCATCGAAGCCCGCAAAGGCAAGGCCGATCACGATCGGCAGCAGCGGACCATAGGCGAGGATCCACCCTTCGCCATCCATGCCGGTCAGTGCAAGGGCCGCGGCAAGGCCGGAGCAGAGGAAGGCGGCGGCCAGCTTCCACCTGCCGTTCGGCGCGTAATACCGCCGGCCATGGGTGGTGCGCACCGCGCGGGCGAAATCGCCGTAAAGCCGCCGCAGGACCTGCCGGTTCTTGCGCTCGACCAGGACGCTGCCGCCTTCAGCGCGCACGCCCGAAACCAGCGCTTCCTCCCCGGGTGCCAGCGCGCCGGTATCGCCCGGGTCCAGCACGATCCGCCAGGCCTTGCCCTCGGGCACGATGGTCATCAGCCCGCGCAGGCCGAGATTGATGACCGTGGCGAGGAGCGCGGAATGGCCGAGCATCCGCCGCATCGAAATATACTGCACCTGTGCCGGCGTGGTGCCGCGCGGCGGCTTTCGCCGCTCGACCACCGGGTATCGTGAGGCCTGATCCTCTCCGGGGCGCCTGATTCTACGGGAGACGAACAGGAACATGAGGCCGAGGGCGCCAAGGCCGACGCCGGAAATCGCCACGCCCGGATTGCGACGCACCCACCACCGGAACCGCTCGGCGGCCGACGGCTCGCTGACGAAGCCCTTCGGAAAGCCGACAGCGACCGTCAGACCCTCCTCCGGGTCAAGAATACGGTAGGTCGAGACATCGACCGTGGCGCCGTCCGGGCTGAGGCCGCGTGACACTTCCGCGCGCGTCGCGCCGAGCGGGCCGGTATAGCCGGCGATCTGTGTGGCCGCTGCGCCCTCTGGCAGATGAATGGTCGCTGAGGCATTGTCGATCGGGAAGGCCCAGTAGGAGCCGGTTACATTCCAGTAGAATTCGTCCTGACCCTCGCGGCTTTCGATCTGCGGGCCGGTGCGATAGGAAAGCCGGAAGGTGTGAACGCCTGGTTCGAGATCGGTTCCGGCATCTCCCAGAAAGATGCGGATATAGTCGCTGCGGCGGGCAACGCGCATGGGCACCGGCTTGCCGTCGAGCGTGGCGGAAAAGATCTGCAGCGCGCCGGGATCGACCCCGCCCTCCGCCGTCCGTCCCGCGATCGGCAGATCGCGAAAGATGCCGTGTTCGATCCGGTATCCCTCCGCCTTGATCGCGATGGTCTCGGTAATATCGAGGCGGCCGGTCGGGCCAATCGCAATATCGCTTTCGAAACGCTCGATCCGCTCGCGCGCCAAGGCCGGCGCGAACCAGATCAGCACAAGCAGGAAGGTCGTGACAAACCGCTTCGCCGCTGACAAACGGCGGTCCCCGCTATTCGTTTTGCAATGACGCACATAAAAAACTGTCTGAAAAATCGGGCGTGATTTCATGAACAAGACTGCTGGGGACCCTGTTGTTCCGTATGGCGAATCCGGCTGAGGGGGCCTTATAGCCCGGTGAAAAAGCATAAACAAATCCGTTTGTTACAACGATCTTTCCCGGCAGGGAGTAAATCTCAACTTACAGTTACTTGCCTCTCTCAGCCCGCCCCTTCATGACTGCGCCATCGAAGGAGAAAGCATGACCGAACGACGTTTCTGGTTCGCCCTGCTTGTCGCCGCCATTCCCGGCGTGGCAAAGGCCGAGACCATCATTTTCGACCCGGCTGTCGGCAGCGAACGGACCTATCACCTCGAAATTTCCATGGCTTCCGGCTTCAGTGATTCGAGTTTCCGCGACAACCAGTTCGTTTCGGCGCTAACCCGCTTTGCGGTCACCGATCGCGACGACGATGGCGAGATCAGCATGGATGTCTTCCCTTTGTGGTTTGCCTATGACGAGGGATCGAGAGTGACGAGCACCGCCTTCGGCGACGCGCCCGACGATCTTGCCGACCTGATGCGCGAGGGCTTTTCCGCCACGATCGATCCGGAAAGTCACGGGCTCAAGGATTTCGCCCCCCGCGGCGATGCCGAGATGCCGGAAGCCATGCTGGCCCAGATGCGCGACCAGCTCGGCCAGCCGGTCCTGCCGGTCGAAATCGAAGCCGAGAAAGGCTGGACGACCACCACCACGCTGCCGGGCGTCGCTGACGTGGACATCACGGTCACCTCGGTGACGCCGGATGCGGTTTTCCTCAGCTATGAGGGCGCGTCGGCGGATACGAGACTGTCCGGCGTTTCGATGCTGGCGCGCGGCAGCGGCTGGGTCGAGCGGTCAGTGATGACTTATGATACGCGCATCAATCCCGGCGCGGAGGATGAGCGTTTCTCGCGCCAGACCATCGCGATGGCGAACACGGAAAGCCCCTTCCCGCTCTACACCCACGCATTCCGGGGCGAGCCTGAATGGCATGACATGCCGACCTTTCCGTTTTCAACCATCGTCATGCCGCCCGAGCCGGACATGGTGTTTCCCGGCAAGCCGGGAGAAGCCGACAGGCATGGCAAGACCTACACGCTGAGTTTCGCGCACGATCCCGCAGCGGGCAGCAATATCGGTCGTTTCGCACTTCATGATTTTCATCTCTTCGACGGCGAAACCGCGTTGCCGACGCAGTTCATTGCCACCTCGCCCGTGACTGTTCCGGGCGATGGCGGGTTTCGGACGGTCTCGCGGGCGCGCCCGGTCGGCATCGGCGATGTCCGCGACGATCTGGAACGGGCAACGGCGCTCACCGCCGATGTCGACTGGTATCCGTCGGAACCTTTCACGCTGACGCTGCGACCGGATGCGGACGGGAAGGCCAGCGTAGGCCGCAACGGCGCTTCGGCAAAATTCCGGCCGACAGATGAGGGCTATGAGCTGCTGTTGTCGGGAAAAACCTGGGATTTCTTTGGTCTCTCCTTCCCGGAAGGCAGCGACGTCAAGGGACGGATCTACGCCGTCGACAGCGGCGCGGACTGGCTGACGCCAGAAGAAAGCCAGGCAAGACGACTGGCACTGCCGGATTACAGCGGCCTCAAGGTTGTGCTCAAGGCTGAAACCGTGCCGGAAAAGATCGAGATCCGCGTCGAGCGCTATGCCGAAACGCCGGCCGCGACCCGCGCGGTCACCTTCCGCACCGAGCGCGGCAAACGCCTCGATCCCGATACTGAACCCGAGACGCGGGCGCTTTATCCGGTTGGCGCGCCGCCGGCGCTCGATGCACTCACGCCCGAAGGCCTTGATCTGGCCGCGCTGCGTTTCAGGCTCGCGACGACGCAGGCACAGCACTGCGCGGCGGAGCTGGATGAGCCCGTATCGCTTGCCGGTCACGACCTGGTCTTCGAAACGCAGGCGGACGAACGGACCGGCACGACGACGCTGCAGCTTCAGACCGATGACGGCATCCGCACCCATTTCTACGGGCATGAACCGATCACCGTCGTCATCAATTGCGAGACCACCATCGCATGGCGCGAGGCAAGCGAGGCGCTCGATCCCGCGCGGCCATGGCTGATCGATCCTGAAACCCTCGGCGCAGACAACACCATGACGATCGGCGCATTCAACGCGCGTTTCCGGCTGGTCAATGCCGAGGGCACCGCGCTGGCGCTGGTCACGCCGGATGGCACGCCCCTTTCCCCCGACGACACGCTCGCTTCGGCGCTCTTCGACGACGGGAACATCCGCGCCGCCGGCCGGCCCGAACGCATCCTTGAAGCGGATACTGGTTCCGACCCGGTGACACGACGCTTCGAAATCCGCTTTCCCGATCTGCCCGAACCGAGGGAGGATGCCCGATGAAAACCGCTCTCGCTCTTCTGCTCGCCCTTGCCGCAAGCGCGGCACATGCCGCCAATGTCGATGAAAACCTGGCTCCCGCCCCGGACGGGGCCTACAGCTACACCCCGCCGGAAAAGGCAAAGGACGGCGTCTATATCATCGATATTTACGACGAAGACGATGACCGCTACGCCCGCGTCTGGAACACCGCTCCGACGCTGGATGAAGGCCGCAAGGTCGGAAAGATCGAGACTTTCTATCCCGGCTCGGACTACCTCAAGACCCGCGTGCCGCTCAACGAGGCCGGCCGCCGCGACGGCGAGATGGTGACCTTCGACGAGGATGAGAATGTCGTGGGCCGCACGCCTTATGAGGATGGAAAGAAAAACGGCACGGAGGTCCGCTACTGGGCGGATGGCAAGACCCAGCGCGAAACCACTTGGAAGGATGATGTGCTAAACGGCCCGTGGCGGCTCTATTATGAGGACGGCACGCTTTCGGCCGAAAACAATCATGTCGACGGCCATATCGACGGCGTGGAACGCAAATACCACGAAAATGGCAAGCTTGCCGCCGAGATCCACTGGACGATGAGCCGGCGCGAAGGGCCCTACAGGGACTACGATGAGGACGGCAACCTTATCGAGGAAGGCCGTTATGTCGATGGCGCGGCCGATGGGGTCGTCACCGAATACTGGCCCTCGGGCGCGCGCCGGGCCGAGCGCCACTATGAGATGGGCAAACCGACGGGCAGTGCAAAACGCTGGTCGGAATCCGGCGAACTGGTCGCCCAAACCGACTATGCCGAGGATGGCAGCGAGGTGAGAAACCGGAAGTGGAAGGACGGTGAGTTGATCTGGCTCCAGGAACCGGTGCAGATCGACGGCCGCGGCGAAGGGCAAAAAACCGTCGAGCATTACGGCAATTTCACCGAAACCGAGATCAAGGCCGACGGCTATCTCCTCTTCACGAAGTATCTCAACGATGAACTGCTGGACCGCACCGAACTGGTTGACGGCGAATATCGCGGGCTGTTCGTGTCGACCACCGAAATCGACCAGATCACCACCCGCGTCCACTATGTCGACGGCAAGGAGGACGGTCTTTACACCCGCACCTGGCGCGGCCGGGAGTGGGACCGGGGCTACTACGACCATGGCAAGCGCGTCGGCGACTGGCGCCGGACGGAACACTCCAGCGACATCATCCGCGAGACCTATGACGATGACGGCAAGCTGACCGGCGCGCAGCGCACATACAGGATGAACGGCGAGCTCAAACGGCTCGCCACCTATGACGCGGGCGTATTGGACGGCCCCTACAAGGAGCTGGATGGCGACCGGATGATTGCCGGCGGCCGCTATGTCGACGGCGAAAAGCACGGCGAATGGCTGGAACAGGTGCCCTACCGGGATGAAACGAAGCAGGGCCGCTACGACCACGGCATCAAGGAAGGCCGCTGGACGACGTTCGACGGCAATGGTTACCGCATGGCGGTTACAAGCTTCAGCAACGGCATGAAGGACGGGCCGAGCTACATCTTGGCGGAAAACGGCGCGCTTGAGGAAGTGCAGATGTGGAAGGACGACAAGCGCGACGGCCCCACCACCTATTACGACGCCGGGGGCCCCGTTTCACACGAGCCCTGGCGCGATGGCCGACTGGAAGGAAATGCGGTCCCCGCCCGGGATGCGCCTTGAGCCATACAGGGTGGCAGAGGCCATCAGGAAGCGACGCGCAGCGGTCTATGGCCTGGGTGCGTAAGCGACGTCCCACAGGCACTGTCCTGGCAGCTGATTCCTGGCAGCAGCGACAGCCGCAGCGCTGCCGCTTCCGGTAGCAGACCGGGTCGTGATCCGGACAGAGGCGGTGTGTCGATATGGACTATTGCCGCTTTGGAGCGTTCGGATCGGGAACGGACGGGAAGCCGGCCTTTTCGCCTGCCCGGTCGCGACAACCGTTGATCACCGCCGGAAAATGCGGGAACGCGAAGAAAGTGCCGTCCTCTTCCCACCTGCCGATGCACCCGCGCCCTTTGAGATGCGGGTCGTCAAGGGCCTCGCCCCCCTGCCAAACCGGCACCACCGGCGCCCGGCCTGCTGCAAAGGTCTTGATCCAGTCTTCACGATCGCGTTCTTCGAAGAGCCGCGCCAAAAGGTCGGCCAGACGGGCTTTCTGCGCATCGCGGCCTTGCCGCGTCCGGAAGGTTTCGCCGCGGAGAGGGTGCCCTTCAGGGGTGCCGGCATTCAGGAATTCTGACCACAGATGGTCTTCCAGTGTTGCGATGGCGATGAATTTTCCGTCCCGACACCGGTAGATCGCGCTGTCGGCCATGACCTGCGGCTGGTCGGCCGGCGCGCCATCCGGGTCGAGGCGCGACAGGGACATCGTCAGGCAGGCGGCGGCGGTCGCGTCGAAAATGGAGGTGTCGACCACCTGGCCTTCGCCGGTCCGCTCCGCCTCCACGATCGCGGCGAAGGCGGCAAGGCTTGCCGCGTTCACGGTCAGGGCATCGGCGAGCCGGATATTGGGGCGAACGACCCTCGGTTCCAGTTCGGATGGCGCCGTGAAATATCCGGCGACCCCGAGGACGGACAGATCATGAGCAGGCCAATGCCGATAAGGCCCGGTTGCTCCGTATCCGCTGATCGAGACGATAACGAGCCGCGGCTTTATCGCGTGGAGCCAGTCGACCCCGATCCCGAGCCGGGCGAGAACGCCCGGACGAAAGCTCTCGATCAGGACATCGGCCTGCAGGACGAGATCGGCGAGCGCCGCTTTTCCGCCGTCCGATTTCAGGTCGAGCCGCAGGACCGTCTTGCCGCGATTGAGGACGCGATAGCTTTCCGGAAAGAGGCGTTCGGCCGGATCGCCGGCTGGCGGTTCGACCTTGGTGACGTCTGCGCCAAGGGTGCGCAACGTGGCGGCGGTGGCGGGGCCGGGATAGAGAAGCGAGAGGTCAAGCACCCGCTTTCCCGAGAGTGGTTGCGGAAAGCCGGGCATCAGTCGGCTCGCTCGAGCAGAGCCTTGGCGATGGTGTTCTTCTGGATCTCGGACGTGCCGGTCACGATCCGGAAAGTGCGCAGGTTGCGGAAGATGAACTCGATCGGCCCGCCCTTGAGCAATCCGACGCCGCCATGCACCTGCATCGCCCGATCGGCGATACGGAACCCGTTTTCGGCGCAGAAGAGCTTGCACATCGAGGCCTCGGCGCGAATGTCGTGGCCTTCGTCCAGACGGCGTGCGGCGTCGAACATCATTGCGCGGCCGGCGTAGAGGTCGGTCGCCATGTCGGCCAGCATGTGCTGGATCGCCTGAAAGCCGCCGATCGGCCGGCCGAACTGATGACGCCCGCCCGCGCGCTCGATCGAGAGTTCAAGCGCCAGCCGGGCGAAGCCCAGAATGGTCGAACAATGCAACAGTCGGTTGACCGAGATCCGGGCCATGGCGAGGCGGAAGCCGGCGCCTTCCTCGCCGATCAGGTTTTGCGCCGGGACCAGAACATCATTGAAGACCAGATCGGCATGGACCCCCTTGCCCGCGAGAACCTCATAATCCGTGCGTTTCGATACGCCCTCGGCATGCAGGTCGACGAAAAAGGCGGAGATGCCGCGCGCGCCGGCGTCGGGATCGGTAACGGCGAGGACGATCGCGATATCGGCAAAGCTGCCGCCTGAGATAAATCGCTTCGCGCCGTTCAGGCGGTAGCCTTCGGCGGTCTTCACGGCCCGAGTCTTGATCGAAGCCGCGTCGGAGCCGGCTCCGGTCTCGGTCAGCGCGAAGCAGACGGCGCGCTCGGCGGTCTGGACCGGCTTCAGGAAGGTCTCCACCTGGAGGGGGCTGGCCTGCTTGAACAAGTGTCCGATGCGCGGCGGGCCGGACAGGTCGCCCAGCACATGGGCCGCAAGCACGGAACCGGTCGTCAGCGCGGCTTCGCGCACGGCGCAGATGTCGGAGACGGAAAGCCCCTGGCCACCGAGTTCCTTCGGCAGAAGATAGGAATAAAAGCCGCGATCGGCGGACATTTTCCAGACCTGCCGAAGCGTTTCATGCGCGACCGGCGTATCCCAGTCGAGGCCGTTCTCTCGCTCGAAATCGGCGATCTCGCCGGTCAGGAAGTCGACCAGGGGCTCGACCGCGGCAAGGGCGGCCGCGCTGCCGCGGAAGTCGCCGAGGGCACGCGCGCGGGCCTTTTCGCGGGCGTCTGGGGACAGGCGATCCGACATCATACTTTCCTCTCTGAGTGGGCCCAGTAGGCATCGCGCACCTTGCGGCGGACGATCTTGCCATTGGGATTGCGGGGCAGGTCGTCCACGAAATCGAAGCTGCGCGGGCGTTTGAACCCCGGCAGGTTTTCCCGGCAGAGGGCCTCGAGGGAATCGGACGACACCTCGGCTCCGTCCCTGGTCACGATGACGGCCTTCACCGCCTCGCCCCATTCGCGATCGGGCACGCCGACAACAGCCACGTCCAAAACGGCGGGGTGGTTGTAGAGCACCTTTTCCACCTCGGACGGATAGACGTTGAAGCCGCCGGAGATGATCATGTCCTTCTTGCGGTCGACGATGAACATAAAGCCCTCGTCGTCCCGGGTCGCGACGTCGCCGGTGTGGTAGGCGCCGTCCTTGAGAACTTCGGCCGAAAGTTCCGGCGCGCCCCAGTAGCCCTGCATGACATCGGGGCCGCGCACGACGATCTCTCCGGCCTCGCCGAGCGCGCATTCGCTGCCGTCGTCGCGCAGGATCCGGACGTCATTCTCGAAATAGCTGCGTCCGCAACTTGCGAGTCTCGTCCGATCGCCGGCCAGGGCGTCGATGTGGTCCTGGGCGGTGAGCACCGTGATGGTGGACGTCGTCTCGCCCGCGCCATAGCCCTGCGACAGGATCGGTCCGAAAGTTTCCATCGCCTCGGCCACCACCGCGGGTGCCATCGGCGCGGCGCCATAGGCAACGCTGGTCAGGCTGGACAGGTCGTGCTTTTGCACCTCGCCGGACGCCAGAATGCGGGAGACCATCGTCGGCACGAGGAAGATGCGGTTGATCCGCTCCCGCTCGATGGTCGCCAGGAACTCCGGAATGTCGAACCGATCGAAGAGGACATTGCAGCCGCCCATATAGAGTGTCGGCAGGATCGCCATACCGGAGGCATGGGTGATCGGGCCGACATGCCCCATGCTTACGCCGATGCCGCCGTCCTTGCTCGGCCGGACCAGGTGCTTGCGCAACAGCGCCATCCGGTTGCCGTAACTCTGCATCGCCGCCTTCAGCACGCCGGAGGAGCCCGAGGTGTAATGCAGCACCGCAAGGTCCGTTTCCTTCGTCTCAAGGCTTTCGAACCCGGCTTTCCCCAACTCCAGAAGGTCGGAATAGAGGATGTCGCCCGCATCGCCGGAAATCGCGACGACCTTCTTCAGGCGCGGCATAAGGTCCCGACGCTCGGCAAGGTCGGCGGCGTGTTTCGGCCCGGCGATAACGACCTCTGCATGGCTGTCGTTGATGACGTGAACCGTCTCCTCGGCGGAGAGGCGCGCATTCACCGGCACCTTGACCATCGCGCCCTTGTAACAGGCAATTTCGGTCGCAAGGATTTCCGTGCAATTCGGCGCCTGCATCGCGACATGGGTGCCCGCCGGAAAGCCCGCGGCCATCAGGCCGCTCGCTAGCCGGCTGGTTTCCGCATCGAGCTGCGCGAAGGTAAGCCGCCGTCGCTTGTCCACGGCGGCGAGCGCATTCGGCCAGTAGCATGCAGATCGCTGCACGACTCGTCCCAGATTCATCCGTCTCCTCCCGAGCATGTTGATCGGCAGGCTAGCGCCAGCGCTGGCCATGTCCAAAAAACAATTTGCAGCTGGCCTCCATATGGTTTTGATATAGCGAGGGGAGGCGACGCCATGAACTCACGGCAACTTCAGTATTTCTACGCCGTTCTGCGCGAGGGCGGATTTTCCGCAGCCTCAAGACGGCTGAATGTGGCGCAGCCCGCTCTTTCGGGCCATATCGCCGCGCTGGAAGCGGAGCTCGGCGTGAAGCTGTTCGAGCGGACGAACAAGGGCGTCACGGCCACCTCGGCCGGGGTCAGGCTGGGGCAGCATGCTGCCGCGATCCTCCGGCAACTCGATCTTGCCGCGGCCGATGTCGCCGGCGACGACGGCCCTGGCGGCGAAGTCATGGTCGCCCTGCCGCTGACTGCCGCCTATCTGCTTGCGGCCCCCCTGTATGAGCGTGTGGCGCGGGACTTGCCGCGCGTGAAACTGCGCATCGTGGAAGGGCTGAGTTTCGAAAGCGGCGACATCATGTCGTCCGGCCGCGGCGACCTCGGGCTGGTGCCGAATGCCGCCGACCTGCCGAACCTGGAATCGGTGGCGCTGTTTCAGGAACATCTCTATCTCGTCGGAAAATGGGACGGGCAGTCGCCACGCGTAGGCGAAGTGCCGTTGAGCGCGCTGCCTGACTATCCGCTGATCCAGACAAACAGACGCCTGGTGTTGCGGCGCGCCATCGAGGAGCTCGCGACCTCGCAGGGGATCCGGCTGAACACCGCGTTCGAGATCACCGGGCTCCATGTCCTTTATTCTCTGCTCGAGGCCGGGCTTGGCTACGCCATCATGAACTGGGCGCTGCTGGGAAGCCGATGGGACATGAATATGCTGGCGGCATGGAAGATCGTCGAACCCGAGGCCAGGCGCACGATTTCGCTGACCTGGCCCTCCAACCGGCCGATGACCGACGCCGTGCGCGCCGTGCGCCAGATCCTGGTCGAGGTTCTGCGCGAGGTCGTGGATGACGGTCGCTGGCCAGCAATCGACATCGCATTGAGAAACGACGACTGGCTGTAGCGTGGCGGCAGGGCCATCATCTCCGAACGTCATTCCAGCTTTGATGCCAGTGGACCTGCGCTGAAATGCCCTTGCATTCGCGGCTTTTCCTGGCGCTATCACCCTATTGCTACCATCCATGACCAGCGCTACGAACGGCTTGAGCAAGCGTAAGCGCGCTTCGAGTGCAAGGCGGCGAGATTGTTGTCAGCCCGCTTGAACAAGCCGGATACTCTAGATTTCGGCAGCGATAGAGAAACCGACAGAAGGTTTTTCTGCGGTTTGCTTATGATGAATGAAATCGGCAAAAGATCAACAAATGTGCAATCTCGGCTATTGACTGAATTTTAATCCATGCTTAGGCTTCGGGTTAGATATAGGCCCCACTGGCCATCGGCAACCGCGCCCCGTTGAACGTCCTTCAAGGACGCGACGGGGTTTTTTATTTTTTGACTGGGGAATCGCAGGCACGTGTCCAGATCAGGCCCTGTTTATCCTGTTGCGCTGCTGTTTTCGGCCGGGGGCACCTATGCCTCGCTCGGCCGGGAAGCGGTTGCCGGCGCGCTTGCGGCCATCGCCGAGATCAACGCGGACGAAAATCTTCCCGTTCGTCTCGCGCCTTCGATCGCCGATCCGCAGGGCCAGCACTACGCGCATCTGGCGGAGGTCGCGCTCGGCGAAGGCGCCCGGCATATCGTCGGAACGATCACGTCGTCCGGCCGCAAGGAAGTGATTCCGGTGGTGGAGAGACAGGGCGGCCTTTTGTGGTACGCCTTCCCGTATGAAGGTTACGAGGCCAGCGACAGTACGCTCTATTTCGGCGCGTGTCCCAACCAGCACCTCCTGCCGCTGTTCGAATATGTGATGCCGCGCCATGGCAACCGGCCCTTCGTCATCGGCTCCAACTATATCTGGGGCTGGGAGGTGGCGCGCATTGCCCGCGAGCTTGCGGAAGCGCGCGGCGGCTCCCTTGCCGGTGAACGCTATCTTCCGCTCGGCTACACATCCTGCGACCATCTGATTGCGGAAATCCGCGAGCGCCGTCCGGATTTCATCCTGTCAAATCTGGTTGGCGAAAGCCTTCATGCCTTTGTCCGCGCCTTTCATGCGCTTGCGCAGGAGGATGACCGCTTCGCGCCGGAGCGCTGTCCGGTCGTCTCGTGCAACGTGACCGAGGCGGACATCGAGGTGCTCGGCGCGACCGCCTACGGACACATCACCACGTCGAGTTATTTCGACGGGCTCGACACCCCTGAAAATCGGGCATTCAAGGCCCGGATTGCCGAGCGCCAGGGCCACCGCAAGGCGGTCTCGTCATGTTTCGCTTCGGTCTACTCCGCCGTTTCGGTGCTCGGTCATGCCATTGCCGAGGCCGGTACGGACGATCCGCGGATCGTGCGCCGGGTCGTGACGTCGCGCCGGTTCGATACGCCGATCGGGGCGCTCACGGTCGATCCCGCGACACAGCACGCAGCGCTTTCGTGCCATATGGCGGAGGTCGGGCAAGACGGACGGTTCCGCCTGTTCGACCGCAGCATCGGACCGATCGTGGCCGACCCCTATCTTTCCGGTGACCCCGCGCGCGAAGCCTTCCGGCCGATGCCGCGCGCCGAAGGCGCCGCAGGTTTGAAGGTGGTCAGATGAAGACGTTCAAGCGACCGGACCTCGCCGGCACGAAGGCTCTCATTCTCCACCCGCCGCATGCAACCGCCGACGCGCTGGCGCGGCAACTGGCGCTTTTGAGGATCTCGGCGCGGGTGGTCTGGCCGCAGCTCGATCTGGCGGATGCCGAAGCCGATTTTGTGTTTTTCGATGTCGATGGCGGCCATGAAGGCCAGTTTCCCTGGGAGCCGGGTCGTGCCCCCATGCCCACCATCGCGCTGATCGGTTCTGAAGCGCCCGGCCGGATCGAATGGGCGATTGCACAGGGCGCCGATGCCCATCTCCTGAAGCCGATAGGCTCCACCGGCGTCTACAGCGCGCTGCTTGTTGCAAGCCACGCCTTCGAGACAATGCGCCGGCAGACGGATGATATTCGCGCGCTAGAAGGCCGGCTGCGCCAGCGGCCGTCGGTCGTCCAGGCCGTTCTCCTGCTGATGGAAGAGGGCGCGCGCGACCAGGAAGCGGCCATGAAGACCCTGCGCGCCATTGCCATGACCTGGCGGATGACGATCGAGGAAGCGGCGAAAGCCATCTGCAACAATGAGGGCCGCACCAAACGCGGCGCATGAAAGACAAGGAGAAAGACGTGTCAGTGACGGAAGGCTTTGCACCCTATGGCGAATATCGGACCTGGTACCGGATCACCGGCGATCTGAAATCCGGTAAGCCGCCGCTGATCGTGGTCCATGGCGGTCCTGGCTGCACCCATGATTATGTCGACAGCTACAAGGATGTCGCCGAAAGCGGGCGCGCCGTCGTTCACTACGATCAGGTCGGAAACGGCAAGTCCACGCATCTGCCGGAAAAGGGCGCCGATTTCTGGACCGTCGATTTCTTCAAGAAGGAATTGCACAACCTGATCGACCATCTCGGCATTCGCGATGCCTATTGTGTGCTCGGCCAGTCGTGGGGTGGCATGCTGGGGGCGGAATTCGCAATCGATTGCCCCGCAGGCCTCAAGGCGCTGGTGATCGCCAACTCCCCGGCCGCGATGGAAACCTGGATTTCCGAAGCCAACCGGCTGCGCAAGGCGCTTCCAGGCGGCATTCACGAAACGCTATTGAAGCACGAACAGGCCGGCACGACCGACAGCGCCGAGTACAAGGCCGCCACCGACGTGTTCAACCAGAACCATGTCTGTCGCATCGTGCCAATGCCGCCGGAGGTCCAGCACACATTCGATCAGATCGACGCCGACCCGACGGTCTATCACACCATGAACGGGCCGAACGAGTTCCATGTCGTCGGTACGATGAAGAACTGGTCGGTGGTCGGCAAGCTCTCAGCCATCGAAGCCCCGACCTATCTGATCTCCGGCCGTTTCGACGAGGCGACCCAGGCCTGCGTCACACCTTACCTTGAAGAAATCCCGGATGTCCGCTGGACCGTGTTCGGCGCGTCGTCCCACATGCCGCATGTCGAGGAGCGGGACGCCTGCATGGCGGCGGTCTGCGCCTATCTCGATGAAAAGGCCCCCTGAGCGGCGCGCGATCAACCCTGAACCAGAAAGCAAAAGAGGAACAGCAGTGATGAAGACAATCAGGCATTTGAAGACAGCAGGAGCCGCGCTCGCCGTCGGCCTTCTTGCGCAGACGGCGCTTGGCGGCCTTGCCCAGGCACAGGATCGCGACGCGCTTCTGAAAGAGCACAGCGGCGGCACCATGATGCTGGGCGCTGTTTCGGCGGCCGGCACCATCGACCCGCATGTCAACTACACCGCCGAATTCTGGCAGGTGTTCCAGATCCTCTATGATGGTCTGGTGAAGTTCAAACAGGCCTCGCGCGCGGAAGGCTACGAGATCGTTCCCGATCTCGCCGAGGCGATCCCGGAACCGCAGGACGACGGTACGACCTACGTGTTCAAGCTGCGCGACGGCATCAAGTTCGCCGATGGCACGGATGTGACGGCGGAGGATGTCGTCGCCTCGTTCCAGCGCATCTTCAAGATCAACGGCCCGACCTCCGGCTCGTTCTACAACAACATCGTCGGCGCCGATAAATGCCTGGCCGAGGCGGCAAGCTGCACACTGGAAGGCGGTGTTGTCGCTGACGAAGAGGCCGGCACCGTGACCTTCCATCTGGTCGCGCCGGATTCGGAATTCTTCGACAAGCTCGCCGTTCCCCATGCGGCAATCCTGCCCGCCGAAACGGCTGCGACGGATGCCGGCACCAGCTATATTCCGGGCACCGGTCCCTACATGATAGAGAGCTACGATCCGAACGACAAGATGGTGATGAAGCGCAATCCGGAATTTTCCGAATGGAGCGTCGACGCCCAGCCGCAGGGTTACCCGGACGAGATCGTCTACCGCTTCGGCATGAACGAGGAGTCGATGATCAACGCGATCCAGAACGGCCAGCTCGACTGGATGTTCGATCCGCCGCCGGCAGACCGGCTGAACGAACTCGGCACGCAATATGCCGACCAGGTTCACGTCAATCCGCTGGCCGCCTTCTGGTATGCGCCGATGAACACCAATCTTGCGCCGTTCGACAACGTCAAGGTGCGCCAGGCCGTCAACTACGCCATCGACCGCAATGCGCTGGTCAACATCTATGGCGGTCCGGTTCTCGCCCAGCCAACCTGCCAGATCCTGCCGCCGGAGTTCCCAGGCTTTGAGGAAAGCTGCCTCTATACCGAAAATCCGGGCACGACCTGGACGGCGCCCGATATGGAAAAGGCCAAGCAGCTTGTCGAGGAATCCGGCACAGCCGGGCAGAAGGTGACGGTGGTCGCCGAAGACACCGCGACATCGCGGGCGGTCGGCACCTATCTGCAGAGCGTTCTGGCCGAACTCGGCTATGATGCCACGATGCAGGCGATCTCGCCGAACATCCAGTTCACCTATATCCAGAACACCGACAACAATGTGCAGATCTCGGTCTCGCAGTGGTTCATGGACTATCCGCAGGCTTCGAACTTCCTGAACGTTCTCCTGTCCTGCGCTTCGTTCAACGAGGGTTCGGACGCCTCGATCAACATCGCGGGCTATTGCAACGAAGAGATCGACGCCAAGATGGCGAAAGCCATGCAGACGGCCGTGACCGACCCGGAAAGCGCCAACAAGATGTGGGCAGAGATCGACAAGGCATTCATGGAACAGGCGCCGGTTGCGCCGCTGTTCACGCCGAAGAATGTCGATTTCACATCCAAGCGCGTTGGCAATTTCATCTTCTCCAACCAGTTCCGCTGGCTCATCGACCAGTCCTGGGTGCAGTAACTAGGATGGCTTTGCCGCTCCCGGTCTGATGGCCTGAAGGCCGGCGACCGGAAGCGGCAGGGCCCGGAAGACATCACAGGCAGGGCGTTTGCGCCCTGCCGCCGACCAGACGAGATTCATGCCCATGACAGACGCCGCGATACCAGCAACAACGGCAGAACCCGCACGCCGCGCCGGACAGAGCCCGATGCGGCGCGCCTGGCTGATCCTGTCGCGCGACAAGGCCGCCATCGCCGCCTTCGCCGTGCTGGTGGTGATCGTGCTCGCCTGTCTCGCCGCGCCGCTCTATGCGCAATATGTCGCGAAGTCCGATCCGTTTCGCTCCAATCTTTCCGGGACAATCGAGATCGATGGCAAGGCGGAGAAGATCATGCAGGCCTCGACCACCGGTCTCGGCCTCGGCGTTACTCCCATCGGCCCCACCTGGCATGGCCAATACATGCTCGGCGCCGACAATCAGGGCCGCGATGTCGCAGCCCGCCTGCTTTACGGCGGGCGCAACTCGCTGCTGATCTCATCGGCGGCAACGCTGATCTGTCTGGTGCTGGCGGCGGCCATCGGCATTTCAGCCGGTTTCTTCGGCGGCTGGGTCGATATGGTCCTGTCGCGGATACTGGAAGTGCTGTGGGCGTTCCCGGTCTATCTTCTCGCAATCTCGCTTTCGATCGTGCTGCTGTCGCAGACGATCGTTCTTGGTCCGATCGAGATCAGTTCGGGAAGCCTCGCGCTGCCGATCGTAATCATCGGCATCATCTACGTTCCCTATATCGCAAGACCGATCCGCGGGCGGGTTCTGTCTTTGCGCGAAAGCGAGTTCGTGCTTGCCGCCCGCGGCCTCGGCATTCCGCGCTGGCGAATCCTCGTCAAGGATATCCTGCCGAATGTGACGACCACGCTGATCGTCTATATCCCGATCATGATGGCGCTCAACATCGTCACGGAATCGGCGCTCTCCTTCCTGTCCATCGGCGTCCAGCCGCCCGATGCGAGCTGGGGCACGATCATTCAGGACGGCCAGGGCCTGCTCTACACCCGGCCAATGGTCGCGCTCGCCCCCGGTATCGCGATCGTGCTGACCGTGTTGGCGCTGAATGTGCTCGGCGACAGCGTGCGCGATGCGCTCGATCCCAGAACCAAGATGCGCTGAGGGCCGATCCGATGTTTTTTGCCATCCTTCAGCGCCTCGGCCAGATGATCTTCGTGATGTTCGGCATCTCGGCGCTCGTGTTCCTGATCTTCTTTGCAACGCCCGGTTCCGATCCCGCCGCGCGCATTGCAGGACGCAATGCCGCCCAGGAAACGGTTCAGGCGATCCGCAAGGATTTCGGCTTCGACAAGCCGCTGCCCGTCCAATATGTGGTCATGATGAAGAAGCTGTTCGTCACCCGCGATCTCACCTCCTTCGTCAATCGCGGGCTCGAAGTGGTGCCGCAGGTGATGCGCGCGGCCCCGATCACGCTGTCGCTGGTGTTCGGCGCGGCGGTGCTATGGGTGTTCGGCTCGATCGCGGTCGGGGTTCTGGCGGCGATGTACCGCGATACGGTGATCGACAAGGGGCTGATGATCCTGGCGCTGATCGGCGTGTCGATGCCGGTGTTCTGGCTCGGAGAACTGATGAACCTCGTTTCCCAGAGCCGGTTTCATGACACCTGGCTTTTCTCCTGGGTGCCGGGCCTCGGCTACAAGCCGTTCTTCGACGGCCCCTGGCTGTGGTTCAAGACGCTCGTGATCCCGTGGTTTACGCTGGCCGCCCTTTATATCGGCATTTATGGCCGGGTTCTGAGGGCCAATCTGGTGGAGGCCTATCAGGAAGACTATGTCCGCACCGCCCGCGCCAAGGGCCTGTCGCCCGGCCGCGTCATGCTGCGCCATGCGCTCAGAATGTCGATGATCCCGTTCGTCACCATGTTCGGTCTCGATTTCGGCGTTCTCGTCGGCGGCGCCGCGCTGTTGACGGAGGTCGTGTTCGGTCTGAATGGCGTTGGCCGCCTGACCTATCAGGCCATGCTCAACCTTGACCTGCCGATGATCCTCGCGACCGTGATGTACGCTTCGTTCTTTGTCGTGGTCACCAATGCCATTGTCGACATCATCTATGTCGTCATCGATCCGCGTGTGAGGGGACGCTGATGGAAAAGAGCGCAAACGCGCCGCTGCTCGATGTACAGGGCCTGTCGGTCTCCTTCGCCACCGACCGGGGACGGGTAAAGGCAATCGACGACGTGTCCTTTCGTGTTGAAAAGGGAGAAATCCTGTCGATCGTCGGCGAATCCGGATCGGGCAAATCGGTGACCTTGCTGTCGCTGCTCGGCCTCAACGATCCGAAGACCACCTTCGTCGAGGGCTCCGTCGCGTTTCAGGGCAAGCGCCTGCTCGAAATGCCGGACCGGGCGCTGCGGCGGTTGCGCGGTAAGGAAATCGGCCTGATTTCGCAGGATCCGATGACGGCGCTGACGCCGGTCTATACGATCGGCTGGCAGATTGCCGAACAGATCCGCACCCATGAGAATGTTTCGAAGAAGGCCGCGCGTCTGCGCGCTGTCGAACTCCTCACATCCGTCGGCCTGCCCAATCCCAACGAGGCGGTCGACCGCTATCCGCATCAGCTTTCCGGCGGCATGCGCCAGCGCGCCGTCATTGCCATGGCGCTGTCCTGCAGCCCCTCGCTTCTGGTTGCCGACGAGCCGACGACGGCGCTGGACGTGACCGTGCAGGCGCAAGTTCTGGATCTGCTTTTGAAGCTGCGCGACGAGTTCGGCTCCGCGATCATCCTCATCACCCATGATATGGGCGTGGTCGCCGAAGTCGCGGACCGTGTTCATGTCATGTATGCCGGACGGATGGTGGAAAAGGGAACGACGGCGGAGGTCTTCGACCGGCCGATGCATCCCTATAGCTGGGGGCTGATGGCCTCCATCCCGCCGCTCTACGGCGAAAAGCTGTCACGCCTTCCCTCCATTCCCGGCATGCCGCCAACCCCGCAGCAGGCCCCGACCGGCTGCGGTTTCGCGCCGCGTTGCCGGTTTGCAAGGCCGGAATGCGAGGCCCGTCCGCCGACCCGCCGGGACGGCGACCATACCGCGCTGTGCGTGCTTGATGGCGCCGAGCGCGAGACGGCGCGACGGATGGTTTTGGGGCATGAGGTGGTCGCATGAGCGAAATGACGAGCCGCGAGACGGCGCCGGCGAAGACGCCGCTGATCGCAACCCGCGACCTTTCCAAGCACTTCACCGTCGGCAAGACCATGCGGCCCGGTTCGGGCCGGACGCTTTATGCCGTGGACGACATCACGCTTGAAGTCCAGCAGGGCGAAACGCTGGGGCTCGTGGGGGAGTCCGGATCAGGCAAATCCACCCTCGGCCGCTGCCTCACGCGGCTTTACGATCCGACCTCCGGGACGCTGGAATTTGACGGCAGCGACATCACCCGCACCGGCGAGCGCGGACTGCTGCCGGTGCGCCGGCGCATGCAGATGATCTTTCAGGACCCGTCGGCCTCGCTCAACCCGAAACGGCGCGTGCGCGATATCGTTGGCGAGGCGGTGCGGGTGCATGGCATCCGCAAGGGCAACGCGGTCGATCACTGGCTCGAGGAGCTGATGGATATCGTTGGCCTCCGCGCGGAATATCTCGACCGCTATCCGCATGAATTTTCCGGCGGTCAGCGCCAGCGTATCGGTATTGCCCGCGCGCTGGCGGTCGAGCCGGAGCTGATCGTTGCCGACGAGCCCGTCTCCGCGCTGGATGTGTCTGTTCAGGCCCAGATCGTCAACCTGTTTTCGGATCTGCGCGAACGGCTGAACCTCACCTATATCTTCATCGCGCATGACCTGGCCGTGGTCCGTCAGGTATCGTCACGCGTCGCGGTCATGTATCTCGGCTCGCTGGTGGAAATCGGAAAAACCGATGCGCTCTATCGCGCGCCCCGGCATCCCTATACGCAGGCATTGCTGTCCGCCGTGCCGCAGGCGGAAAACCGCGGGAAACGTCAGCGTATCCTGCTGGAAGGTGAAATTCCAAGCCCGCTCGACCCGCCGAAAGGCTGCAAGTTCTGCACCCGCTGTCCGTTCGCCACCGATCGCTGCCGCACCGAGCGCCCAAAACTGCGGGATTTCGGCGACGGCCATCAGGTAGCCTGCCATTATCCCCTCGGCACTGTTGCAGATTAAGGCCGATGCGCTTGTGTACGATCTGGCGCCGTAAAGACGGCTTCGCGCTATGTCGCCAAGCCCGCGCGCGTGCCTCTTGAAATTGCCCGACGATATCCCGCCCATCTGCACTTCAACTTTCTGCCCGAGACGCAGGGCGGTGGGCGTGGATCACGGCTCCTCAAATTCCTGCTACATTCCTGCCGCGCGCCCAACTTTTGCGCCCTCGCGATCCCAGGTGTCGGCGGTGACGCCGTCCTTGCGCAGCAGGTGCTTTTGCACCTTCCCGGATGCCGTCTTCGGCAGGTCTTCGAGGACGCGCAGGTAACGCGGCACCATGAAGCGCGGCAGCGTCCCGGCGAGCCGCTCGATGACGGAGGCCGGATCGATGCCTTGCCCGCTGGCGGGCGATACGACGATCAGCACGTCATCCTCGCTGAACTCGGACGGCACCGCAACGGCGGCGCATTCGCGGATCTCCGGCAGGTTCAGGACCTCGCTCTCCAGCGCGAAGGACGAGATGTTCTCGCCGCGCCGCCGGATGACGTCCTTGAGCCGGTCGACAAAGTAATAGGTGCCGTCCTCGTCCCGCCGGAAGCTGTCGCCGGTGTGGAACCAGCCATTGCGCATGGCATCGACGGTCGCCGCGGAATTGTTGTAATAGCCCGCCATCAGCGCCCAGGGGCGGTGCGACCGGATGATCAGTTCACCCACCTCGCCGTCGCCCAGCGGCATGTCGTTTTCATCGACGATCCGAAGCTCGCACCAGGGGCGCGGCTTGCCGGCGATCCCCTTGGTCTTGATGCCGGGGCCGGCATGCAAGGGGCTCGCAATCTCCGTCATGTTGTAGATGGTCCAGGCCTCGATGCCGAACCGTTCGGCAAACAGAGGGCCATCCTCGCCGAAGGGCGTAATGAAGGCGCGGCGCAGCGGATGGTCGCGATCGTCCGCGCGGACCGGCGCCTTCAGCAGGAAAGCGGCCATGACGCCGAGAAGGAGGCAGTAGGTCGAGCCGGTCTCGCGAACGGCCTGCCAGAACGTATCGGTCTTGAACTCGCGCATCATGCCGATCGAAAGCCCGCGCGCCAGCATCGCGTTCACGTAAAGCGTCGAACCACAATGGAAGATCGGCCCGCAGATCATGCAGCGGTCATCGGCCTCGACACAATCGAAAGCGTCCGGCCCCATCGTGTAGTGCTGGGCATAGGTGCTCATCACCCCCTTGGCGTTGCCGGTCGTGCCTGAGGTATACATGATCGCATGCAGGTCCCAGGGTTCGATCGGCTGCGCGAGGTTCAGCGCTTCCGCGTCCTCGACTTGCGGGTCGACCAGCGGCTGAATGTCGTAGCCCTCGATCACGGCGGGTTCACCCTCGACCACCAGCACGGTCTCCACCTTTCCGGGCTTCACCTCCGCCAATCGCTCGATCAGCGCGGCCTGCGCAATCAGGACGGGTGCATCGGCATCGTTGAGGATGTGTTCGAGCATGTGACCGCGCGCGCCGGTATTGATCGGCACATAGACCGCGCCGAGATAGTTGATTGCGAACCAGCTGCATAAAAGATCGGGACTGTTGCCCATCAGACAAAGCACATGGTCGCCTCGCTTGACGCCCGCATGCGCCAGCGCGCTGGCCCTGAGGCGGACCTTGCGATGCAACTCGCCATAGGTCCATGTCGGGCCGGGCCAGAACTGGACGAACGGCGCCTCTGGCTGGGTTTGTGCATATCCATCAAGAATATAGCGCAGAACGGAACGCTTGCGATCAAGTGCCGGATCGGCCGGCGCAACGGTTCCGCGGGCCTTGTCCTCAGACATACGGGCCATCTTCTCCTCCTTCAGAAAAGGTCATGTTCAGGACGCACGTCGGCTCCTCGTCCTCTCATATTTCATATTGCATTGTTGGGCCTCAATGTGCAACATACTTAGTAGTATGTCGCTCGGCGACGATGAAATGACGAGGGAAATGGCCGCAATGTCAGGTGTGGAGGTTGAAGTTCAGGGCGCGATTGCAACCGTACGATTCGATCGTGGCGGAAAGGCGAATGCGCTGGATCATGCGATGATCAGCGCGCTGGAAGCGGCGGCGACCGAGCTCTCGCTGAATACCGATGTTTCGGTGGTCGTTCTGGCCGGCACGCCAAAGATCTTCGCTGCCGGCGTCGATCTGAAGGATGAGCGGCTGTGGAACCCGCAGGCACCGGCTGTCGCCCGTCATCTCTCGATGAATGCGGGCGTGCGCATGAGCACGGCCTGGCGGCGGCTTCCGCAGATCGTCATCGCCGCGCTCGAGGGGCCGGCGATCGGCGGCGGCGCGATCCTCGCCCTTTGCGCCGATTTCCGCGTCATGGCCGAGGGTGCCTATCTGCGCTTTCCGGAGGTGCGTCTCGGCATGACACTCGGCTGGGGCGGTTTGGCCCTTCTGACCGAACGCGTCGGCGCGGGCCGCGCCAAGAGAATTTTGTGCTGCGATGAAACGATCGGTGCCGACGAGGCGCTGACGCTCGGCCTCGCCGACCGCACGGTTCATCAGGGCAAGGCCCTTGAAGAGGCGAAAACATGGGCGAACGCGATCGCGGAGATACCGCCGATGTCGCTGCGCATGACCAAATCCGCCATCGACGCTCATGCCCGTCGCAATTGGGCCGAAGGCGCCGAGGGCGACCAGTTTCTGCTGGCCAAGCTGCTTGCCGAAGGCGGCGGCGGGGCCTGATCACCGGCCGGCGCGTGGGTTCGCCCGGCTTTTTCATGCACCCGAGTGGTGCCAATTGGGAGGAGAATATTTATGACTGCAATAACAAAGGCCATTCTGACGTCGGCCTTCTCCGTCGCGCTGGCGGCGGGAGCGCAGGCCGAGCCTTATCGGATCGGTGTTCTGACAGACATGTCGGGGATGAATTACGATCTTTCCGGCAAGGGCTCGCAAGTCGCCGCAGAGATGGCTGTCGAGGACTTTGGCGGCAAGCTTCTGGGCGAAGATGTCGAGGTCATCGTCGGCGACCACCAGAACAAGCCGGATGTCGGCTCCACGCTGGCGCGCCGCTGGATCGACGAGCAGAACGTGATCGCGATCGCCGACGTGCCGACCTCCTCGGTGGCGCTCGCCGTGCAGGAAATCACCCGCCAGAGCGATACGGCGCTGCTGATCTCGACCGCGGGCTCCTCGGCGCTGACAGGCGCGTCCTGCTCGCCGTCGACCGCCCAGTGGACCTGGGACACCTATGCGCTGGCCAACGGAACCGGTCGCGCGATGACGCTGCAGGGCGACAAGACGTGGTTCTTCCTGACTGTCGATTACACCTTCGGCCACGCGCTTGAGGCCGATACGGCTGCGGCCGTCAAGGCCGCCGGCGGCACGGTTGTCGGGCAGGTCATGCATCCGCGCGAAACCTCCGATTTCTCGTCCTACCTGCTTCAGGCCCAGGCCTCCGGCGCGGATGTGATTGCGCTTGCCAACTCCTCCGGCGATACCATGACGGCGCTGAAACAGGCGGAAGAGTTCGGCATCACCGCCGGCGGGCAGGATATTGCCGGCATGCTGCTGTTTCTGACCGACGTCCATGGCGTCGGCCTCGACATCGCGCAGAACCTGACGCTAACGACCGCGTTCTACTGGGACATGAACGACGAAACCCGCGCCTGGTCCGAGCGGTTCGGCGAACGGATGGACGGCAAGATGCCGACCATGGTGCATGCCGGCGTCTATTCGTCGGTGATGAACTACCTCAAGGCCGCCGAGGCATCGGGCCAGGCAAAGAGCGGCTCCGAGGTCATGGAAACCATGCGCGGCATGGACATCGACGACTTCTTCAACCACAATGCCTCCCTGCGCAAGGATGGCCGCGTCGTCCATGACATGTACCTCGTCCAGGTCAAGACGCCAGAGGAATCCAAGGGGCCGTGGGACTACTACAAGGTCCTGCGCACCATTCCGGGCGACGAGGCTTTCCGGCCGCTCGACCAGAGCGATTGCCCGCTCGTCGACGGGTAAGGCGACCTCATGACGATGGCAAACGTTTCGGCGCATACCGCGTCGAAGAGCGCCCGTGCCGCATTGTCGGCACGGGGTCTCAGCAAGAGTTTCGGGAACTTCCAGGCCGTGACGAATGTCGATATCGACATCCGTCACGGCCGGATCCACGCGCTGATCGGTCCGAACGGCGCCGGCAAAAGCACGGTGTTCAACCTCCTGACCAAGTTCCTGCAGCCGAGCGCGGGGACGATCATGGTCGGTGAGACGGACATCACCCGGATGGCGCCGGCGCAGGTGGCGCGGCTTGGCGTCGCCCGGTCGTTCCAGATTTCCGCCACCTTTGGCGACATGTCGCTGGTGGACAATGTCTGTGTGGCGCTGCAAAGGCAAAACGGGCTTGCCGTGCAGTTCTGGCGCTCGCTCGCCAGCCTGTCGCGGCTCAGGCCCCGCGCGATGGAGCTGCTCGGACGCGTCGGCCTTGCTGATATGGCCGATCACCGGGCGGCGGACCTCTCCTATGGGCGCAAGCGCGCTCTGGAGATCGCCACCACGCTGGCGCTGGACCCGAAGGTGCTGCTTCTCGACGAGCCGCTCGCCGGCATGGGCCAGGAGGATGTCGAGACGATGGCCCGGCTGATTGCCGATGTCGCCCGGGACTGCGCCGTCCTGATGGTGGAACACAATATCAAGGTTGTTGCCGATATCGGCGATGACATCACGGTGCTGCAGCGCGGCGAGATCCTCACGCAGGGAAGCTATGACGAGGTCAGCGCCGATCCGCGCGTGCGCGAAGCCTATATGGGGACCGAGGACGATGACTGATGCATCCGCGACGACCCGCGAGGCCCGCGGCCCGCAGCAGCTGAAGGTGCGCGGCCTTGAAGCCTGGTACGGAGAAAGTCAGGCGCTTTATGGCGTCGATCTTGACGTCTACCCCGGCGAGACCGTGACCCTCTTGGGCCGCAACGGCGTCGGCAAGACCACAACGCTGCGCAGCCTGATGGGCATCGTGCGCAAGCGGACCGGCACGGTCGAGTTCGATCAGCGATCGATCCTGCGCCTGCCGCTGCACCGCGTTGCCCATGCCGGCATCGGCTTCGTGCCCGAGGAACGCGGCATCTTCGCCTCGCTCAGCGTGGAAGAAAACCTGATGCTGCCGCCGCTGGTCGCCCGCAGCGGCAAGGAAATGTCGCTCGACGAGATCTACACGCTGTTTCCGAACCTGCTGGAACGCCGTCATAGCCCGGGCACCAAGCTTTCGGGCGGCGAACAGCAGATGCTGGCGATCGCCCGCATCCTGCGCACCGGCGTCAGCCTGATCCTGCTTGATGAGCCGACCGAGGGGCTTGCCCCGGTGATCGTGAACCGGATCGGCGAGATGCTGAAGGCGCTGAAGGCCCACGGTCTCAGCGTCCTTCTGGTCGAACAGAATTTCCGTTTCGCCGCCAGGATCGCGGATCACTTCTACGTCATGGATCAAGGCGAGATGATCGACAGCTTTGCAGTCGCCGAGTTGCCCGGCAGGCGCGAGGCGCTGAACAAGGCACTGGGAGTTTGACATGACAATGATTTTTGGCGTGCCGCTTGTGGTGCTGACCGGGCAGGTAATGATCGGCCTGATCAACGGCTCGTTCTACGCGCTGCTGTCGCTCGGCCTTGCGGTGATATTCGGGCTGCTCCGGGTGGTGAACTTCGCCCACGGCGCCTTTTACATGCTCGGGGCCTTCGCCGCCTGGATGCTGGGCCAGTATCTGGGTCTCGGCTACTGGCCGTCGCTACTGCTTGCGCCCGTCCTCGTCGGCCTTGTCGGCGCGCTGGTCGAGCGCACCATGCTGCGCCGCCTCTACGATCTCGACCATCTCTACGGCCTGCTCTTTACCTTCGGCCTCGCGCTGCTTCTGGAGGGCGCGTTCCAGCATTTCTACGGCGCGTCCGGCAAACCTTTCGCGACCCCGGACGAAATGCGGGGCGTCATCCGCACCGATTTCGTGACCGTGCCGATCTATCGCGGCTGGGTCGTGATCGCCTCGCTGCTGATCTGCTTCGGCACCTGGGCGCTGATCGAGAAGACCAAGATCGGCTCCTATCTGCGCGCCGCAACCGAGGACGCCACGCTCGTGCAGGCGTTCGGGGTCAACGTGCCGCTGCTTTTGACCCTGACCTACGCCTTTGGCTGCGCGCTTGCGGGCGTTGCAGGCGTGCTTGCCGCTCCGATCTTTCAAGTCAGCCCGACCATGGGCTCCAATATGATCATCATCATCTTCGCAGTGGTCGTTGTCGGCGGCATGGGCTCGATCCTCGGCGCGATCGCCACGGGCTATCTGCTGGGCGTCGTCGAGGGGCTGACCAAGGTGTTCTACCCCGAGGCGGCGAATATCGCGATCTTCGTCATCATGGCGATCGTTCTGATCTTGCGCCCCGCAGGGCTCTTCGGAAAGGAAAACTGAGATGATCGAAGCCGAAGAATTCGAGACGGTGGCCGAGACCACTCGCCCTCACCGCCGGCAACAGCTTGTCGTGCTGGCGCTCATCGCCCTGCTGATGCTGCTGCCGCTCTGGATCTATCCCGTGTTGCTGATGAAGCTGATGTGCTTCGCGCTGTTCGCCTCTGCCTTCAACCTGCTGCTTGGCTATGGCGGTCTTCTGTCCTTTGGCCATGCCGCTTTCTTCGGCGGTTCCGCCTATGTCACGGCGCATGCTCTGAAGGTCTGGGAGGTGAATCCCGAATTCGCCATTCTCGCAGGCGTCGCCGCCGCGCTCGTGCTGGGCCTGGTCATGGGGCTTCTGGCGGTGCGCCGACAGGGCATCTATTTTGCGATGGTCACCCTGGCGCTGGCGCAGATGTTTTACTTCTTCTGCCTTCAGGCGCCCTTCACGCACGGCGAAGACGGCATTCAGGGTTTCTCGCGCGGGCGTCTGTTCGGGGTGATCGACCTTTCCGACGGCAATGTGCTCTACTACGTCATCGCCATTGTGTTCGTCGCCAGCATCTTCGCGATCTGGCGGATCGTGCATTCGCCCTACGGCATGGTGCTGCAGGCCATCCGCGAGAATGAACAAAGGGCGATCTCTCTCGGCTACTCGGTGCAGCGCTACAAGCTCGGCGCCTTCGTCATGTCGGCAGGCTTTGCCGGACTCGCCGGCGGGCTCAAGGCGATCCTGTTCCAGTTCGCGACATTGACGGATGTGAACTGGCACATGTCCGGCGAGGTGATCCTGATGACGCTTCTCGGCGGGATCGGCAGCATTGCCGGGCCGATCGTCGGCGCAGGATTGGTCGTCACCCTACAGAACTACTTCGCAACCACCGGCTTCCCCGTGACCACGGCGCTTGGCGCGACCTTCATCGTCTGCGTCCTGCTGTTCCGCCGCGGGATCGTGGGCGAAATCCGCCACCGTTTCGCTGCAAGGAGGAAATCATGAGCGAAGCCATATTCCAGAGCGCGTTCCGCGTGCTTCCGGACTGGGTGGACTATAACGGCCACATGGGCGATTTCGCCTATGGCATCGCCTTTTCCCGTTCCGTCACCGCGCTGATGGAGGAGATCGGCCTTGATGAGACCTATCGCGCCGAAAGCGAAGCCACGCTCTACACGCTGGAGATGCGGATCGGCTATCAGCGCGAATGCCATGAGGGCGACGCCTTCACGGTCGCCACGCGGGTTCTGGCGGTCGATGCCAAGCGGATGCACCTCTATCAGGAGATGCTGGACGAGAGCAGCGAACGGCTGGCCTGGTGCGAGCAGGTTCTGCTCCACGTCGCCCGCAACACCGGCAAGCCGAAGGCCGCGCCTTTTCCTCCGACCGCCGCCGCGCGCCTTCAGGAGATGGAGATGGCGCAGCGGGATGTCCCCTACCCGGACTGGCTCAATCGACGCACCGGTCTCGGTTGAGGCTCATCGCTTGCCTGCCCGGCGTTTCCCGCCCGGTTCGGGCTGACACTCTTGGGTCTGATACAAAAGAAGACGGCCACCGTCCGCGGTGACCGTCTTCTTGCTGTTTGAAGCCCCGGCTCAAAGAACTTCGAAAAGCCCTGCCGCACCCATGCCGCCGCCAATACACATCGTGACCACCACATAGCGCGCGCCGCGCCGCTTGCCCTCGATCAGGGCGTGGCCCACCATGCGCGCGCCCGACATGCCGTAAGGATGACCGATCGAGATCGCGCCGCCATTGACGTTCAGCAACTCGTCGGGAATGCCGAGCCGTTCGCGCGAGGGAATGACCTGGGCGGCGAAGGCTTCGTTCAACTCCCAAAGACCGATGTCGTCAACGCTCAGATCATGGGTGGCAAGAAGCTTCGTGACCGCGGATATCGGTCCGATCCCCATCTCTTCCGGCGAAACGCCGGTGACGGCGATGCCGCGATAGAGACCGAGCGGCGCAAGCCCCCGGCGTTCCGCCTCGCGGCGCTCCATCAGCACCGAGGCCGAGGCGCCATCGGACAATTGCGAGGCATTGCCGGCGGTCACGAACGCACCCTGAGCCACCTGCTGGCCATCCTTGAAGACCGGGGCAAGGCCCGCGAGGCCATCCAGCGTCGTGGAAGGCCGGTTGCCCTCGTCGCGCTCAAGGGTCACCTCGCGCATCGTGGTTTCGCCGGTTTCGCGGTCGGTGACCTGCATGACGGTGCTGAGCGGCACGATCTCGTCATCGAACCTGCCGGCCGCCTGGGCCGCGGCGGTGCGCTGCTGCGACTGCAGCGCATAGGCATCCTGGGCTTCGCGGCTCACGCCGTTGCGGCGTGCGACGATTTCGGCGGTCTCCACCATCGCCATATAGGTCGCCGGCAGCCGGTCGCTGATCCAGGGATCCTGCCAGTGACGGGTGTTCATCTCGGGCGTCTGCACCAGCGAAATCTGCTCGACGCCGCCGCCGATCGTCACCGCCATTCCGTCCGATATGATCTCTTTGGCCGCAATCGCGATCGCCATCAGGCCGGAGGCGCATTGCCGGTCGACGCTCTGCCCCGGAACGGTCACCGGAAGCCCGGCGCGCAGAAGGCCCGTGCGCGCGATGTTCATATGGGTGGTGCCCTGCTGCAAAGCGGCGCCGACGACCACATCCTCGATCTCCGCCGGGTCAACGCCGGCGCGGCTGACGGCGTGCTCGATGGCATGGCCGATCAGCCGGGGCGCAGTGGTGGCGTTGAACGCGCCGCGATAGGCCTTGCCAATCGGCGTGCGGGCGGTCGAAACGATGACGGCTTCCCTCATGAAGAGGACTCCTTGTTGTCTAAGGCAGGATCGCGCAACAGCGCCTCGGCGCAGGCCCGCAATTCGGGCGTGAGCGGGATCGGGCGTCGCGTGACCCGGTCCACATAAACGTGGACGAAGCGGCCCCTTGCGGCGCAGGTATCGCTTTCAAGGTCGAACAGGCCGAAACCCCAGGTCAGGCTGGTGCGCCCGATGGCCTCGACGCGCGCGCCGATGCTGAGCTTCGCCGGAAAGGTAATCTCGCGGAAGTATTGCGTGCTGTTCTGCACCACCAGCCCGATCGGGCCCTTGGCCTCGGCGGAGAGATCGAGCGCGCCGTGCTCGATCAGCGCCATATTCATCGCCGTGTCGAAATAGAGCAGGTAGGAAACATTGTTCACGTGCCCGTAGACATCGCAATCGTTCCATTGCGTCACCGTATCGTAGTGCCAGGCATAGGCGCTGCGCGGGAGCGACGGGAGACGTTCGCTCATCGCCTCAGCCCTCCTTCGCCATGGCTGCGCGGGCATTCGCGATGATCCGGTCAACGTGATCGAGACCGGCCATTACCTCGACCTGTCCGTCAAGACTGGCGATCTCCTCGAAACGCGCGCCGACGGTTTCGGGCGTGAATTCCTGACCGGCGAAGCACACGCCCTGGCTTTCGACCAGCGCGAGGCGGGCCACCGTGCCCGCGCCTGCGAGCAGCGCCGTGCGCGAGGGCGCGTCGCGGCTCACCAGCCAGACCGCTGCGGGCGACACCAGTTCGGGCGCGAGCAACTCCAGCATGGCCGGGTCCATCATGTCGCCGGTCATGCGCGTGGCGGCGGTGGGCACGATCGCATTCACGTGGATGCCGTATTTTGCGCCTTCGAGATGGAGCACGTTCATCAGCCCGAGCACGCCCATCTTGGCCGCGCCGTAATTGGACTGGCCGAAATTGCCATAGCTTCCGGATGTCGAGGAGGTGACGAGGATGCGGCCGTATTTCTGTTCGCGCATCTGCGCCCAGACGGCCTTGGTCGCGATTGTCGTGCCCATCAGGTGCACCTCGACCACGCGCCGGAAATCCTCCATTTCCATCTTCGCGAAGGACTTGTCGCGCAGGATGCCGGCATTGTTGATCAGCACGTCGATCCGCCCGAAGGCCGAAAGCGCCTGCTCGACCATCTCCGCCATATCGGCCTCGGAGGCGACATTGCCGGCATTGGCGATGGCGCGCCCGCCCGCCGCGGTGATCTCGCGCACCACGGCTTCGCTGGCCTCCGTCGTGCCGCCGCTGCCGTCGCGCGCGCCGCCGAAATCGTTCACCACGACGGCCGCGCCGTGGCTGGCAAGCATGAGAGCGTGGGAACGGCCCAGTCCGCCGCCCGCGCCGGTGACGATCGCCACCTGATCCTTGAATGAAACCGTCATGTCATCTCCTCCAAATCGGTTGTCTTGATAATTCCGGTGTTGCTTGCGCCCGCGTCGCGCGGTCAATCCGTCTCTTGGTCCCCGCCCACCGTCAGGACCAGCCAACTGGCTGCCAAGGCCGGGCGCTCCGCCCCTTCGATTTCGACGCGCGCGTCGTAGCTGCGCAGAACGCCACCTGCCTTGGGGGTTTCAGTCTCCAAAGTAAAGCTGCCGCGTATGCGTGACCCGACGGGCACAGGGCTGAGAAAGCGCAGCTTGTCGAAGCCGTAGTTGATTTCGACCGCGCCCGCCTTTGCCGGCGGCAGGGCGCTGCGGGTGAAGGCGGTCAGCATCGACAGCAGGTAGAAGCCGTGCACGATCGTGCCGCCATAGCCGGTCTCCGCCTTCGCCCGTTCCGGGTCGACATGGATGAACTGGTGGTCGTCGATCGCGTCGGCGAATCGGTCGACCATCGGCTGATCGACGGTTACCCACTCGGAAAGGTGGGGGGCGTGCGCTTCATTCAACTTGGGACCTCCTTGCATATCGGCGACTTTCTTATTGCAACATACTCCGTAGTATGCCAATCCGGAACTGTCCAGACCGCAAACGCGACATCAAGTTTGTTGTGAGCCTTCGATATCGGCTTTATTGCTGGAACGACGCAGATAGGGAATTGACCGCAGGGGGAACCGGTGGCGAAAAACGACATGCACCGCGAATGGGCGCTGAAGACCCGAGGTCAGGAAGAATCGGGCGCTCTCGTCGAGAGCGTCGTCGAAATCCTGGATTGCGCCGCGCTCTGCTTCACCGAAATGGGGTTTCAGGGGACCAGCATCGACGATGTCGCCCGCCGTCTCGGCGCGACCAAGGGTCGCATCTACCATTACTTCCGCTCCAAGACCGATCTGTTCTTCGAGGTGCACCGCGAAGGCATGAGACGGCTGATGGACGCGGTGAATGAAGCGATGGCGGCCGGCGGCACCGGCCGCGAAAAGCTTACGCGCATGCTCGAGGCGCACGCTCTGACCATGATGCAGAACATCGCCTACGAAGCGGTCGTCGTGCAGGGCGTGCACATGCACCGCCTGGGCGCCACCACCCCCGAACAGCGCATCAGCCTCGATGAGCTGATGGATATCAGGCACAAGTTCGAACTGCTTTTCGTGGAGGCTTTCCGCCAGGGCCAGGCCGACCGCAGCATCCGGCAAGACGCCGATGTGTCGTTGGCGGTGAAGGGCATGCTCGGCGCGGTGAACTGGATGGCGATCTGGTACCGCCCCCGCTCCGGCGAGGCACCCGAGCAGCAGCGCGCGATGGCGCGCCGCATTACCGAGCTGCAGATTGGCGGGATCGCCGGCTAAGTCGTTCTTTCGAGGAAACCATGAATAAATTCGCTTTCAACACCGCAAAATCCATCCGCTTCGGCGTTGGCGCCCTGGAGGAACTGCCGACGCTGGTGAAGGCCCAGATCGGCGATCGCATCATGCTTGTCACCGATCCCGGCATGATGGCGACGGGGATCGTCGACCGGGCGGTGGACCTTTTGCGCGACGGCGGCATCGCCGTGGAACTGTTCGGCGATGTAGAGGCCGATCCGCCCGAGCACGTGGTGCTTTCCGCCGTTGCCGCGGCGCGATCGTCTGACGCCCAGGGTGTTGTCGGGCTTGGCGGCGGCTCATCGCTCGATGTCGCCAAGCTGGTCGCGCTTCTGGTGCCCGGCGCTGAAACGCTGGCCGATGTCTACGGCGTGGACAAGGCGCGCGGCCCGCGCCTGCCGCTCATCCTCGTGCCGACAACCGCCGGGACCGGCTCGGAGGTCACGCCGATATCGATCGTCACCACCGGCGCCAACGAGAAGATGGGCGTGGTCTCGCCGGTGCTTCTGCCCGATATCGCCCTGCTCGACCCCGCCCTGACCTATGGCCTCCCCCCGCATATAACCGCGGCGACCGGCATCGACGCCATGGTGCATGCGATCGAGGCCTTCGCCTCGGCCAGCCCCAACAACAATCCCTTGTCGCGCATGCTGGCGACACAGGCGCTGACATTGATGGGCCGCTCGCTTCTGAAGGCGGTCGAAGACGGCTCGGACCAGGCGGCGCGTTCGGACATGCTGCTGGGCTCGATGCTGGCCGGACAGGCCTTTGCCAATTCGCCGGTTGCCGCGGTCCATGCGCTGGCCTATCCGCTCGGCGGGCACTTCCACATCCCGCACGGCCTCTCGAACGCGCTGGTTCTGCCGCATGTCCTGCGGTTCAATATCGTCACCTCGCCCGCCCCCTATGCCGAGCTCGCGCCTTTCGTTTTCCCGGAACTGTCGGCTCTGGAGGGTCAGGAACGGGCCGCGGCCTTCTGCGAGAGGCTGGCGGAACTGTCGCGCGCCTGCGGCCTGCAACCCAATCTCAGAGCGATGAATATTCCAGAAGACATGCTCCCGAAACTGGCCTCCGACGCGATGAACCAGACCCGGCTACTGGTCAACAATCCGCGCCCGGTCAGCGAGGAAGACGCGCTGTCGATCTACCGCGCGGCTTTCTGAACCCGGGCGCCTGTCACTTAAGGGTTTCACGCGCGCCAGCGAGATCACCCTCATGCGATGGCGTATACTGATGCTGCCCGATCGCGCCACTGGCCGGCCTATTATTCACTGTCCGAGGCGACGGGCTGGGACAAGAGCTTCTTCAGCAAGACCATTCGCAAACTCACCGAGGTCAAGCTCATCCAGGCATTGATGGCGTTTTTGATAAAAATGAGAAGCGGAACCGGCTCTTCCTCGAAGGCTTTGGATTAACAGGGGGAGATCACGCCGCTCTGACATGCTTGAAAGCCTGCACAGCCCTCTCCTCGCTGCCGAAGGCCAGGTTACGCAATACAACCATCAGTCCGCTGTCGTCGGGCCCTCGATATCAAGCGGGATCCGCATCAGATCCTCTCCCAGGATGATGGTGCCGCCGAAGATTTCGCGCATCTCCGCAACCATGCGTTCCTTGACACCCGGCCGATCCAGCATCGGCAGGAAGTGGGTGAGCACCAGCGTCTTCACACCGGCGCGACGCGCCGTTTCGGCATTGTCGAGATGCGAGCCCGACATTTGCCGGTATTCCGGCGTGGCTTCCGTGCCCGAGAGGAAATGGTTCATGTGAATGAGGATATCCGCTCCTTCGGCGAAGGCGATGAAGGGGTCGTAGACGCCGCCATTGTCGCCCGAATAAACAAGCGTGCCGTCGGCGGTTTCGATACGATAGCCGAGGCAGTTCAGGTCAGGCTGAACATGGCGCACAGGCCCCGCCGTGACGGTCCAGCCCGTGCCTTCAACGCGATCGCCCACAGCCACTTCGCGTAGGTTTGGCTGCGGTCCGGGTCGTGCCCCCACCCCGCCCCGCGCCTGGTAGACCGCCTGGCTTGCCGGGCTGTTGATGCGGGCGGCGATATCGAGCGCGAACAGCCCGTTTGCTCCCATCACGCGGTCGTTGATTTCGGCCAGGGGCGCGGGACCGAAGACCTTCAGCTGCGGCAGGTCCGCCCCGCCATGATCCCAGCGCGTCAGGAGCAGACGCGGATAGTCCATCAGATGGTCGTAGTGATAATGGGTGAAGAAGAAATGCGTCACATCGGTGGCGCTGTAGCCGGCCTCCAGCAGGCGCTGATGCGCGCCGGGACCGTGATCGAAGACCAGCAGGTCGTTACCGATCTCGACGGCATAGCCCGAGCTTTGACGCTTGATCGATGGCGCAGGCGTGCCGGTTCCAAGCAAGGTGATTTTCATTCGGTTCTGGCTCCGGAAGATTTCAGGAAGAAGGTAACGACGATCGCCACGGCAATGAGCAGGAACGCGCAGGCAAGCGGCGATTTGAGAAGAAACAGGGGATCGGCGCCGGAGGCGGAAAAGCCGCCGCGCAGCAATTGCTCCAGATTGGGCGACAGGATGAAGCCGATGATGAAGGGCAGCAGCGGAACATGCAGCCGCATCATCACATAGCCGATGACGCCGAAGACGAAGGCCGTTGCGATGGCGATGACGCCGCCATCCTGGGCGTAGGCCGCCGTCAGGGTCAACAGCACCACCGCCGGCGCGACCATGGCCGCGGGTATCCGGCTCAGCACGCCGAGAAACACCATGATCCGCCCGCCGACCAGCCAGTTCACGAGGTTTGCGATCGACATCAGGGTAAAGATCGAGAATGCGATGACTAGGGAGGCGTTCAGGATCGTGCCGTAGCCCGCGACCTCCTTGATTTCGGTGAAACGGAAAACCTGTGGGCCGAAGGTGAAGTCGCCCACGGAATCGACCGCCAGGATGATGAACACCGCGGCGAGGTTTCCGGGGATGCCGAGGCTCATCACAGGAATAAGATTTGCGCCCGACACCGCGGAGTTCGCGGCCTCGCAGGAGGCCAGCCCCCGCGGGTCGCCCTTGCCGAAATTTTCCTTGTTCTCTGCCCGCGCCCTGCTGGCTTCATAGGCAAGCGTGGCCGCAAGAGTTGTGCCGATGCCGGGCAGCGAACCTATGGCCGTGCCGATCGCGGCCGAACGCAGGATCACCCAGCGCAACAGCCTTTTGCCTGAGCGCGTCATGCGGGTGTGCTCACCCGTAACGGTTCGCTCGCCGGCCGGCCCTTCCGCGCGGCGGCGCCAGAGGCTCTCCAGTTGGGCAAAGGCTTCCGACAGGATCAGCATGCCCATGATCGCCGCAGTCGCCGGAATGCCCGGCTTGAGTTCGGCAAGCCCCAGCGTCATCCGGGGACCGTAACCCGAGACGGAGGAACCGATCAGCGCCAGCAGCATGCCAAGAACGCCGGCCATCAGCCCCTTGAGCACGGCGCTGCCCGAAACCGCGGCCATGAAGGACAGCGAGAGGATGATGATCGCCGCCTTTTCGGGCAGATCGAGCACCCGCTCGACCAGAACGGCGAGCGTCGGCGCCGCGACGAACAAAACCATGTCGGAGAACGTGTCGCCGCGAACGGAGGCGTAGTGTGCCGTCTGCAGAGCCTCTCCGGCGCGGCCCTGTTGCGCCATGGGGTAGCCGTCGCGCGTTGTCATCAGCGCATCGGGCGTGCCCGGCGTATTGAACAGCACGGCCGGCACGGCGCCGCCGAGCGTCGATCCCTTCATCACGCCGATCAGAAAGGCAAGAACCGGCAGGAGGGCATCATTGCCCGTGCCGAAGGAGGAAATGAGGACCGGCAGGGCGATGGCCATGGCGAAGGGGCCGTTCAGCCCCGGGACCGCGCCCACGACGATGCCGCCGATCAAGCCCGAAACGACCATCACGAGGGTCATCCAGGCGACAGCACCATCGGGGGTGAAGAGCGCCGCGTGTATGCCGCGCAGAACGTAGTCGAGAACGAGTTCCATTGGTCAATACTCGGCGTTGGGCGGAAGGAACGTGTCGGGCAGCGCAATGCCGAAAACGACCAGCAGAATGGCGACAAATCCCCCGACGAATAATGCGCCCCTGAGGCTCACGCGATGCTCGCTCAGAGCCACCATCGGCCAGATCAGCGCTGGCGCCGCGAGAACGAAGCCGAGAAATTTCCAGGGCGCGGTATCGCGCAGCAGGCGATAGGCGCGCCCGCCGTTCAAGGTCTCCGCGAGCCATGGCGCGAGCCCGTAGCAAAGCAGCCCCGAAAGGCCGAGCAGGGCGCAGAGCACAACGAGAAACCGCAGGTTTTCAAACGAGAGCCCGACTGCGGACCTGTCGCCGGTCCGGCGCAGGCTGGCAAGCATCTGGATCGCGCCGAGCAGACCAAGGATCGCCGCAAGGACAGTGGGATAGAAGGCATCACCGGGCTGTATGCGCCCGGTGAGCGTTTTCTGCATGAAGCTGCCTGCGATATCGTATGGAAACCAAACGGTGACCGCGACTATGGCGAGCGCCAAGCCAAACACACCGATCATGAATTCCCATGGACGGTTCATCGTGCGCGCAGCCTGCTCAGTTGGCCTTGAACTTTGCCTGCAAGGCTTCGAAGGATTTGCGGTCCGCGCTCAGTTCGTCTTCAAGCGCAGCCCCCGAAACCACGACCGGCGCCGGCGGGTACTGCCGCGCGATAAACTGGGCGGTTTCGGACTGGGGATCGTCGAGAATTTCGGCGACCGCCTCGGTTATGGCCGCGCGGGCCTCCTCCGGCAGTTCGGCCGGCGCGGCGAGCACGAATTTGAAGCCGAAATTATAGTCCATGCCCAGATCCTTCAGGGTCGGCTGTTCCGGCGCCTGCGCCAGCGGCGCACCCTCGGCGGAGGCGAGAATCTGCAACACGCCGGCTTCCACCAGCGCCTGCTGGGCGCCGCCGCCCCAGGCGACATTGGCATCCTGCGCGACGAGGGAATCCACGCCGGAACGACCGCCCGACCCCATGACATTGTTGACCTGGATGCCGTAATGATCGGCGATGACGTCCGATGCAAGCTGGGTCAGCGGGTCGTAATTCGTCCAGACGATCCGTGTACCGTTCTTGGCCGCGTCAACCATGTCCTGGAGCGAGGTCCAGCCGGAGTCGGTGCGCGCCAGAACGCCGGTCTGCGAGGCCGCCGTCGTCGTCAGAAAGGTGAAGTCGTCGAGGCCGAAGCCGGCATTCGACTGAGTGGGAAAGGTAAAGGTCGTGTTGAGCGCAAGTCCCAGCGTCAGACCATCCGCCGGCTCGTCCTTCAACTGCGCGGCCATGACCGCGCCGCCCGCGCCCGGCACGTTCTGCGGAACGATGTCCCAGCCTTCGTTCTCGGAAAGCTCGCTCGCCAGCGCGCGCGCCTGCGTGTCGGTTCCACCGCCGGCGCCGAACCCGATGAGCAGCCGGATCGGCCCCTCCGGTTGCCACTCGTCTGCAAGGGCCGGCGCTGCGACCAGGCTCAGTCCGCACAGCAGGGCAAGTGATTTATAAAAAGATGGCATGTCGTTCTCCTTTGGAAGTCGGAAAGCGCGTTCAGATTCTTGCCGATCTGTTTGCGCCGAGATTGGTTTCTATGTCGAATTCGACCGGCCGGTGGTTGGCCGGAAGCTGGATGCGCTGAAATGTCACCGGAGAGCCGTCGGAGCTGAAGGTCACGATGTCCCAGATCAGGCCCACCGTTTCCTCGTCGAGCATCAGGTGGCGGCAGGCCGCCCGTGAGAGCGGCGCCATATGGACGAACTGGCGGCTGCGCAGGATCGGCGCGCCGGTCTTTTCCTCGATCTGCCTGTGCAGGGAGCTGCCGTTCAACTGCTCGGGAGGCATATCGAGCAGGTCCTCGGCGAAGGCCCGGGGCGCGAAGACTTCGGAATAAACCGGCGGCTCCATGTCGATGCGCAGCAGGCGCTCGAAACGCACCGCCTGCCCCACCCCGAGGGGTCCGCGCCAGGGTCCCGGACCGTCATCCGCGGTGATGCCCAGCATCCGCACCTGCGGGCGGATCAGTTCACCGGTCCTCGCATCGCGAAAGCGGAAAATGTAGATCACGTCGCTGGCCACCTGCGAGGCATCGACAACGGTCCCGCGCCGCGGCGCGCGCGAAACGAAGCCCTCCGCCTCAAGCCGAACGAGCGCTTTTTGAACGGTGCCCAGGCTCACGCCGAGCTCGGCGGCCATGACATTGTCGGGCGGGAACCGTGTGCCATTGGGCAGCGCATCAGCCGAAATGAGCTGAATGATCACATCCAGCAAACGCTGATATTTCGGCTTGCCGTCGCTGGCCGCGAAAGGCTCCAGTATGAGGGGAATGACATCTACCATGCCGTCATTGGTAATAATATATATTATATCTGTCAATAAGTCGCATTATTAAGATGCTGATTTTTGAGCACTGTCGCAAAAGTGGGCATGAGAGCGAGCGAAACGAACCAAAGTCAGGACTTAGGCCCAAGCTAACAATAATTTAGGAGAAAGAGCACGCACTGGCATGTTGCCGTTGCACTCCCGCGTCAGCTTAGGTCTCTCCTAATCAACGCTATCGGATTTGCTATTTTTGCTTGCCAGGCAATGCCCGTAGGCTTTTGACGATGCACAAAAACGGCTGGGTTCACACGCGCCGTTGAGATGGGACAAATTGACAATGGCTTTGGAAAGATTTGACACGATCGTGGTCGGCGCGGGTCAGGCCGGGATCGCGGCGAGCGAGCATCTCAGCAACAACGGAACGCAGCATGTCGTGCTCGAACGGAGCCGGATTGCCGAACGCTGGCGCACGGCGCGCTGGGACTCGCTCGTCGCAAATGGTCCGGCCTGGCACGACCGTTTCCCGAACCTCGAATTCGAGAGCGACGACCCCGACAGCTTCATCCACAAGGATGCCGTTGCCGACTATTTCGCGGCCTATGCCGAGAAGATCAATGCGCCGGTCCGCTGCGGGGTCGAGGTTCTTTCCGTCGAACGCAAGGACCACGAACGCGGCTTTCTGGTGAAGACCGACAAGGGCGATTTCGAAGCCCTGAACGTGGTCGTGGCCACCGGCCCGTTTCAGCAGCCCGCCATGCCGCCGATCATTCCGGAAACGGCTTCGGTCAACCAGTTGCATTCGTCCGCCTACCGCAATCCCGCGCAATTGCCGGCCGGCAGCGTCCTGGTCGTCGGCGCCGGCTCGTCCGGCGTCCAGATTGCCGATGAGCTTTCGCGCAGCGGGCGCAAGGTCTATCTGTCCGTCGGCCCGCATGACCGTCCTCCACGCGCCTATCGCGGCCGCGACTTCGTCTGGTGGCTCGGCGTCCTCGGCAAATGGAACCTGCAGGCCCAGGCGCCCGGCACGGAACATGTGACCATCGCCGTCAGCGGCGCGCGCGGCGGCGAGACCATCGACTTCCGCAGGCTGGCGGAGAACGGCATGACGCTGGTGGGCCGCACCGAAGGTTTCGAGAACGGCGTCCTCAGCTTCGCCCGTGACCTTGCCGACAACATCGCCGGCGGCGATGCCTACTACCTGTCGCTGCTCGATGAGGCCGACGCCTATATCGCGCGCAATGGCCTCGACCTTCCGGCGGAACCCGAGGCGCGCGTCTTCGGCCCGACCCCCGACTGCATCACAAATCCCGTATACGAACTCGACCTCGAAGAGGCCGGGATCACCACGGTCATCTGGGCCACCGGATTTGGCTCGGACTACAGCTGGCTGAAACTCGACATATGCGACGCACGCGGCCAACCCGTGCACCAGCGCGGCGTCTCCGGCGAACCGGGCCTCTATTTCCTCGGACTGCCCTGGCTTTCCGGGCGCGGGTCGAGCTTCATCTGGGGCGTCTGGCATGATGCGAAATATGTTGCCGATCACATCCTGATCCAGCAGAAATACCGCGATTATCAAGCGCCTTCGGATGGCTTGCGATCAGCGGCGGAATAGGCTGCGTTGCCGCATCGGGCCCGATCTCGGACGCTAACACAAAAGGGGAGCCACATGGCACATACGCGCATCCGCAAGTTCAACACCAGGGACACCTATCCCGAACAGAAGCTCGACAACGACCTGTGCCAGGCCGTGGTCGCGCGCGGCAGGACCGTTTTTCTGCGCGGACAGTGCCCCCAGGACCTCGACACCGCCGAAAACATCGCAAGCCATGATCCGGTCGAGCAGACCCACAAGGTCATGCAGAATATTCGGCAGCTGATCGAGGAGGCCGGCGGCTCGATGGAGCATCTGTGCAAGGTCGTCGTTTATCTGACCGATGTGCGCCACCGCGAGGCCGTCTACCGCACCATGGGCGAATATATAAAGGACGTTCATCCGGTCTCGACCGGCGTGGTCGTCACCTGTCTCGCGCGGCCGGAATGGCTCGTCGAAATCGACGGAACCGCCGTCATCCCCGACTGAACCAACCTCGACCGACCCAGCCCCGATCGAACCAACAAAGGCCCGGACATGACCTTCTCAATCGTTGCCCGCTGTCGCGACACCGGACAGTTCGGCGTCGTCATTTCATCGTCTTCCCCGGCGGTTGCCGCGCGCTGCATGTTCGCCGAGGCCGGCGTCGGTGCGGTCTCGACCCAGAATGTCACCAACCCGGCGCTCGGGCCCCTCATGCTTGCCGCGATGAAGAACGGCGCCGGCGCCGAAGAGGCCGTGGCTTCCGCCCGCGATACCGACGGCTTTCCGGCTTACCGCCAGCTTCTGGCGATCGACGGCAAGGGCGAAAGCGCCATCCATTCAGGCCCCAAGGCGCTCGGGATCTGGACCAGCGCGTCCGGAACCGATTGCGCGGCCGGCGGCAATCTGCTGGCCAATGACCGGGTGCCCGAAGCCATGGTTTCCGCCTTCGAAACGGCCGCCGGCACGCTTGCCGACCGGCTGGTCGCCGCGATGCAGGCGGGCCTTGCCGCGGGCGGCGAGGCCGGGCCCGTCCATTCCGCCGGCCTTCTGGTGGTCGACCGGCAGAGCTGGCCCTATATCGAGCTTCGCATCGACTGGCTGGACGCGGATTGCCCGATCGCGGCCCTGGCCCGCGCCCTTGAAATCTACAAGCCCCAGGCGGACGACTATGTCACCCGCGCCCTCAACCCCGAGGCCGCGCCCTCCTACGGCGTGCCGGGCGACGAATGACGGAACCCGGTCGGCCGTCCCATGCTCGATTGCTCCCCCGCAAAAGCCCCTTATACTGGCTCATCGGTTGACAGGCCCGGGGCTTTTGAAGGATAGAGGAACAGGGTGCCGCTTCGTATCACCTTCAGACAGCTGGAATATTTCGTCGCGGTCTGTGACTGCGGCTCGATTGCGCATGCCGCGCAGAAGATCAATGTTTCCTCGCCCTCCATATCCGCGGCCATCGCCCAGCTTGAGGCGGAGTTCGGCCTCAAGCTTTTCGTCCGCCGCCATGCCCATGGCCTTTCCCTGTCGCAGACCGGCGAACTTTTCCTCAACGCCGCGCGCGAGACGCTGGAAAAGGCCAATGCGCTCAACCAGCTGGCGGCCGATGTGGCGGGGACGGTGCGCGGCAATCTCAGGGTCGGCTGTCTCCTGACCTTTGCGCAGATCGTGCTGCCGCGCCTGCGCCGCAGCTTTGTCGATCTGTTCCCCGAGGTCGCGTTCAGCCAGTTCGAGCGGGACCAGTCCGAGCTTTTCAACGAACTGCGCGCCGCAAGGCTCGATATCGCGCTCACCTACGATCTCAACATTCCGGCGGATCTGAACTTCGTGCCGCTGGTCGAACTGCCGCCTTTTGCGCTGTTCAGCGAGGCCCACCCCCTGGCCGAGCGCCCCTATGTCTCGCCGATGGACCTTGCGCGCTATCCGATGATCCTGCTCGACCTGCCTATGAGCACCGATTATTTCCTATCGATCTTCTCGTCGCTGGGCATCCGTCCGGAAATCGCGGAGCGGACCCGGGATATGGCGGTGATGCGCTCGCTGGTGGCCAATAATTTCGGATATTCGGTCGCCAATATCCGCCCCTTGTCCAATCTCGCGCCCGACGGCCAGAAGCTTCGTTTCGTGCCGCTGTCGGGTTCGGTGCGGCCGCTCAACATGGGGCTGCTGATGTCGGAGGGGGCGGCAAACGCCCGCACTGTTTCGACTTTCATCGAACACGCGAAGACTTTCATCCAGAACGACGACACCTTCCATTTCGCCGGAAGCTAGGACGCGCCCACAGTCAGAGAAGCCCGCCATGCCGGACAGAATAAAGCCGCTGCTCGAACAGCTCATCGCCTTCCCGACGATTGCCGGCACGCCCAATATTGATCTTATCCACTGGGTGAAAGACCTGCTGGACGCCGCAGGATTTGCCGTGACCGTCATTCCCGCGCAGGACGGGACCAAGGCCGGCCTGCTCGCCCGGTTCGGCGATGGCGATGGCGGGACACTGTTTTCCGCCCATACCGATGTCGTTCCGGTCGACGGGCAGAACTGGACGGAAGAGCCGTTTCGGCTCACCGAACGCACTGGACGCTATATCGGCCGCGGGACGACCGACATGAAGGGCTTTATTGCCTGCGTGCTGGCACTGGCCGAAACATTGCGGGAAACGCCGCCGCCAAGGCCCGTTCTGATCTGCCTGAGCTGGGATGAGGAACTCGGCTGTCGCGGCATTCCGGAAATGATCGACAGGGTTGTGCCGGTTCTGGGCCGGCCGGATCTCTGCATCGTCGGCGAGCCGACCCTGATGCGCCCCGTTCTGGGCCACAAGGGCAAGGCCAGCTACCGCGCCGAATTCAACGGCACGCCCGGCCATTCCGCGATGGCGCCCTATTTCACCAATGCGCTTCATGGCGCCGCCGAATTCATCCTCGCGCTGAGAAGCCTGCAGGAAGAACTGGCGCTGGATGGCGCGCGCGATCAGGCCTTCGACCCGCCTTTTTCCACCGTCCATGCCGGTATCGCCCGCGGCGGCGTGGCGCTCAACATCGTGCCGGATCATGCCGAGGTTCTGTTCGAAATCCGCCATCTGGCATCCGAAACGCCGGAGGCCATTCTCTCCCGCATCGTGTTTCCCGAAGGGGCGCGGATCACCTGCACGGGACAGTATCCCGGTCTCTCGGCCCTGGCGGACGATCCCACGGTCGCGCGGTTTGCCAACGCTCTGCCCGATCCGACGCCGGCGACCGTCGCGTTCGGGACCGAGGCTGGATACTTTGCCGAACGCGGCATCCCGACCGTCGTCTGCGGGCCAGGCACGATGAAGGACGGCCACCAGCCCGATGAATCGATCGCCATCGATCAGCTCGCGCGCTACCACGCCCTGATCCGCGACTGGGTCTTTTGCTGACGGCTTCGCCTTTGCTTAATTGCAACTAAGCGATTTCTTTCTTTCTCTGTTCCCCGCCGCGCGCCATTCTGCGGTCAATATGCCTTGGGCAGGGCCGCGTTGGAAGCCGCGACGCAGCATGAAGGCCGGGCGTCGCGAGAAGGAGAGTGGAATGACGAAGCATGTGGACGCGGTGCGCGAGCTTGCGGAGAATGTGGCGACCCCGTTCGAGAACGCCCAGGCCATGCCGGTCTCGGCCTATACCAGCGAGGATTTTCTAGCACTCGAGCAGTCCGAGATCTTCTCCAAAAGCTGGCTTTGCGCCGGACGGGCCGATGCCCTGAAAAAGCCCGGCGACTACATGACGATCGAGATCGCGGGCGAGCCGATCATCGTCTTGCGCGACCGGGAAGGGGACTTGCGGGCGCTCTCGAATGTCTGCCGCCACCGCATGTCGGTGCTGCTGGAAGGCCGCGGCAACGTCCGCGCGATCACCTGTCCCTATCACGCCTGGACCTACTCGCTCGATGGCAGCCTGCGCGGCGCGCCGGCGATGGAGAAGAACGGCAGCTTCTGCAAGAAGGATGTCAGCCTGCCGGCGATCCGCTGCGAAGAATGGCTGGGCTGGATCATGGTCACGCTCGACCCCGACCTGCCCTCCGTCGCGGAAACGCTGTCCGACCTCGACACGCTGGTCGGCTATCTGAACATGGGCGACTATGTCCAGACTTTCAGCGAGGAGCATCGCTGGAACACCAACTGGAAGATCCTCGCCGAGAATTTCATGGAGAGCTATCACCTGCCGATGTGTCACGCCGGCACGATCGGCGGCGCTTCGAAGCTCCAGGACATGGTCTGCCCGGAAGGGTTTCCCGGCTTCAACTACCATCACATCCTCAAGGATGACTCCGTGCCGCTGGCGCTGGCGCATCCTGCCAACACGGTGCTTCAGGGCGACCAGCGCCGCCGCACCTGGCTGCTCGCGATCTACCCCTCGCTGATGATCACGCTGACGCCCGGCTATTTCTGGTATCTGTCATTGCTGCCCGACGGCCCGGGCGGCGTGAAGATCCTCTATGGCGGCGGCCTGTCTCCGGACTATATGAACGATCCGAAGGCGGAGGAGCACTTCGCTGCCCTGAAAGGCCTGCTCGACCACGTCAACGACGAAGATCGCGGCTGCACCGAGCGCGTCTGGAAGGGCCTTCAGAGCAAGTTCGCCAAACCCGGCGCGTTGTCCCATCTCGAACGCCCCAACTACGAATTCGCCACCTGGATTTCGCAGAAGGTGTCGGGGACGTAGACCGCGCCTGGTAACCTGGCATCGGGCCTGCCTGAAGTCTCAAGATCGAGAGCCTTCGGGAAGAAGCATGACCGTGTACAATCTCGCGACGATCGTGCTCGGTGGTGGCTTCAGACAAAAACCCCCGCCGGTTTGCACCACCGGGGGACAAGGCTTCGGGCAAACTCAGACTCTGGAAAAGTCAGTCCCACCATCCTTCGTCAACGCTTTCCATCTCTTCCAGCTGTTCTTCGGATAGACGCGTGACATAGGAATAGCTTTTGTCGTCAACAGCGACGAGCTTCACGTCTTCCACTGGCAGCATCACATGTTTGTCGCCAATATCGAGAAAGCCACCAACTTCGGCAACGATGCCGATCATCTTACCTTCGCGGTTGAGGATCACATCCTCAATTTCACCGATATCGTTCCAGCCTGCATCGGCTTCGGTGTAGTAGGTGTCGACACCCCAAGAACCTTCGTCATAAGCCTCATTCATTGTGTAGATGTTGCCGCCGGTGATGTCGCGGGTCCGGATCAGGTTGGAATAGTCGGTCATCTGAGCCAGGGCCGGCGCCGAGATCAGGGCAGCTGCGGCGGTGGTTAGAAGAAGGTTTTTCATGGATTTCCTCCGAATTAATTTTCAAATCTATGGCACTGCACGAGCATTGCGTCCTGCATCTGCCATTGCGGATTCAATTCGACGACCCAGGGTCTTGTTCCGGTTTTTCTTAAAATAGATCGACCATTCGGCCGAAAGCCGCTGTTCACGCTCGCGCCACGGACAGGGATGACACAAAGCATCGGGACATGAGATTGAAACGCTTGCGCGGAAATAGCGAGGGGCCACAGGGACACAATCCAATCGGCCACTTCAATGCGGCATACCCACAGCACTTTCAAAAAGTCACGAGTGTCAGACGAATGGCAAGGATGAGAGCGCATTTTTTGAACCGGCTGAAATGAAGCCCTAGCAAGGAGACTTCGTGCCTATCGGCTTCGCCCGATGCCCTCGTGAAACATCGCCCGCCGCGTGCCCGACAATCTGAAAAGCAATCGTGATGCGCATAGCCCCTTGACAGGACGCCCAGTTTGCTTTGCTATGATGTCAGACCAATTTATAAGAAAATAATCAGGGGAACGCCGGAAGGCTTCTTGAGAAAACCGGTCTGAAACGGGACTGATCCCGTCTGGTGCCGCACAGGGCCTTGCCCGTGCGGGAACGGTTTCTCACGCCTTACCGGCAGCATGGCTGACGCATGAACGATGAAAAGCCCGCCATCATGCCGCTTGCACCGGTAAGCCGCGTGCGACAGGTCGCCGACGCACTGGTGGACTATGTGTCGCGCTCCGGCTTGAAGCCAGGCGACCGTATCCCGGCCGAACGCGAACTGATGGCGGCGCTTGGCGTCGGGCGCTCGACGATCCGCGAGGTGATCCGCCACTTTCAATCGCTCGGCGTGATGGAGACCCGCAAGGGCAGCGGTACCTTTCTGCTCAAGCCGATCTCGTCGGCCACCATCCACATGCCGTTGTCTCTGGATGCGGTCAATCTCCGTGACGCTTTGCTGCAGACGCTGGAAGTGCGCCGCGGCATCGAGGCGGAGGCCGCCATGGCCGCAGCGCGGCGCCGCACCGCCGCGGACCTGAAGATCATCGAAGAAAGGCTCGACGCGATGGAGCGCGTGCACTTGTCCAAGGGCACGTCCGGGCCGGAAGACCTTGAACTGCATCTGGCGATCTACGACGCCACGCATAATCCTTTGTTCCGCCAGCTTCTGGAGCAGATGCGCGAGGCGTTCGAGAAATTCTGGACCAAGCCTTTCGACCGTCCGGATTTCGCCCGCCGCTCCTTTCCCTATCACCGCACTTTGTTCGACGCCATCGCCGCCCAGGATACCGAGGCCGCGCGGCGGGAAACACTGAAGATCCTCGACGTCGTCGAGGAAGACATCAAGGAAATGTCCAAATGAATGACGGCCTCTCCCAAGCCGAAGAAATCGCGCTGATCGGCGCACATGACGAGGGCCACGCCTTCGCCGCCGTCGTGCCGCCGATCGTGCAGACGTCGCTTTTCACCTTTGGGAACTACGACGAGATGCTCGACACCTATGCCGGCCGGAAGGAGCGTTTCGTCTATTCGCGCGCCGCGAACCCGACGGTCAGGGTGTTCGAGGAGATGCTGGCGCGCATGGAAAAGGCGGAGGACGCGGTGGGCTTTGCCAGCGGGATGGCGGCGATTTCGGCGGCGATCATCACTTTCGTCGCGCCGGGAGACCGGATCGTTGCCGTGCGCAACGTCTATCCCGACGCCTACCGGCTGTTCGGCACCATCCTGAAGCGAATGAAGATCGAGGTCGAGTATGTAGACGGACTGGACCTTGAAGCGGTCGATGCGGCGCTGTCCGGCGCGAAGCTGTTTTATATGGAAAGCCCGACGAGCTGGGAAATGGAGGCCCACGACGTCGGCGCGCTGGCGGCGCTTGCCAAAAAACATGGCGCGATCTCGGTGATCGACAATTCTTGGGCGAGCCCCGTTTTCCAGCAGCCGCTCACGCTTGGCGTCGATCTCGTTCTCCATTCGGCCTCGAAATATATCTCCGGCCACAGCGATGTCGTCGCCGGCGTCGTCGCCGGATCTAAGGAGATGATCGGCCGGTTGCGCGGGGAGGCGCTGTCCTATCTCGGCGGCAAGCTCGCCCCCTTCGAGGCCTGGCTTCTGACGCGCGGACTGAGAACGCTTGCTATCCGGATGAAGGCGCATGAGGCTTCCGCGCTTGAAATCGGCAGGCGGCTTGCCGCCCGCGACGATGTCACCAAGGTCTGCCATCCGGGTCTGAAAAACCGGCTTCCGCCCGGGCTTTCCGGAACGTCGGGCCTGTTTTCCTTCCACCTTTCCGAACGCATCGACATCAAGGCCTTCTGCGACCGGCTCTCGCTGTTCAAGCTCGGCGTCAGCTGGGGCGGTCATGAAAGCCTGATCGTGCCCGGAGAGGTGGTTCTTGCGCAAAAGGCCCAGCCGAATTCGGCCCGAGCTTTCGGCCTCGATCCGCGCTCCGTGCGCATTCATGTCGGGCTGGAGGGCACGGAAGCGCTCTGGCGCGATCTCGAGGCGGCCTTCGAGGCCGCCAAAACCTGAGACTTCACCGCATAGACGCAAAAAGCAAGGGGAATGGAAATGAAGAAACTGCTTACAGCCACATGCCTTTCGGCGCTCATGGCGTCTGCCGCCCATGCCGAAACGCTCACCCTGGTCGAGGTCATCACCAGTCCGGCCAGAACCGAGACCCTGGAATCGATCGTCGCAAATTTCGAGGAAGCCAACCCTGGCACCGATGTCGAAATCATTTCGCTGCCCTGGGGCGAGGCCTTCCAGAAATTCGCCACCATGGTTTCCGCCGGCAATATTCCCGATGTGGTCGAAATGCCGGATTCCTGGGTTTCGCTCTATGCCAATAACGGCATGCTGGAAAGCCTCGAACCCTATCTCGCCGAGTGGGAATATACCGATGACCTGACGGACCGGGCGCTGGAGCTCGGACGCGAGGTTGACGGCACGGCCTACATGCTGCCCTACGGCTTTTATCTGCGCGCCATGTTCTACAACAAGAACCTGCTGGAAGCCGCCGGCGTCTCCGAGCCGCCGACCACGCTTGCCGAATTCACGGAAGCCTCGGCGAAAATCTCCGAACTGGACGGCAAATACGGCTATTGCCTGCGCGGCGGCGCCGGCGGGCTGAATGGCTGGCTGATGTATGGCGCCGACATGGCCGGGTCCAACGTGTTCTTCGAGGAAGACGGCACCTCCACGGCCAATCAGGAAGGCTGGGTCGAGGGCTTCCAGTGGCTGATCGACCTCTACCAGAATGGCTACGCGCCGAAGGATTCGGTCAACTGGGGCTTTAACGAGATCGTCGCCGGCTTCTATTCCGGCACCTGCGCCTTCCTCGATCAGGATCCCGATGCGCTGATCGCCATTGCCGAGCACATGGACGAGAGCGATTACGGCGTGACGACCATGCCGAAGGGGCCGTCCGGAAAGACCTTCCCGACCATCGGCTATGCCGGCTGGTCGATGATGTCGGCCTCCGAGAACAAGGACCTCGCCTGGAAGCTGATCGCCACGCTCGAGGGCCCGGAAGGCAATATCGCCTGGAACAAGCGCACCGGCGCGCTTCCCGCCCAGTCGGCGGCCGAGGAGGACCCCTTCTATGACAGCCCACAGTTTGCCGGCTGGTTCGAGGAGCTGAACGACCCGGATGCCGTACCGACCGTGATGCCGACCTATCTCGAGGAATTCGGCTTCTTCAAGGATTCGCTGTCCATCTCGACCTCGCAGCAGGCCCTGCTCGGCGAAATCACCGCGCAGGAAATGGCCGATGAGTGGGCCGACTATCTGACCAAGGCGCAGAAGAAGCACCTCGCCAGATAACGTATCCGTGCGGCCGGCTGCGGGAGACCGCTGCCGGCCGGCGCCTTTCTTCGATCATTCAAAGGACAGACGATGACCGACGCGGTGGACAACCGTGCCAGGAAACCACTGGCGAAGCGGGCAAGCGCGTTTCTCGAGCCCTATCTCTACAGCGCGCCGGCACTCTTTCTGATCGCCGCCGTTATCCTCGTTCCGCTTGTCGTGGGCATTTCCTATGCCTTCCGCGATATCCAGCTTCTCAATCCGTTTTCCGGCGGCTTCATCGGGCTGGATCATTTTCAAACGCTTGCGGGGGACAAGGCCTTTCGCCGCGCGCTCGGCAACACGCTCTGGTGGACCGGCGCATCCGTTTTCCTGCAGTTTGTCCTTGGTCTCATCCTGGCGCTCCTGCTCGACAAGCCGTTTTACGGACGCGGACTGGTTCAGGCGCTGGTCTTTCTGCCCTGGGCCGTGCCGACCTTTCTCGCCGGCCTCAATTGGGCCTGGCTCTTCAACCCGGTCATCGGTCCGCTGCCGCACTGGTTTCACGCGCTGGGCCTGATGGCGGAGCCGGAGAACATCCTCTCCGATCCCGCCCTTGCCATGTGGGGGCCGATCGCCGCCAATGTCTGGTGGGGCATCCCCTTTTTCGCGATCACCATGCTGGCGGCGCTTCAGTCGATCCCGCGCGACCTCTACGAAGCGGCGGCCATTGACGGCGCCGGCCCGGTGCAGCGGTTCTTATCGATCACCCTGCCGTTTCTGGCGCCGACCATGGCGATCACCATCCTGCTGCGCACCGTCTGGATCGCCAATTTCGCCGATCTGATCGTGGTGATGACATCCGGCGGGCCGGCCAACCGGACGCAGATCGTCGCGAGCTACATCTTCACCCAGGCCTTCCGCAAGCTCGATTTCGGCTATGCCTCGGCGATCGCGCTCGTGCTGCTGGTGCTGCTGCTGATCTACGCGCTGCTCATTATCCTCCTGCGCCAGACATTGCTGAACAAGGGCTGAGACAATGCAACCGAAAAAAATAGCCCTCACGGCAGCTCACCGCCTCGCAATCCTCGCCTATGTCGCCTTTGCGCTGTTTCCGCTCTACTGGCTGTTGAAAGTGGCGGTAACGCCCAACAGGCTGCTCTACAGCGAAGGGGTCCGGATGTGGCCATCGCGCATGACGTTCGAACATTTCGACTTCGTGCTGCGCCATTCCGATTTCCCGCTGTTCTTCAGAAACAGCGTCATCGTTTCCGGCTCCACCGCCATCGCCGTCACCATCGTTGCCTCGCTCGCCGGCTATGCGCTGTCGCGCTTTGCCTTCAAGACCAAATACTGGATCGTGGCGTTGTTGCTGATCACCCAGATGTTTCCGCTGGTCATGCTGGTGGCGCCGATCTTCAAGCTTCTGTCGCCGCTCGGGCTGACCGACACTCTGGCGGGCCTGATCATCGTCTATACCGCCTTCAACGTGCCCTTCGCCACCTTCCTGATGCAATCCTTCTTTGACGGCATTCCGAAGGATCTCGAGGAAGCGGCGATGATCGACGGCGCGACCCGGTTCAAGGCGTTTCGCCAGATCATCCTGCCGCTCACCCTGCCGGGCATCGCCGCCACGCTCGGTTTCGTCTTCACCGCGGCCTGGAGCGAGCTTCTGTTTGCCCTGATGCTGATTTCGGGCAACAGCGCGGCGACCTTTCCGGTCGGCCTCCTCACCTTCGTGTCCAAGTTCTCCGTCGACTTCGGTCAGATGATGGCCGCCGGCGTTCTCGCCCTCATTCCCGCCTGCATCTTTTTCCTGGCGATCCAGCGCTATCTCGTCAAAGGCCTGACTGCGGGCGCCGTCAAAGGCTGAAAGGACTTCCAAAATGGCTTCCATCGATATTTCGGACGTGCGCAAGAGCTACGGCAGGACCCCGGTGCTTCACGGTGTCGACCTCAACATCGAGGATGGCGAATTCGTCGTTCTTGTCGGCCCTTCCGGTTGTGGTAAATCGACGCTGTTGCGCATGATTGCCGGGCTCGAGGAGATCACCGACGGCGATATCGCCATTGCCGGCAGGCGGGTCAACGATCTGGCGCCCAAGGATCGCGATATCGCGATGGTGTTCCAGTCCTACGCGCTTTACCCGCATATGAGCGTCGCCGACAATATGAGCTACAGCCTGCGCCTGCGCAGAACGCCGCGCGAAACCATCAAATCCGTGGTCGGCAGGGCCGCGACGATCCTCGGCCTCGATCCGCTGCTCGAACGCCGCCCGCGCGCGCTGTCCGGCGGCCAGCGCCAGCGCGTCGCCATGGGGCGCGCCATCGTGCGCGAGCCGAAGGCGTTCCTGTTTGACGAGCCGCTGTCAAACCTTGACGCGCGCCTGCGCGAGCAGATGCGCGCCGAAATCAAGCAGCTTCACAAGAATATCGGCGCCACCTCGATCTACGTGACCCATGACCAGATCGAGGCGATGACGCTTGCCGACCGGATCGTCGCCATGAATGGCGGCGTCGTCCAGCAGGTGGGAAGCCCGCTCGATCTCTACGATCGTCCCGTCAACCGCTTTGTCGCGGGCTTCATCGGCTCGCCGGGCATGAACTTCCTTGAGGGTCAACTGAGACTGAAGGAGAACGGGCCGGTGCTGGCGCTTGATCGCGGCGTCGAGGTTGCGCTCCCGGTGCGCCCCGGCATGGAGGATGGCAGCGCCATGACGCTTGGCATCCGCCCGGAACATGTCGCCCGTTCGGCCGAAAGCGCTGCCGTCACCGCCGAAACCCAACTTATTGAGCCAACCGGCTTTGGTATTATCGTGCATCTCAATGTCGGCGGCCAGGACCTCAAGATGTTCACCCAGGATCGGGCCGCGCTTCGGTTCGAAGGCGAGATCACGGTGTCGCTCCCTCCAGACCATCTCCACTTTTTCAACGACGCCGGCGATCGCGTTTAGGGCCCTTCAGGGACAAGAACCAAAGCCGGTTGAAAAGAAAACCAGTCTTTTCTGTCTTCTTTTTTGTAGCTCCCGCTGGAGCCTGCCGGCGATAGTCGCGTATTGCCGTCAATCATAGCCGATATCGATCCAGCCGCGCTTTTCATGCGCTTCGGCCATGGCGTGGACCGCGCGTTCGATTTCGACGCCTTTCTCGAAGTCGATCACATGGGCGGGTTCTTCGGCCATCGCGGCAATCAAGTGGCGGCACTCGATCACCTTGAGATCGTTGAAGCCGAGGCCGTGACCGGGGGCGGGAATGAACTGGCCATAGGGCGGGTGCGCCGGCCCGGCGAGAATGCGGGCGTAACCGGCCTCCTCGGCCGGGCCGCCGGCGCGGTAGAGCTCCACCTCGTTCATGCGCTCCTGATCATAGGTGATCGATCCGGCCGAGCCGAAAATCTGGATCGCGATCCGGCCCTTGCGGCCCCAGGCGGCGCGGTTGGCCATCAGCACGCCGGAAGCACCGTTTTCCATGCGAAACAGCACGCTGGCGATATCATGGGTTTCCACCGCGCGCTTCCCGCCATTCTTCAGCGGGCGTTCGGCATAGGGCCTGGCCATGTCCGTGGTGACGCTTGCCAGCCGGCCGAACAGCATCCGGATCAGCGACAGCGGATGCACGGCGAAATCGTCCAGCGCGCCATAGCCGGAACTCGCCTCGCTCTTCCAGTAGAAGAACTGGTCCGGATCGGCCATGAAGTCCTCATCCATCTCGAGCCGGATGTGATTGACCGCGCCGATCGCCCCCTGCTCCAGGAAGCGCGCAATCTGGCGGATCATCGGGTTCTGGATATAGTTATAGCCAAGCACGGCAGCGCGGCCCGCGACCCGGGCGGCGTCACGCATCTTCAGCGCATCCTCGAACTTGGGCGCCATCGGCTTCTCGCACCAGACGTGCTTGCCGCTCTCCAGCGCCGCAATCGCCATATCCGGATGAAAGGCATTCGGCGCGGCGATCGAGATCACATCAACGTCGGGGTCGGCGACAAGATCACGCCACTCGCCTGTCGCCTTCTCGAAGCCGAAGGCCCGCGCCTTCTCGCGCGCGAGGTCCCGATCGACCTCGGCCAAATGGACGAGCCGCACCGGCGGGCAATCGCCGAATGTCGGGCCAACGGCGTTCCACGCCAGAGCATGGCATTTGCCCATATACCCGGTTCCGATCAGGCCAATACCAATAGATGACATGTGCGAGCCTCCCGCGCCTCCGGGGCGCATTGCAGATTATGTGTCAAACGATCCCGGACCAGAGGATAATTGTTTTGTTTCATTTAGTCCAAGTGATAGAATAAAAATTACACGAGCATCCGTCCGATAGGCCGGAACAGAAGCTGGGTCCGCCCCAGCCGATCTTTGAGGAGGAGCCGATGATTGATCCTGAGCTTGAACCGTTCCTGGAACTCTGGCGCGAAAAATGGTCCGCTCTGAAGGCCGGTGCGACGCCGGCCGAGCGGCGCAAGCGCTTCGAGGCGATAACCCATGCCATGCGCCTGCCGACGCCTACCGAGGTTGATACCGCCGGCGAGCACTGGGTCGAAACCGACGCAGGACCTGTCAGGGTGCGGATATTCCGCCACACCTGCGGCGGCGTGCAGCCCTGCCTGATCTTCATGCATGGCGGCGGCTTTGCGCAGGGCAGTCCGGAAAGCCATTGGGACATTGCCGCACGCATTGCCGCCTGGAACCGCCAGACGGTGGTGAGCATCGACTATGCGCTTGCCCCGGAAGAACCGTTTCCCGCCGCGATTAACCAGTGCACGGCGGTCGCCCGCTGGACTCACGCCAATGCGGAAATGTTTGGCATCGACAGGAACCGGATCGCGGTTGGCGGCGACAGCGCCGGCGGCAATCTGGCTGCGACGATGGCGCTCGACCTGCGCGGCAGCGAGGTGCCGTTCACGGCCCAGCTTCTGATCTATCCGGCCTGCGACTTCGACACCTCCCGCCCGTCCTATCTTGAAAACCCCAACGGACCGATGATCCGCATGGATGGCGCGGTCGAGGCGATGTATTGCCCGAATGTCGAAGACCGCCGCTCGCCGCGCTATGCGCCGCTTCTGGCAGAAAGTCATGCCGGCCTGCCGCCCGCCTATATCGCGGTTGCCGAGCACGACCCGCTGCGCGACAGCGGCCGCGCCTATGCCCAGGCGCTGCGCGAGGCCGGCGTCGCGGTGACGCTGGATGAGGGAACGGGACTGATCCATGGTTATCTGCGCGCGCTCGAGTTCTGTGAGGCCAGCCGCCGGTCACTGGTATCCATGGCGGCATGGCTCGACGGGATCAACAAGGGTGAGGTTTCAGCGTAGCAGGCGCGAAGCGCCGGAGATCAGCCTGAGGGCGTTACGGCGCTGTTGCGACGGCGGCGTTGACGCATCGTCCAGTAGATCGCGCCCGCGATCAGCGCGATATTGACGGCCACCAGCACGGCGGAGACCGGCCGGTCGAGGAATATCCAGTAGCCCTCGCGCGAGATCAGGAGCGCGCGCCTGAGGTTGTTTTCCAGAAGCGGCCCGAGAATGACGCCGATCACCAGCGGCGCCAGCGGATAGCCGGCATTGCGCAGGAGAAGGCCCAGAATGCCGAAGCCCATCATCACCCACAGGTCGAACACCGAGCTCTGCAGGGCGAATGTGCCGATGGCGCAGAGCAGCAGTACGATCGGAATCAGATAGCTCTTCTTGAGCCTCAACACCCAGACGAAGGCGGGCGTTGCCAGAATGCCGACGATGAGCAGCGAAATGTTGGAAAACAGGTAGACAAGGAACATGCCGCCGACAATCTCCGGCCGCTGCTCGAACAGCGCCGGGCCCGGAAAGAAGCCAAGAATCAGCATCGCCCCGATCAGCACGGCGGAAGACGCCTCGCCGGGAATGCCGAGCGCCATGGTCGGCACCATCGCGCCGCCGACCGTAGCGTTGTTGGCGCTTTCTGTGGCGACTATGCCGCCCTCCGCGCCTTCTCCATAGCCGTCTTCCGGTTTGGAAACGGCCTTGGCGACGGCATAGGAGGCGAAGGTCGAAATCGTGCCGCCAACGCCGGGAAGCGCGCCGAATGCCGCGCCGATGGTGGAGGAGCGGAGCAGGTTCTTCCAGTGCCGGAGCGTGATCAGGAGGGTTCTGAAACCGGGCCGCACGATCTTGACGTCGGATTTTGCATTCAGGTCATTCCCCTGAACCTGATGGGCCATTTCGGAGATCGCGAAAATGCCGACGACGATCGCGACGATGTGAAAGCCGTTCAGCATCTCGAAACTTCCGAAGGTAAAGCGGAAGCCGGTCGAAAACTCATCAGTGCCGATGGTTGCGATCAGGAGGCCGAGACAGCCGGTCATCAGGCCTTTCAGTAGCGAGCCATCGGAAACGACCGCGATCGCGATCAGCCCCGTCAGCGCCAGCATCGCATATTCCGGCGGCGAGAAGTTCGAGGCGAAGTCCGCCAGCACCGGCGCCGCCAGGATCAGCACCAAGCCGCCGAACAGGCCGCCGAGCGCGGAAGCGGAGATGGCGATGCCGATGGCATCGGCCGCGCGCCCCTTCTGGGCCAGCGGATAGCCGTCGAACAGCGTGGCCGCGGCAAGCGGCGTCCCGGGAATGCGCAACAGGATCGCCGAGATCGATCCGCCGCAGGAACCACCGACGCCGATGGCGATGAGAAAGCCCATGGCGGCCACCGGCGGCATGTCGACCGCAAAAGGCAGCATCAGCACGATGCCCATCAGCGGCCCAAGTCCCGGCAGCGCGCCGACGATGAGGCCGAAAATGACGCCAAGCGTCGTCAGCGTGAGGGTGAGCGGAGTGAGAAACTGGTCAAGGCCAGCGGCAAGCGACTGCGCGAGCATGGATCACCAAGCAATGTTCAGGTGCAGGAGGCCGCCCGGCAGCACGATCTTGAGCCAGGCTTCGAATATATAGGAAAAACCCAGCGAGATCAGCACCGCGGGCGCCACGATCGCGAGCGGGCGCCTGATGCCGCAAAGCAGCATCAGCGCCGCCAGCATGATCGGCGTGGCGATGTGGTAGCCGACAATGCCAAGCGCCGCGAGATAGGCCGCGAATATCAGGACGAGCGAGGCCGGCCGGGCAAGCTGGCCGAGCGGCACGGCGTCCTCGCTTGCCGCCTGCGCCCTGCGCGCCCGCAAGATTTGCAGCAGCGCCTGTATCGCGGTCAAAAGGGCAAGAACGGCGGCGACCGTCTTGGGGTAGGCCGCCGCGTTGTCATAGGGCCCGCCCGAGGCGATGCCCTGCTCTGCCATGCTGGTTGCGGCCTGCTGATAGACCAGGCCGATAACGGCGAGGAAAAGGGCAACCGCAAGCCATTCGACATGCTTCTTACCAATGCTCATGATTGCCTCTCTTCCTTTCCGACTTCAGCATGTCAGTACTTGGCAAGCTGCTCTTCTTCCCATTTGAGCGCATTGCCCATCGCCTCGAACTGGCCTGCGACCGGGCCGACGATCTCGTCATACTGGTCATAGTCCCATTCCAGGAAGGCAAAGCCGAGGGCGTTGGCCTTTTCCTGCACTGCGGGGCTTTCGATCGCCGCCTTCATGGCCTTGCGCAGGATTTCGAGCCGGTCCGGTGGCGTATCCTTGTGCACCAGCCACCAATTCCAGCCCATGGGGCCAAGCCCGCTCAGGCCGAGATCGACATCGAGCTCGGCGATCGACGGCGCGCCGCCGAAGGCCTCGGCGCTGGCCGGCAGTTCCGACAGCACGAGCTGGATCGTGTAGTCGTCGCCATTCTGCTGGTAATCGCCGACATTGATGAAACCGAAATCGAGAACGCCGTTCTTGAGGTCGGACATGGCATCGCCATTGGCGGTGTAGGGAATGTTCTGAGCCACGCAGTCATAGCTCTGCAGCACCTTGGCGATGACCATATGGGGCAGGTTGTTGCGCGATCCGGTGGTGTAGCGAAGCTCCGCCGGGTGTTCGGCGCAATAGCTCATCATTTCCTCGAAATTCGCCCAGCGGTCGTTGTCCGCCGCCGTGCCAATCGCAAACGCGTTGGAGAGGGCGGCGTGCAGCGGCACGAAGTCGGCATAGGTCCAGTCGGCCTTGCCCAGCACCGGCTGCAATACCAGCGGCGCGACATAGCCGTCGAGGATGGTATAACCGTCGGCCGGCTTGTTCATCGCGATCTGGAAGGCTTTAGTGCCGGCGGCCCCCGGCGTCGAGATGACCGGGATCGAGACGCCGAGCTCCTCCGACATCGCTTCCGCCAGGATCTGACTGGCGGACATCGCGTTGCCTGGCCCCCAGGGGAAGATCAGTTCGACCGTGCGTTTGGGAAAGTCGTCCGCTCCAGCGGCAAGCGGCATGGCGGCGATTGCGGCCAGTGTGATTGCTATCGTTGTTTTCATTTGCTCCTCCTTTGATATTTTTCGCCGCTCAACCGAGGGCGTCAATGCTTTCCGCCGGCGTTCGATCGCGGGCCAGCCCGTAATGGGCGTAAAGCTCCTCCGGGGCGTCATGTGCCATGAAGTGCTCGATGATGGCGGCATTCATGCGGGCTTCGATCTCCGGGGCCTCCAGCGGCGTTGTCTGCCCGGGATCGGCGGCGAGATCGTAGAGCACGTTTCCGCTCTGCCAGTTTGCCAGAATGTCCATGCCGGATTCGCCGAGCTTTCTGGAAAGCCTGACCCGCAGCAACGGCGCGTTTCTGGTGAAGTCGAAGGCATCGACCAGTTCGGCGGTGGCAAGGTCGCCGACAGAGAACATGTCTTCGAGATGACTGGGCATCAGGGTATAAAGCGGCAGCGCCGCCGGATCGTCGGTCTCGGGGAACCTGAAATAGGTGTACCGCCCGTCGGTCGCGCAGACCGGGCCGCCGAACATGCCGAGGATTGCTGTCTTCCGCCCCGACGGGCGTTCTTCCAGCAGCGGCAGCAGCGAATGCGCGCGCACTTCGGCAGGTGTGGCCACGCCATGCAGGTCCAGGATCGTCGGCATCAGGTCGGTGGTCTGGGTCAGTTCCGCGATGCGCGCGCCGTCGCTTTCGGGGTGATCGGGATGCCAGATCATCAGCGGGATATGCGAGATCTCCTCGTAATACGGCATCCGGTTCTTGGCCCACCATTCATGCTCGCCCAAAAGGTAGCCATGATCGGTAGTCAGAATCAGCGTGGTATCCTTCCAGGCGTCATTGGCGTCCATCCAGTCGAGCAGCCGGCCGAAATAGTCGTCGCACATGGCGACCAGCGCGGCATAATTGGCGCGGATTTCGGCGATTTCCTCTGCGGAATTGGTGCACTTTTCATAAAGCGGCCAGTCCAGCACGGGACCGTCATAGCCGGTCGCGAACATTGCCTTGAATCGTTCGGGCGCATCGAACGGCTCATGCGGATCGAAGCATTCGAGCTGCAGGAACCAGTCGTCGCTGTCCCGGTTGCGATCAAGGAAATCGAAGGCTTTAGAAAAGCATTTCGCCGTCGGATAGTCCGCCTCGTCCCACGGTTCGAGCTTGTTGATGGCATGGCGGGAACGCTTCCAGACATCCTTCGCCAGCGTCCCGCGCGTGGCCGTGCGGCCTTCCGCCAGCGTTTCGGTCGGATAGTGCCGCGCGTCGAATTTTTTGCGAATTTGCGCGACTGGCGGCACGGCAAGCACTGTGGTCTGGTCATATTCCTGACCGCGGATGAAATCCCAGCTGTCGAAGGCCTGGGCATAGCCGCAACCGCCGTTTTCAAAATAGTGCAGATGGTCCGTGATCAGGTGCGTATAGACGCCGGCCGCGCTCAGGTGTTGCGTAAAGGCATTGTCGAATGGTTCGAGCGGCCCCCAGGGACGATGGGTGAAATTAAGACGCCCCGTCTGCATATCGCGCCGCGCGGGCATGCAGGGAAGCGAGCCGGCGTAATGGGTATCGAATGTGGCCGCGCGGGCGGCGAACCGGTCGAAGTTCGGCGTCGGGATCGCGGTGCCGCCATAAGCGCCGAGCGCCGTTCGATTCAGGGAATCGAAAAGTACTAAAATCGTCCGCAAACAGTCCTCCCTTGTCTCGGAAGACGAACTTGTCGGATCGCAGACTTTCTGTAAAATCGATTTTTAGGACCCTGACGATAGAAAAATGGAATAGCTCATGGACAGGAACCTCACTGCCTTTCTTGCGATCGCGGCGGAAGCCAATCTGTCCGACGCAGCCGAAAAGATCGGCCTGACCCAACCCTCGCTGACCAAGCGTCTGGCAAATCTCGAGGAGGAACTCGGCGGCAAGCTGTTCGAGCGCCATCGCCGCGGGATGCGCCTGACGGCGGCCGGGCGTCACTTCCTGGCCCGCGCCGAGCGGATCGAGCAGGAATACCGACAGGCGCGCGAGGAAATCCGGGCGCTCGCCGGCACCGGGCTTGAAACCCTGAGGGTCGGCGCGGGGCCGCTGTTTCACCTGCGCTATGCCGCGCCGCTGTTTGCCCGGCTGCGCAACAGGTACCCGTCCCTGACCTTCGAGTTGGTCGCGGACCAGAATGCGGTGACGCTGCCGATGCTGCGAGACGGCCGTCTCGATGTCGTGCTTGGCGCGATCGAACCGTCGGAGCCCGATGCCCTGATCACCGCCATACCGGTGGCCGAGATCGAGCTTGCCGTGATCATGGCGGCGGATGATCCAATGGCGGCACTGCCCGTGCTCGGGCCCCGCGAACTCGCCGGCTTTTCCTGGGTGGCCTATAGCGGCGCGACCGACAATGTGCCCTTGCTGCGGCGTTATTGCGCCGAGCAGCGGCTGAAGCCGCCGCGCATCATCGCCCACTCGACCTCTTTTGCCGCTGCCCTGGACCTGACGCGCGCGCTGGGCGCCAAACTGATGGCGCCGCTGCAGCTTGCCGATCATGTCGAAATCGGCGGGCTCGTCATCCGCCCGACAAACCCGCCGATCAGCCGGCTTTCCACCGGCGCCTATGTGCGCCTCAGTTCCCTTGGCATTCCTGTTGTCCGGCAGTTGCTGGAAGACTTGAAGGCCGTGACAGGCATGAACGGCAAGGATGGCTGATAAGGCCCTAGCATAACCGGCTACACGCTGGTTGTCGATCTGACGCCGCTTCTGGCGCAAACCTTGATCGTGCTGGTCGATTGCGTACCCCATCCCCGCGGCCGCCTTCCACTCTCGATCGTACTTGTCATGACCGTGCTGAGCTTTGGCGAGAACATCGAGCGCGAAGCCTACCTCCTCTGGCCCGCGCTGATAATGCATGGAAAATGCGAAAAAGCTCCAACCGGGAGGCTGAGCCAAACAATGCTATCGTTCAAACTTAGGCGCCCCGGAAGTTTGACATTGAGCTTGTTGATCCATTCTGTTGCGGTCGATTCAATGATTTTGAAATCGCGCGAGTGTCGGCAAACAATGACCTTCGTCGCGACGTGGCGATCGCGGTCACCCGTGCCCTATCACACCAATTACATCCCGGGCTGTTCCGGTGATTTACAAATGATATGCTGCAGTAACCGTGCCGCGCGCCCGCAACAATCGCCGTCGTCCTCATCGGGGCGTGCCGATGGTCCGGCGTCGGGCCGGCAGGCCGCCCATTCGTGAAGACGACAAAGGAGAAACCTTGACCCGCACCGTCCTGACACTTCTGGCAAGCCTTCTTGCAGCAACAACCGCACATTCCGAAGATATGCGCGCCATTTCCGGCGCGGCTGTGATGCGTGAACGCATGGCGCTGCCCGACGACGCCGAACTTGTCGTCGAGGCCAGAGGTTTCCAGAATGCTCTGCTGGCGACGCACACTGATCAGGCGAGCGGTCGGCAGATGCCGTGGCCGTTCGAACTGACGATCCCGCAGGGCATCGAGGCAAATCTTGCAGCTGCCATCCGGATCGACGGCGCCAACCGCTTTGTGAGCGAACCGGTCATGATCGCGGCGGGAGACAACGATGTCGATATCGGAGACATTATGCTGACGTCGTTCACGCCCGCGGCCTTCAGCAGCACCTTCACGTGCGGCGATACCCGCCTGGAGGTTGCGTTTCAGGGCGAAGAAGCGGTGCTTCACACCGATGAGAGAATTCACCACCTCGCTCCCGCAGTGTCTGCGGATGGCGCGAAATACCAATCGGAGGACGGCCGAACTGTCTTCTGGAGCAAGGGCGAAAATGCGCATGTGACGCTCGATGGCCAGAATTTGCCGGACTGCATCCTCGTACCGGCCGGAGCCGAAAAGCCGTGGTCGGCGCAGGGCAATGAACCGGGCTGGCGCGCCGTCATGGCAGTTGACCGATTTATGCTGAATATGAACTACGGCGAAGACCGGCTGGACCTTCGCCTGCCGGAGCCGGAGATCGTCGACCAGGCCTATCTTTACCGTTTCGACCAATACGCCCTCCACTTCAGTGTGCGCGCCGGCCTTTGTCAGGACGACATGAGCGGCCGGCTGTTTCCACAGACCGTTGCGCTGGAAACGGCAACCGGGACGCTCAAGGGCTGCGGCGGCGACACGCTCGACCTGCTCACCGGGGCACAATGGACCGTCGGCGAGATCGATGGCGAGCCGTTTGCAGGCGCCGACCGCCCTTCCTTCGCGGTCAGCAATGAGGGCCAGATCTTCGGGACCACCGGGTGCAACCGCTTCACGGGAGCCTTCTCGATCAATGGCGAGGGCGGCATCGCGATCGGCCCGCTGGCAACCACGCGGATGGCCTGCGACAATGCCCTGATGAAACAGGAACAGGCCTTCCTGCAGGCGTTGGATGCGAGCGAAGCCTTCAGCTTCGGCCCGGACGCCGCGCTGCTGTTGACCATGAGCGGCGAAACGCTCATCAAGGCGAGCCGCTGAAACGCCTTCGCCCTGAACGCACCGTCGGCGTGTGCCGTTTCGGGATCGCCGCCTTGCAATCGCGGCGATCTTCCCAAACAATTGTTCCCAAAATCGTCAAAGCACCGGGAGGAAGAAATGCGCGCCGGCTCCAAATACCAGCACCTTGTCCACCATGCAGGCTGCCCGTGCCATACGCCGGAGGTGATCCGGCTGAACGAGCGGCTGATGCAGGGCGTCAACCGGCGCTCGGTGCTGAAGTCCATCCTCGGGGCGGCTGCGGCCAGTGCGCTCGCCTCCGCCCCGGCCTTCGCGCAGGACGGTGAACGGGCGATCCTGTTTTCGAATGTCCGGGTGTTCGATGGCCTTTCCAATGCGCTGATCGAAGGGCGCAACGTGCTCGTGCGCGGCAATCGCATCGAAGCCTTCGTCCCCGTCAGCGAGGATATCGCCAATGTCGACGTCATCGATTGCGGCAATCGGGTGCTGATTCCGGGCCTGATCGATTCGCACTGGCACTCCCTGCTCTGCGCCATTCCGATGCAGACCGCCATGGCCGCACAGGTGCCCTATGTCCATCTGGTGGCAGCGAACGAATCGGAGAAGACGCTGATGCGCGGCTTCACCACGGTGCGCGATGTCGGCGGGCCGTCCTTTGCCCTGAAGCGCGCGATTGACGGCGGCAAGGCGGTGGGGCCGCGCATCTATCCATCCGGGGCGATGATCTCCCAGACGTCCGGCCATGGCGATTTCCGGATGGAATACGAGATCCCTGCCTCCGACCAGAGCAATCTCAGCCATGCCGAGGAGGCCGGCATTTCCTCGATCGCCAACGGCGTGCCGCAGGTCCTGAACCGCGTGCGCGAGCAGTTGCTGTTGGGCGCGAGCCAGATCAAGATCATGACCGGCGGCGGCGTGTCCTCGCTTTACGACCCCGTTCCGAGCCTGCAGTTCACGCCGGATGAAATCCGCGCCGCGGTGCAGGCGGCGACCGACTGGGGCACCTATGTCTGCACCCATGTCTATACCGCAAAGGGCATTCGCCGCTCGATCGACAACGGCGTCCAGTGCATCGAGCACGGCCAGCTTGCCGATGAGGAGACGGTGCGCATGATGCTCGACAAGGGCATCTGGTGGAGCATCCAGCCCTTCCTCGGCGGCGAATTCGCCAATCCGATGAGCACCGACAAGCAGCGCGGCGAGCAGCAGATGATCGCCGAGGGCACGAGGCGCTGCTTCGAATGGGCGCAGAAGTTCAATTTCGAGCGCATGGTGTGGGGCACGGACATCCTGTTCAATCCGGCCAAGACCGAAACGCAAGGGGCTCAGCTTGCAAGACTGTCGGAATGGTTCTCGCCGGCAGAGGTGCTGAAGCTCGCGACCAGCCGCAGCGGCGAACTACTGGCGCTGTCGGGCGAACGCAACCCCTATGACGGCCGGCTCGGCGTGATCGAGAAGGGCGCTTTCGCGGACATGCTGCTTGTGGATGGCAATCCGCTCGAAAATATCGCTCTGGTTGCAAATCCGGACAATTTCGCGGTAATCATGAAGGACGGCCGCATTTTCAAGAACAGCCTGCGTGGCTAGACAATTGGGGGCATATTTGAAGTCCGTTTTATTTGCCGTGTCGGCATTGGCATGTCCGATGGCCCTGACGGCGCAGGCAGCCGACCTGTCCGTCGCGCCGCCAGCGCCCAAGCCGACCGCCGCCGTGGAAACGCCGGCCGAAGGCTGGCAATTCGAGATCACGCCCTATGTCTGGATGACCGGGATGTCTGGCGATGTGTCGCCCTTCCGGCGGGCGCCCACTGTTCACATCGACAGCAGCTTCTCCGATATCCTTGAGGAGCTGAACATCGCCGGCTTCGCCAATGCCTGGGGGACCAACGGCGCCTTCGGCTTCTACGCCGACCTGATGTATGTCGATACCACCGCGAACGAGGCTTCCGGCCCGGTCGCGATACCGGCCTACGGCATCACCGTGCCGGGCATCAACGTCAGCGTCGACAGCAAGCTGTTTTCCGGTTCGCTGTTCGGCGCGGTGCGGCTTGCCGAAACTGATGACTTTCGTCTCGATGCGCTTGGCGGCATCCGCTTCGCGCATCTCACCACGGAGGTGACCGCCACCATCCCCTCGGTCCCGCGCGCATACAGCGCGAAAAGCGAATTCGGCTGGGTCGATCCCGCCCTCGGGTTCCGGATGGCCTACGATGCCGGCGACCGCGTCAGCCTCGTCGGCCAGGCCGATGTCGGCGGCTTCTCGGTGGGCTCGGACCTCACCTGGCAGGCCATGGCGACGGTCAACTACCGGATCAGCAAAGCGACCGCGCTCTCCTTCGGCTACAGATACATGTCGATCGACTACGACGATGACGGGCATGTGTTCGACACCGTCCTGCAAGGCCCGACGCTGGGGCTGAGTTTCAGGTTCTAGTCCCGAACTGTCAGCCCTGACGGTTGACAGGCTTTCCTGCTATGCAGGATAGTCGTTCCTGCGCCACAATCCTCAGGGGGCGGAAAAATAACAAGACTGGGTGCTTGCGTGCGTATAACGGGTTCAATGCTTCTCCTTATGGCGGGAATTTTCGCGCCGTTTCATGCGTTTGCGAGCAGCAGTCCCGTGATTCCCTTCTTCGGCGCCTATTTCCCGTCCTGGATCGCCTGTTCGCTGATCGGCATTGTCGGCGCGGTCGTCGTGCGTCTGGTATTCATCAAGATCGGCCTTGACGATGTGATGCCGCTGCGCGTGATCGTCTATCTGTTCCTGGCGATCGCCATCGGGCTCGCCGCCTCCCTCATCCTGTTCGGACGATAGAGCCATGCTGAGCCCCAAGACCGCCGCCCTCGCCCTCATCCCCGTCATCGTCATCGGCGCCACCGCCTATCTCGGCTGGAAGCACATGGCCCGGATGGGCGCCGATATCCTGTCGCAGGATGCGACCCTGACGGCCCCGATCACCCAGATTTCCTCGACCGTTCCCGGCCGGATCTCGGAAATCCACGTCGCGGAGAACGACAAGGTCGAGAAGGGGCAGCTGCTTTTCGAGATCGAAGACGAATCCTACCGCCTCCTCGTGGTCCAGGCCGAAGGCGACCTGAAGGCCGCCGAGGCGATGCACGAGACCCAGAAACGCAATATCGACGCCGAGGCCGCGAACGCGGAGATCGCCCTGCAGCAGATCGAACGCGCTCGCGTCAATCTGGAACTGGCGCAGGAAACGCTCGACCGCCTGCTGCCGCTCCAGCCCAAGGGCTACGTCACCGATCAGGAAGTGCAGGACGCGCGCACGGCCAAGCGCGATGCCGAGGTATCGCTCGAACAGGCCTTGCAGCAGAGCAAGGCGGCGGACGCGCTGGTCTCCTCGCCGGAGGAGACACTGGCCCTGATCCAGAGCCGGCAGGCGGCCCTCGACATCGCCCGGCGCAATCTCGCCAACACGAAGATCTACGCGCCCCATGACGGGCGCGTGGTCGGGCTGACGACATCGAGCGGCCAGTTCGTCGCATCCGGCGCGCCGCTGTTCACGCTCGTCAACACCGGCGATTGGTACGCCTCGGCGCTCTACCGCGAAGCCGAGCTCGAAAAACTGCCGCCGGGCACCTGCGCCTCGGTTTATGTGATGGCCGACCGGTCCGTCGAGATCAAGGGCGTGGTGCAAGGCATCGGCTGGGGCGTGATCTCCGGCGGCGCGATCGACATTCAAAGCGCCCTTCCCTATGTACCGAAGGAACTCGACTGGGTCCGGATCGCGCAGCGCTTTCCGGTGCGCATCAAGCTCATCGATCCGCCGGAAAACCTGATGCGCATCGGCGCATCCGCCTCGACAGTGGTTCGCCATGGCGAGCACTGCTGAGCGCAGCGACTTCAGGCGGCGGTCCCACCGCCTGATCGATGACCTGATGCCGTTTCCCGGACGGCTGCGGCTGTCGCTGTCGATCGGCGCGATCTGCGCGATCTCGACCGTGCTGTCGATGATGTACCATTTCCCGGAAGCAGCCATCGGCTGCTATCTGGTGATCTTCCTGATGCGCGCCAATGCCGCCGAGAACGTCGTCACCGGCATTGGCATCATCATCGCGGTCAGCCTCGTGGTGTTCCTGCTGATCGGCATCATCAACCTCACCATCGACTTTCCGCCGGCGCAGATCGCCGCGATCGTGATCGCCTCGTTCATCTTCCTCTATCTCGATTCCGCCACCAAGGCCGGCGAACAGGCCGGTATCGTGGCCCTCGTCATCGCCTTCGTGCTGACGCTGCTCGGCAATGTGCCGATCGGAGAGATCGCGACCCGGGCCGTGCTCTACGCCTGGGCGATGGTGTTCGTGCCGATGGCGGTGATGGCGGTCTACAACCTGCTGTTCGGCATTCCACCGCAGAAGCTGTTGCGCGAGGCCATCGCCGAACGGCTGGAGCGTTCCGCCGATGTTCTGGAAGGACGAGAGGACGCCCGCGTAAAGCTGATGGATCTCATCGGCGAGGGAACCGCCGAACAGGAGAAGCGGCTTCTGCTGATCAAGCTGCTCTCCATCCTACGCGGCCGGGCCTACGACTTTCTGGAGCGGACGCAATCGCACAGCTATCGCCTGATCCTCGCCATTTCGGCCCTTCCGGGGGAAGACCCCTCAGACGATGCCCGCCTGGCGCGGCAACGCCTTGCGGCCGATTGCCGCGCGCTTGCCGCAGCGGTGCTGGCCAAGAGGGACCTCCCCGAACCCGAGACTTATGCCGACCTGCCCGCAGAGCTGGAACCGGTGGCCGACGCGCTCGCCGATATCAGCCGCGTCACGCCGCTTGCCAAAGGCGCCCCGGTGGACGATCCACCGGTCGCGCCCGACATTTTTTCCCATCCGCGCCACCTGCATTTCGCGCTGAAAACGACGCTGGCCGCCGTCACCTGCTTCTTCATCTATACGTCGATCGACTGGCAGGGCATCCACACCGCGATGATCACCTGCTACGTCGCCGCGCTCGGCACTACCGGCGACACCGTCCACAAGCTGGTGCTGCGGATCACCGGCTGCCTGATCGGCGCATTTTTCGGACTGCTCGCCATCCTGTTCGTGATACCGCAGCTCGATTCGGTCGGCGGACTGGCCTTCCTGATCTTCGCCGTCGTGTCGCTGGCCGCCTGGGTTTCCACAGGCAATGAGCGCATTTCCTATGGCGGCGTGCAGATCGCCCTCGCCTTCCTGCTGACCGTGATCCAGGGCTTCGGCCCCGGCACCAGCCTGAGTGCCGCTGGCGACCGCATCGTCGGCATTCTGCTCGGCAATGCCGTGGTCTATGTGATCTTCACCAATATCTGGCCGGTCAGCGTCAAGGACGAGGTCAAGCGGCGCACGGCGGCGGCAATCGCCAAGCTGAAATCGCTCGCAAATGCGGACCAGCCGGTGCGCCAGGCCTCCACCGGGCTCGTCGCGTCGATCCAGACCGATCTCGGCGTTATCCGCGAAGCGGTTGACATGGCCTCCTACGAGCCGCGACATATGCGTCCGGGGAAAACCGAGCGTGAAACCTATCGCCGCGACGCCGCCATGCTGGAGGATCTGTCGCTGGCGCTGTACTTCAGGCGCGTGGTCGATGCTGAAACGCAATCCCGGCTGGCGGTCGCGGAGCGGCGCATTGATGAGGGCGAGACCGCCGCAACGGAGCAAACGGCCGGGATGGAACAGGCGGGAACGGGAGAGAGCCGATGAGACGACATCTGATGCCTGCCCTCGGCCGCGGCGCGTTTCTTGCCATGATGCTGGCGCTTTCCGGCTGCGTTGCCGACACGCTCGCGCTTGCCCCGCAATCGCCCGACGCGCAATGGCAAGCCGGCGATTCCGCCGGCGAGATGCGCCGGCAGGCCGAGGCAAGCGGCGCGCTGGCGCTCACCGCGCCGGCTGTGGACGAAAGCCGGCTTTACAGCCTGCCGCAACTGATCGACCTCGCCCAGCGCAGCAACCCCGATACCCGCGTGGCCTGGGAGCAGGCCCGCCAGGCAGCACTCGCCGTCGGCATGGCGGAGGCGACCTACCTGCCGGTGATCACCGCTAATGTCATCGGCGGCAGCAACAACAATGCCGCCGAACTGCCGATCCCGATCGGCGGCAGCGCCTATTTCAATTCCAACATCAATGGCGTCGTGCCGTTCATGGCGCTGCAGTGGCTGGCCTTCGATTTCGGCGGCCGAAGCGCGGTGGTGGAAGGCGCGAAGCAATTGTCGCTTGCCGCGAACTACCAGTTCAACGCCACCCACCAGCGCCTCATCTTCGAGGTCACCAGCGCATTCCACGATTACAACGCCGCCCGCGCCCACAGCCGCGCCGCCGGTCAGGCGCTTGCCAACAGCCGCACCGTCTATGACGCGATCAGGGCCCGACGCGATCGCGGGCTCGCTACCTCCGTCGATCTCGCCCAGGCCGAGCAGATCGTGGCGCAGGAGGAACTGCGCGTGGTCCAGGCCCGCGGCAGCGAACAGGATACCTATCAGGCGCTGCTCGGCGCGGTCGGCCTCTCGCCGATGACCAAGCTGAAGATCGAGGACACCAGGGATCGCAGGCTTCCGCGCGCCTCCAGCATGCCGACCGAGACGATGATCGAGATCGCGCTCGCCAACCGCCCCGATATTTTCGCCGGCTATGCCGCGCTGGAGGCGAGCCGTCAGGGCGTGAAGAAGGCGAAATCCGATTTCATGCCGAAGATCGGCGTATTCGGCACGCTCTCCACCTATGAGACCCAGCTCGATGCCGCCGGCCTTCCCGCGGTGGAAAACAGCGGCCTCAACGGCAACATCATGTTCGGCGCCACCATCCCGCTCTACGACGCCGGCATGCGCGACGCCAATCTGAAACAGGCCCAGAGCCGGGTCGAGGCCGCGGAGCGCAATTTCGATCAGCTGAAGGATGCCGCCGCCCGCGAAATCGTGGTCGCCTCCAATGCGCTGACAACCGCGATCCAGGCCAATGATTCCGCCGTCAAGCTGCGGCAGGCGGCCTACAAGACCTATGATTCGGCGCTGGAATCCTACCAGAACGGCGTCGGCACGGTCTCCGCGCTCGCCACGGCGCAAAACGGCCTGCTCGATGCCCGGCTCGCCGAGGGCGATGCGCGCGAGGCGGCATTCACGGCCGCGGCCAACCTCGCCTTCGTGCTCGGCACGTCGACGAGCGCGATACCCGCCGGGACGCCACGATAACAGAACGCCAGTTCGGGCATTGTGACCGCAACAGACAGCCGAGAAGAGAGAAATCCATGCACGCCCGCAAGTCGATCCCCCGGTGGAGCCTATTGCTGCCCCTCGCCGCCCTCGCATGGGCCGCGCTTGAGATCGCGGGTGTGCTACACGACACCGCCATGATCTTCGTGTTGCCGGCGATCCTGCTTCTTGGCGGCTCGGTGTTCGCCTCGGTGCTGCATGCCGAGGTGCTGGGCGCCAGGCTCGGTGAGCCGATGGGCTCGATCATCCTCGCCTGCTGCGTGACGCTGATCGAGGTCGCGCTGATCATCTCGATCATGCTGTCCGGCATCGAGGGCGGGGAGGAAGTTGCCCGCGACACGGTATTCTCCGCCGTGATGATCGTGCTGAACGGGATCATCGGCCTTTGCCTCGTGCGCGGCGGGCGTATCTATCACGAACAGAGCTTCAAGCTGCCCGCCGCCTCGGCGGCGCTCGCCGTGCTCGGCACGCTTTCGACGCTTGCCTTCGTGCTTCCCAATTTCGCGATTTCCGGCGCGGACAGGCAATATTCCTGGGCGCAGCTTCTGGTGATCAGCCTGTGTTGCCTGACGCTTTACGGTGTCTTCCTGTTCGTGCAGACCGTGCGCCACCGCAACTATTTCGTCGACGACGCCGATGAGGCGCCGCCAGCCGGCGAAGAGGGTTTCTTCCCCGAGCACCCCGAAAAGCCATCCGCGCGGATGACCGCGATCAGCGCCGTCATGCTGCCGGTGTCGCTGCTGGTGGTCATTCTGCTTGCCGAGGCGCTGTCGCACCCGCTCGACCGCGCGATCACCGCAGCCGGCCTGCCGCATGCGCTCGTCGGCGTGGTGATCGCGGCGCTCGTGCTGTTGCCGGAAGGCATTTCCTCGGTGCAGGCGGCGGCGAAGAACCGAATCCAGCAGAGCATCAATCTGGTGCTGGGCTCGGCGCTTGCCAGCATCGGCATGTCGATCCCGATCGTGGCGCTGGTGTCTATCTTCATCGGCCAGCAGCTCACCCTCGGCCTGGAGCCTGAGCAGATGGTGATGCTGCTTTTGACGCTGTTCGTCAGCACGCTCACGCTCGGCACGGGACGGACGACGGTGCTGCAGGGCGCGGTGCACCTCGTCATCTTCGTCGTCTTCGTCCTCTTGACGCTGGTGCCCTGAAAACGGAGTGAACGCATAACATGCTCGACTGGCTGACAACCACGCTGCGCGACAATGTCGAAATCCCGCTCTTCCTCGCTTTGTTCGCGGGCTACACATTTGGGCGGGTCACGATCGCGGGTATTTCGCTCGGTGATGTCACGGCGACGCTGCTCGCCGCGCTGGTGATCGGCCAGATCGGCATCACCGTCTCCGATGACGTCAAGACAGTGTTCTTCGTGTTCTACCTGTTTGCGGTCGGCTACAGCGCGGGACCGCAATTCGTGCGCGGCCTCTTTTCCGGCGGTTTGCAGCAGGCGGGTTTCGCCGCACTCGTCTGTCTGATGAGCCTCGGCGCGGTCTATCTCGCCGTCCGCCTTGCCGGCTACGACGTCGGCATCGCCGCCGGGCTCTACGCCGGCTCGACGACGACGTCCTCCGCCCTCGGCCTGTCCCAGACCGCGATCGGACAATCGGCGATCTCCGCGGCCGCCAAGACCAGCGCCAACCAGATCCTCCCCGCCGCCTTTTCGATCAGCTATGTGATCGGCACATTCGGCTCGGTGGTGATGCTCGGCATTCTCGGGCCGAAGCTGATGCGGGTCGACATCGCCGCCGCCTGCCGGGATTATGTCCGCCGGGTCGGCGGGGCTGCCGACCGCAGCGGGCGCGGCACGGCCTGGCATCAATATGTCGCGCGCGCCTACCGCGTCGACGAGGGCGCGCCGCTCGACGGGTTGACGGTTTTCGAGGCCGAGCACTTCTTCAAGGGGCACCGCCTGTTCGTTGCGCGCCTGCGCCGAGACGGCGCGATCACCGAGGCGACCGCCGACACGGTTATCAAGCCCGGCGACGTGCTGGCGTTTGCCGGCGAGCGCCACGTGCTCCTCGGCGAGATCGGCCGGGTGCTTGCGGAAGTCGATGACGCCGAGCTACTCGGCGTCCAGGTCGAGGGCACGGATATTCTGGTGACGGCGAAGAATATTCACCGCAAATCGCTCGCCGAACTCGCCCATATGCCCGAGACGCGCGGAATATTCCTCACCGGCATCCGACGCGGCGCCATGTCGGTCGATATTCCGATCCTGCCTGACACAAGAATCTATCGCGGCGACGTCGTCACCGTGGTCGGGCGCTCTGCGGATATTTCGGCGGTGGCGAGGAAGTTCGGCTATCTCGACCGCGAGACCAACCGCGCCGACATCGCCTTCATCGCCGCCGCCATCATCGTCGGCGCGCTGATCGGTTCGCTGACGCTCAGGGTCGGCTCCGTTCCGCTGACGCTGTCGACGGCCGGCGGCGTGTTGCTGGTCGGCCTGATGTTCGGGTGGCTGCGCTCGATCCGCCCCGCCTTCGGCCGGGTGCCGCAGGCAACGACCTGGTTCATGAACTCGATCGGGCTTAACATGTTCATTGCTGTCGTCGGGCTTTCGGCCGGGCCGAGCGTGGTTGCGGGGCTGAAGGAGCTCGGCTTCGTCTTCGTGCTGTGGAGCATTTTCGCGGCCGCGCTGCCGATGCTGCTGTCGATCTATATCGGCAAATACATCTTCCGCTTCGATGATGCGATCCTGCTTGGCTGCTGCGCCGGCGCGCGCACGGCCGCCGCTCCGCTTGGCATGATCACCGACAAGGCGGAAAGCCAGGTGCCGTCTCTCGGCTTCTCTGTCCCCTATGCTACGTCAAGCACGATCCTGACCCTGTTCGGCATCGTGATCGTGCTGATAAGCTGACGGTGCGGACGCGATGATGAACCAGAAAGCCCAAAATCCCGCAACAGAGCCCCATGAAGAGGCGCGCGGCCCCTGGCCGTTCGTGACGCTCCGCCGGTATCACAGGGCCGGACGGCCGCTTCTGTGGCTCGCCCGCGACCACCGCAAGGGCCTGTTCAGGGAACGGCGCGCGCTGGAACACACCCGGGCAGCGCCATGGCACACCGCGCGCTACAACTGGATCATGGGGCTGATCTTCTGCATCGGCTCGTTCCTGTTCATGCTCGGCAGCGTGCTGGCGCTGTTCCCTTCGCTGACCAAGGGCCTGCCGGACTGGACGACCAATGTCACCTTCTTCGCCGGCTCGATCCCGTTTACCACCGCCGCCTATCTTCAGCTTTTCCAGGCGGCCAATGCCGACGCGACCTATACCAGCGGCGCGAAGCGGCCGAACCTGTTCGGCTGGGACCCGAAAAGCGTCGGCTGGATCAGCGCGGCGACCCAGTTCGTGGGCACCGTCGCCTTCAACTTCAACACGTTCGACGCCATCAAGACGCCCGCCGGCTGGCTGATGCAGAACGCGGTGATCTGGCTACCCGGCATGATCGGCTCGGTGCTGTTCCTGGTTTCGGCCTATCTCGCCTATATAGAGACCAGCCATGCGCACGATATCCGCCCGCGGCGCGAGCTTGCCTGGTGGATCGTCGCGATCAACCTTCTCGGCTGCATCGCCTTCATGATCGCCTCGACGGTCGCTTATGTGCCCCATGGCACCGATCCGCAATGGGCGCTCGATGCTTCCAACGCCAATCTCTGGTTCGGAGCCTTCTGCTTTTTCGTCGCCGCCGCGTTGAGCATGGTGGAGGCGCGCCACGCGGCGCATTGAACAATGGCGTCTGTTATGCTGAAACCGACAGGACAAGGGGGAGACCGGATGAGGGACAAGAACCATGCCGACTGTTCGATCGGACAGTGCACGAAAACACGCCGTCACGGTAATCTGATCCGCCTTCGGTAACCGCGAACGAACTATCAGGTCAGCAAAGCTTCAAAGAGGATACCATGTGCACATCGCTTCTTCTCAAAGACCTTTCGGGCTCCGTCTATGCGGGGCGCACGCTCGAACTGCCGGTGGAACTTCCCTATCTGGTGGCGTACCTGCCGAAGGGCACGAAGCTTTCATCGAAGGCCGGCGACCACGCGCCACTGAATTACGATTGCAAATATGACGTGTTCGGCATCGTCGTGCCCAATGGCAGCGCAGACGACCTGAAGGTCGTCGAAGGCCTGAACGATGCCGGGCTCAATTTCAGCCTGCTCGCCTTTTCCGAGACCCATGGACCGGACGACACGTTTGCCGCCGACGTGCCGGTGCTTTCCGCGATCGATCTCGGCGCATGGATGCTGGCGCGCTTTTCCACGGTCGCCGAGGTCAAGGCCGCGCTGGAGGAACAGCCAGTGCTGGTCGATCCGCTGGCAGCCCTTGGCGGCGTCGTGCCGCCGTTCCATTACACCGTTCACGACATGACCGGCGCCTCGATCGTGATCGAGTTCTTCGACGGCAAGCGTCATGTGTTCGATAATCCGACCGGCGTGATGACCAACAGCCCGCGCTTCGACTGGCATATGACCAATCTCAACAACTACACCCATCTCAGCAATGTCGACCATTCCAGCGCGACTTTTCTCGGCCAGGACTTCATTCAGCCGGATTCGGGTATCGCCACGGTCACGCTGCCGTCCTCCGATACCGCCGTCGATCGCTTCGTGCGCGCGGTCTACTACGCCAATTTCTCCGAAAAGACCGACGGCCAGGACGCGACGATAAGGCAGCTCGGCCACGTGATGAACAAGTTCGACCGCCCCAAGGGCGCTTCGGTCTATTCCAGCGCCAAGGCCAGCGCCCTGACCAAATCGGCCGGCGACCTGACGGGCCAGACCGGCGGCGCCCCGCCCGAATTCATCACCGAATATACCTCGTGGATCACCCTGATCGACCTCGCCCGCGGCGCTATCTTCATCCGAACCTATAACAGCCTCGGCTATGTAAAGTTCGAACTGGCGACACTGAAGGAGCAAGCGTCGACGCCGAAAATCATCCCGCTGAATGCCCTGGACCAAACCGCCGGGGATGCTCACGACCTGATCGCCGTGTGATGTGCCGCCAACACGACAAACTTCGGGAAGGCGTTGCGCCCTGTACTCTGACCTGACTTCGAGGACGTCGCATCGCGGCCTTCTATAGACCGTTGATCGTATCGGCGACGGCCTTGTCATAAGAGGGAGCCGCCGAGCGATCGATATGCCTTTAACCGGTCACCTGTCGATCTGGCGAACGCTGGCCCGGCGTCGGAGCCGAAGTGCGTGCGCGGGTTACAGGTTATCGCAGACAAAAAAGTTGCGATACTTGAGCAGACAGAGTCCTGCCTGATCATCAGCCAGATCGACGTCCGTGGCCCGCCCCCCCCAAATCGCCGGCCGGCCCCGGCGCCCCCGCAGCCCGCCATCCCCACTTAAACCCAACCGGGTTTACCGAGGCATTTTTTTAAAATTTTAACCGCTTT